>JBFWKS010000007.1:0-40452 GCA_050252545.1 Solirubrobacteraceae bacterium
CGCCGCGTCTCGGTCCGCCGACGCTCCGTCCGCGACGGGGCGCTCGTCGCTGTGGGTGGGGCGCTGGTCCTGCCGTCCAGGGAGAGAATCATCGCGGATCGGCGGCGGCTCGGCCACATAAAATGATCGAGACTCAGGTTTGAAGATTAATCTCACACAGAGCGTCCGAGTACGATAGGTTCCAACGGACTCGTCCCGACGCACTATGTCCGGACAGCCTGTTTGAGAGAGGAGCGGGGTCACTGTGGGGTGCCCCGAACCGATGTTGCGACCAGTACTGATCATCGAACCCGGGCGCCACGCGGCTCCCGTCCCGGAGGCGTCCGCATGAGCGGTGCGTCGTCGCGCATCACGTTGCCGTCCCCGCCGCGGATCGTGGTCGAGGTCGGCGGGATCTTCCACCTGGCGTGGCAGGTCCTGCTGCGGGTGGTCCGCCCCGGGGGCTACGGACCGGAGTTCGTGGCGCAGTTCCGGTTCGCGATCCAGATCGCGATCGTGCCGCTGGCGATCACGTCGTTCGCGTTGTCGTTCGGGCCGGCAGGGATCCAGGCGGTGAACTTCCTGGGGTTGTTCGGGGCGTTGGACCGGTTGGGCGGGTTGTACGTGATCATCGTGGTCCGGCTGTTCGCGCCGTTCGTGACGGCGATCGTCATCGCGGGCGTCGTCGGCACCGCGGTCTGTGCCGATCTGGGTGCGCGTCAGGTGCGGGAGGAGACCGACGCGCTGAGCGTGCTCGGGATCGACCCGGTCCGGGCGCTGATCGTCCCGCGGGTCCTGGCGATCATCCTCGTCACCGTCCTCTGCGACATCGTGGCCCTGCTGGCCGGGGTCGTCGGGGCGATCATGGTCGTGATCCAGAACGGCGCGCCGCTCGGACCGTTCTTCGCGACGTTCTTCGAGACCGCGACGCCGCTGGAGCTCGGTGCGTCGTTCGTCAAGTGCGGGCTCTTCGGCACGATGATCGCGCTGGTCTGCTGCTACAAGGGCACCAACGCCGCCGGTGGTGCGGAGGGCGTCGGGCGCGCGGTCAACCAGGCCGTCGTGATCGCGTTCCTGTCGATCGGGGCGATGGACTACGTCTTCACGCAGTTCCTGCTGGCGACCAACCCGATCCTGTCGGAGGTCCGCTGACGATGGCCTCCTCGCTGTCGTCCAACGGCCTCGCGACCCGGGCCCGCGACGGCTGGTCCTGGGTGCAGGACACGTCGTTCTTCTCGTGGCAGGTCGTCCGCGGTGCCGTGTCGGCCAAGGCGTGGGTGACCTACCGGTCCGAGGTGCTGCGGCAGGCGTCGATCCTGGTGACGGGCTCGGCGCTCATCGTGCTCGGGCTCGTGTTCGCCCTCGGCCTGGTGATCGGGATCCAGGGCGCCTACGCGGCGCAGCAGGTCGGAACGCCGTCGGTCGCCGGGGCCTTCGCCGCGATCGCGGACCTGCGGGAGATCGGGCCGTACGCGTTCGGGTACATGATGGCCGCGAAGGTCTCGACGGGGTTCGTGGCCGAGATCGGGACGATGCAGATCACCGACGAGGTCGACGCCCTCGACGTGATGGGCATGGACTCGCTGGTGTACCTGTGCACCACGCGCCTGATGGCGACGTTGCTCGTGCTGCCGTTCATGTTCGCGGTCGCCCTGGTCGTCTGCTATCTCGGATCGTTCATCTCCGTGGTGGTGCAGCTGCAGCAGGTCTCGGCCGGCGGGTACTTCGAGCTGTTCTGGAAGTTCCAGTCGCCGCAGGACTACCTGTTCTCGGGCATCAAGACGATCGCCATGTCGGGATTCGTCGTGCTCGTCGGCTGCTACTACGGCTACCGCGTGCGCGGCGGTCCCGTCGAGGTCGGCACCGCGACCGCCCGGGCGATGATCGTGAACCTCATCGGCATCCACGTCATCGGCATCCTCGGATCCCAACTGTTCTGGGGTGGCGTCCCACGACTCCCGATCGGCGGCTGACCGATGCGCATCGTGCATCCCGCCACACCTGTCCATGTTGGCCCCGGGCGGGCCACTGTCCCCCCGATCGGCGGCTGACCGATGCGGACCCGCAACCTCCGCACCCTGCTGACCGGTGGGCTCGTGGCCGTCGCGGCGCTCGTCGTCTACCTGGTGTGGTTCTCCGGCGGCAGCGACTACCGGGTCCACGTCCGGTTCGCCAACGCCGGGCAGCTCGTCAAGGGCGGCCTCGTCCAGGTCGGTGGGGTGCAGATCGACCGGATCACCATCAGCGACGACGGTCAGGCCGACATCGAGCTCGGCATCACCGACGACGAGTTCATCCCACTGAACGAGGGCACCCGCGCCCAGATCCGCGCGGTCGGGCAGGCCACCCTCACCAACCGCTACGTCGCGCTCACCCCGGGGCCCACGAACCTGCCCGCCCTGGCCGACGGTGCGACGCTCCCGGCCACCGACACCCGCGGCATCGTCGACCTCGACGCCATCCTCAGCTCGGTCGGGCCGAAGGAGCGCCGCAACCTGCGCGCGCTGTTCACCGACGGCGCGGCGCTGTACGCCGGGTCCGGGGCCACGTCGTTCAACCGCGTGCTGCGCAAGATCAACCCCGCGCTGGTCGAGGTCGACGAGCTCGCGAGCGAGATCGTCGCGCAGCGTCCGGCGCTCGAGCGGGTCATCGGCACCGGTGCGACGACGCTCGAGGCGATCGCCAGCCGAGGAAGCGACCTGGACGACGCCGTGGCCGACACGGCCGTCGCGTTCGGCGCTCTTGCCGACCGACGCGAGGAGCTCCAGCGGGTGCTCCGGCAGGCACCGCCGGTGCTGCGCCTGGCCGGCGGGACCCTCGAACGGACCGCGAGCACCGTCCAGGCGCTCCGTCCGACGCTGCGCCTGGTGCCGGCGTCGCAGAAGGGCGTGCCGCTCGCGTTGCGCCGTCTGCCCAAGGCGCTCACGCGGCTCACGCCGGTCGTCCGCCGCACGAGCGCACTGCTGCCCAAGCTCAAGACGGCGCTCGACGGGCTGCCCGAGCTCGAACAGCCGACCGTCGACGGCGTGCGGTCGCTCGCCACCGCGATGAAGGCGGCCAACCCGATCCTCGAGGCCACCCGGTTCTACGGATCCGACTTCCTGCTCGGCGTCCTCAACGGTCTGCTGACCATCGGATCCGGCGGATACAACGGCCAGGGCCACTACCTGCGGATCGAGTTCGTCCAGAGCCTCCAGTCGCTCGTCGGCGGCGCGCTCTCGCCGCTCATCCCGGGCCTGACCGCGGGCGGCCTGCTCCCCGGCGTCTTCAACGCCACCCAGAACCAGAACGCCCGCTGTCCCGGCGGCTCCGCGCCCCCGGCACCGGACGGCTCCAACCCGTGGATGCCGCGCGAGGGCCTCTGCGACCCGTCGCAGAACATGTCGGCGCTGGTCAACAACCCGACCGCGGTCTGTCGCACGTCGACCGACTGCGTCGGTGACCCCCGCAGCTCCGCGTTCGACCTGCCCGCGCGGGACCCCGACGACGACGGCGGGATCGCCGCCCTGAAGGGGAACGGAAAGTGATGCGCCGTCTCATCGCGCCGCTGATCCTGCTGGTCGCCGTCGTGGCCGTCGCGCTGCTGGCGCGGGAGCAGGGCAACGCGCCCTATCGGTTCGCCGCGGAGTTCGACACCGCGCAGGGCATCGTCCCCGGCCAGCTGGTGAAGATCGCCGGTGCGCGGGTGGGCAGCGTCGAGGACGTCTCGGTCACCCGCACCAACAAGGCGCGGTTCGTCCTGAAGATCGACTCGGACTTCGGCCCGTTCCGCGACGACGCCTCCTGCAAGATCCTGCCGGAGGGCTTCATCGCCGAGAGCTTCATCCAGTGCGAGACCGGCACCCCCGGACGCCCGGACCTGGCGGAGCGCGACGACCTGCCGACGGTGTCGCTGTCGCGCACGTCGGCATCGGTGCAGCTGCAGGACGTCCTCGACACCTTCCCGCTGCCGGTCGACGAACGGATCCGGGCGATCTTCACCGAGCTGGGCATCGCGTCCGCCGGGCGTGGCGAGGATCTCAACGCCCTGCTGCGCCGTGCCAACCCGGCGCTGGAGGACACCCGCCGGATGCTCGCGGTCGTCGGCTCGCAGCAGGATGCGCTCGACCGCGCGATCGTCAGCACCGACGACGTCCTCGACGCGCTCGGTCGCCGGTCGAAGGACGTCACCGAGTTCGTCGGCCGCGCGGCCGACGTGACCGAGCTGACCGCCGGCCGCAGCGAGAAGCTGGAGCAGGGCGTGCGGCGCCTGCCCGCATTGCTGCGCGAGGCCCAGCGATCGCTCGCCAGTCTCGACGACGTCGGCTCGCGGTTGACCCCGACGGCCGACGCGCTGCGGGCCGCGGCGCCCCAGCTGCGCCGACTGACCGACATCGCCGAGCCGCTGGCCCGCCAGGGGATCCCCGCCCTGCAGGGGTTCCGTCCCGCCGTCAAGAGCCTGCGCAGGGCCGCCGTCCCGGCGACGCCGCTGGTGCAGGAGCTGACGCGATCCACCGGTCGTGCGAGCGCGGGCGTGAAGGAATCTCGCCGGCTGCTGGAGAGCACCCGCGAGGCCGGCGGGCTCGAGTACCTGCAGGACATCTTCTACGCGCTCTCGACCGCGACCGCGACGTACGACGCGGTCGGGCACTCGGCGAGCCTCAACGTGAACCTCGACCTGCGCTGCATCATGCAGAACGACGCCCCGGGGTGCAGTGCCAAGTTCAACGCCCCGGGCAAGGGGCAGATCCCGAGCAACGACCCGTCGCTGCCCTCCGAGGCCCGGGTCCGGCGGATGGCCGCCGACCCGAAGCAGATCGCCAAGGCGCTGCCGGAGCGCACGGCTCGCGACCTCAAGACCGTCCTCGACCGCGTGCTCTCGAACCGATGACCGGACCTGTCCGCTCCCGTCCGCCCCGGCGCCGGCGCTCGCCGGACTGGCGGCTCGCCGTCGTCGGCACGGTGGCGATCATCGGCCTGCTCGTGGCGGTGTACGTGTCGTACGGCGCCAACTCGGGGCTGCCGCTCAAGGAGTACCGGACCTTCCGGGTCGAGCTTCCCGACGCGAACCGCCTCGTGCGCGCCAGCCAGGTGCGCATCGCGGGGGTGCGGGTCGGCCTGGTGGAGGAGATCGGTGCCGTGTCGCCGTCGGCCGTCGACCCGTCCGCGCGCCTGCGCGCCTGGGCCGAGGTCAAGCTGCCCGCCGACGTGGGGCGGATCCCGGTCGACTCGACGGTGTCCGTCCGCCCGGCGTCGGTCCTCGGGGCGACGTACCTCGACATCGTGCCCGGCCGGTCGAAGCGCTCGATCGGCGACGGCGACACGCTGCCGTTGCGACAGGCACGCGAGCGGGTGGAGCTCACCGACCTGCTCGACGTCTTCGACGAGGGGACCCGTCGCAGCGTGCAGGGCTCGATCACGGCGTTGGGCGACGGGCTCATCGGGCGCGGTGCCGCGCTCGGAGACACCGTCTCGCTGACGCGGCGCCTGCTCGCCCCGCTGCGCGAGGTCACCGACAACCTCGCCGACGCTGCGACGAGGCTCGGTCCGGCGATCGCGAGCTACGAGCGGCTGATCGGCGCGTTCTCGGCCGAGCGGCCCGCGATGGAGCGCGGGGTCGGCAGCGCCGCCACCACCTTCGGTGCGCTGTCGCGCAGCCGCCCGGCGCTCGGAGCGACGATCGACCGGATCCCCGGGACCGCCACGACGGCGACCACGGCCCTGACCCGCCTGCGGCCGGCGCTCGATGACCTCGCCGACGTGTCGGCGCGCCTGCGGCCCGCGGCCCTGCAGCTTCCGGCCGGGCTCAAGCAGCTGAACGACCTCTTCGACGACGCGACGGTCGCCTTCCGGGCCTTCCGTCCCGCGAACCCGCGGCTGCAGGCGGCCGGCGACGCGCTGTGGACGCTGGCAGAGCGGCCCGAGGTCGACGGCCTCGTCCGCAAGGTCGGAGACACGTTCGTCGCGGCCGAGCCGGTCGTCGCGGCATCCGCCGACGCGCAGGTGCACTGCAACTCGGTCGCGGTGTTCGCCCAGAACATCACCTCGGTGTTCGGTGACAACGGCTACGGCGAGGGCCCCTCGGTGATCGGCGTGCGGCTGAAGTCGCTCGGCGGCTCCAGCCCGCTCGAGATGCTGCAGAACGGCGAGAAGCTGCCCGGGCTCCACCTGAACTACACGCCCAACCAGAACGCCGAGGAGTGCGAGGCCGGCAACGAGCCGTTCTCGTTCGACCGCCGGTCGCTCACCAACCCGCCGGGCGCGCAGAGCCGGTCGCACGTCGAGACGACCGTCGATCCCGAGATGACCCGCCAGGCGCGCGCGGTCGGCCTGTTCAACCCGATCCCGCAGGGGCTGACCCGATGACCGCCCGGCGCTCCCCGGTCCGTCGATCGCGATCGCGCGGACCGCTCATCGCGGCGCTCGTCGTCGTGATCGGCCTGGCCGCCGTGATCGTCTACGCGTTCGGGCGCCAGTCCGTCTTCCAGGGCGGTACCACCGTGCACGTCACGCTGCGCGACACGTCGCAGCTGCGCAAGGGCAACCCCGTCCGCGTCGCCGGGCTGGACATCGGTCGTGTCACCGGACTGGCCCACGCGGCCGACGGACTCGCGCTGGTGACGGTGAACCTCAAGTCCGACGCCCCCGTCCTGCGCGCGCAGGACCGCTGGACCGTGCGGCCCCGCCTGGCGTTCGAGGGCAACTTCTACCTCGACGTCTCGACCGGCAGCACCGCCGCCGCGCCGCTGCGCGAAGGCGACACCGTGCCGGTGCGACTCACCTCCCGCGTGGTCCAGCTCGACGAGCTGCTCACGACGCTCGAGACGCCCGTCCGTGACCGTCTGAGCCAACTCATCGGTGACCTCACCGCCGGGCTCGGACCCGTCGGGTCGCCCGACGGCGGCGTCGCCGGGTTCCGCAGCGCGACCCGTGCGCTGGACCGCTCGCTGCGCTCCGTCGAGGACACCGCGCGCGCCTTCCGCGGGCAGAAGCAGGGCGACCTGGGCGCCGCGCTGCGCGACGCGTCGACGCTGACCCAGCAGCTCGCGGAGCATCCCGACGACCTGGCGGACATCATCACCAACTACCGCCGGGTGATCGGGGTGCTGGCCTCGAGCGACGCGGATCTCCGCGCAGCGGTCCCGGCCGCCGACAGGCTCCTGCAGACCGCACCGGCCGCGTTGACGTCGCTCGACGGGGTGTTGCCGTCGCTGGAGCGGTTCGCCGTCGACCTGCGGCCCGTCCTGCGCGAGCTGCCGCGACAGGTTCCGGCCGTCAACCGTGCCCTCGCCCAGGTGGCGAGCACCGCGCTCCCGGACGAGCTGTCGCGGCTCGTGCGGCTCCTCGACCGTCCCGTGACGGCGCTGCCGACCGTCGAGCGTCAGCTCTCGTTCCTGATGCCGTACGCCGGGCCGATCGGCCGCTGCATCAGCAAGGTCGTCGTCCCGGGCCTCTCGCAGCAGGTGCCCGACGGGCCGCTGACCCTCGAGCAGCCCGCGTGGCTGGAGCTCCTGCACGCGTTCTCGGGTCTCGCGGCGGCGTCGCCGGCGTTCGACGCGAACGGCACGACGATCCGCGCCGGGCTCACCGAGGGCGACACGTCGCTGGCCGGCGTCCTGCCCGGACTCAAGGACACGATCAACGTCCTCGGCGGTGCCAACGTCGTCGGTGTCAGTCCCAAGTGGCTCGGTCACGGTCGCCGTCCCGCCCGTCGCGTCGACAAGCCGTGCGAGGACCAGAAGATCCCCGACCTGTCGCAGATGACCCAGGGTCGGCCGTTCCAGGGCCTGCAGCCCGCCGCCGGGGGGCAGGCCAAGGCACCGGACGAGGCCGACGTCACCCGCCGCCTGCGCCGCCTGCGCACCGCGCTCGGGGACGACGCGACCCCGGCCGGGACGACCCGGGGCGCCGGTGCGCACGGGCCGGCGCGGCCGTCGACGGCCGCACGCGATCGCGGCAGCGCCGACGCTGCCGCGCGGGCGATGGGCCGCGCGCGGTCCACCGGGAAGGAGTCCCGATGAGCACGACCCTCAAGCGGCTCCTGCCGATCCTGCTCCTCGCCGGACTCGGCCTCGTGTCGGCCGGGTACGTTCTGCTCAAGCAGCGACTGCCGGTGCCGTTCCAGGACACCTACACGCTGCGGGCGGTGCTCCCGGCCGCCGACGGCGTGGCGCCGGGACTCGGGCAGGCGGTGAACGTCGCGGGCGTCAAGGTCGGATCGATCAGCGAAGCGCGGCTCGAGGAGCGCCAGGCGGTCGTGACCCTGCGCATCGACCGCGACAAGCTCCCCGAGGTGCGTCGCGACGCGCGCGTGGCGCTGCGCCCGATCACCCCGCTGTCCGACATGCGGATCGAGCTCTCCCCCGGCACCCCGGGCGGGCCCCTGATGCCCGACGGCGGGACGGTGCCCCGGTCGCGCACGTCGTCGCCCGTGCCGCTGGCCGACCTGATGTCGAGCCTCGACGGTGACACGCGCGACTTCCTCGTGACGCTGCTCGACGGGGTCGGGCGCGGCGTCGAGGGCCGCGCCCCCGACCTGCGCAAGGTGCTGCTGGCGTTCGGTCCCACGGTCGATCAGCTCCACGAGGTCACCCGCGTGCTGGCGCGCCGTCAGCGGTCGGTCGCGCGCCTGGTGTCCAACGTGTCGCGGGTGACGCGCGCCGCGGCCAGCGACGGCCGGCTCGCCGACCTGGTCGTGACCGGCAACCGGACGCTGAGCGCTCTGGCCCGGCAGGACGAGCCGCTGCGCCAGACGCTCACCGAGCTCCCCGGCGCGCTCGACACCGCCGGCGACGCGCTCCGCACGACCGGGCAGCTGGCGACCAGCCTGAAGCCGACCATCGAGGCGCTGACGCCCCCGGTCCGACGGCTGCCGCGCACGCTGCGCACCCTCGGCCCGGTCGCCGACGAGCTGGCCACGACGCTGCGGACGGAGTTCCGGCCCGCGACCAAGGAGCTCCAGCCCCTCGCGGCCGCGCTCGGTCCGGCACTGCAGTCGACGAGCGACCTGCTGCCCGACCTCTCGCGGGTGACGCAGCTGGCGACCTACCTCCTCAACCAGGTGGGCTACAACCCGCCGGGTCAGCAGGAGGGAACGCTCTTCTGGCTGGCGTGGGCCGCCCACAACTTCAACACGTTCTCCACCACCGGCGACGCCCACGGCAACATCGTCCGGGTCCTGCTGAACCTCAACTGCACGCAGTTCGGTGCGGCGGGAGAGATCGGCCTGCTGATGAAGCTCGCCACCGGCACGGTCAACTCGTGCCCCAACACCGACAACACCGCGCTGACCGGCGCGCCCGCCGGAGGCCGCTGACATGCTCACCCAGGCGCCCGGGTGGCGGTTCATCGTCCTGCCCATCCTCTTCGTCCTGACGACGACGCTCCTCGCGCTCGGCCTGTGGCGCGGGTTCGGCGGCGCGATGCCCTTCAGCGCATACGGATACCGCGTGCACGTGCAGGTCCCGTCGGCCGACGCCCTGTTCGAGAACACCGACGTGCGCATGGCCGGCGTGTCGATCGGCCGGATCCGCGACGTCGAGCGGCGGGAGAGCGGCGTCGACCTGACCGTCGAGATCGACAGCGACTACGCGCCGCTGCGGCGCGGGGTGCGGGCGACGGTGCGCAGCAAGTCGCTGCTCGGCGAGGGGTACCTGGAGCTCGCGCCCGGGTCGCCACGGGCGGCGATCGTGGAGGACGGCGGGCGGATCCCCGCCCGTCAGGTCCGACGTACGGAGCGACTCGACGACGTGCTGCAGGCCTTCGACCCGGCCACGCGCAAGCAGCTGCGGTCGATGGCGGAGGGGACGGCGCGCGCGTTCAAGGGTCGCAGCGCCGACCTCAACGAGGCGCTGGGCCGTGCCGCGCCGGCCGTGCGCAGCACGAGCGAGCTCGTCGACGTCCTCCGCGACCAGGCCGAGCCGACGCGGAGGCTCATCGCCGGTGCCGACACGGTCTTCACCGCCGCCGCCGCGCGCGTCGCCCCGCTCCGGGCCGCGATCCGCGAGGGCGACCGGCTCTTCACCGCCACGGCCGAGCGCAACCGCGACCTGGAGCGGACGATCGCCGCGCTGCCGCCGTTCCTCGATCAGCTGCGGAGCGCGTCGGGTCAGCTGGGTGCGGCCAGCCCCGACCTGCGCCGGGCCGTCGCGTCGCTCCGGCCGACCGCGGCGCGGCTCGAACCGGCCGTGGTCAGCCTGCGCACGGAGCTGCCCGCCTTCCGCACGACCTTCGCCCGGTTGACCCCGGTGCTGCGCAGCCTCACGACCGCGGCCCCGGCCCTGGAGCGGATCCTCAACGCGACCGGTCCGTCGGCTGCCCCGATCTACGACAGCCTGCGCGAGCTGATCCCGTTCCTCAAGCTCGCGTCGGCGAGCAAGGACTCGTTCGTCGCGAACTTCGGCATCGTGTCGAGCCTCGTCAACGGCGTCGCGGTGAGCGACATCACCGGCAAGCGGGCACACACCGCATCCGGCGTGCTGAGCCTCTGGAACGAGATCATCGGTGGCTACACGAAGAAGCTGCCGACGAACACCGCCAACCCGTACCCGCGGCCCGGGTCGACCGACGACATCGCCAAGCACGGCGTCCTGTCGGCGTACGACTGCCGCAACAAGGACAACCCGCTGATCGTCCCGCCGTTCGGCGGTGCGCCACCGTGCCGCACGCAGGGCCCGTGGACGTTCGACGGCAAGACCGCGTCCTACCCGCGCCTGCACAAGGACGGGCCGTGAGGGACCATCTCGGTCTCGCGTCGCGGTCGTGGCCGTGATCCCCGCCGGGCGACGCGGCGGGTCGCGATGACCGCTCCGCTCCCCGTGGAGGGGGCCCCGTCCGGGGATGACCCGACGCAGATCACGCTCGACTTCCTGGCACGGTGGGGCGTGTCGTTCGACGCGATGTGCGCGTCGTTCCACGACGTGATGGCGCCCGGGTGCCCGTGGGAGCAGCGCCCGATGGCCATCACCCACGGCCCCGACCAGGCGGTCCGGTTCCTGCGGCTGGCGCGCCGCACGCTCGGGCTGGCGACCATCGTCGTCGAGACGCCGCACATCGCCCGGGTCGGGAACGTCGTCCTGACCGAGCGGATCGACCACCTGCTGCGCGCCGACGGGACGATCATCGCCTCGGCGACCGTCGCCGGCGTGTTCGAGTTCGACGACGGCCACCTGGTGCGGTGGCGCGAGCACTTCGACGCCGCCGGCTTCGCGGGGCAGATCGTGGGTCGGGCGGTCCGGCGCCGCCGGTACGTGCCGGACGCGCGGGGCTGACGCCGGCGGTGGCGCCCGACCGGCGTCACCGGAGCGCAACGACCTGTGCGGCAACGCGTCTGCGGAATGGCCGGTCAGCCTGTGCGGGTGTTGTCAGGAGATGAGGAAGAGTCCGAGGCCGGTCAGGGCGACCATGACCGCGAGCATCGAGCCCTGCGAGCGCATCGCCCGTCGTGGGCTCGAGAACATGGCCAGGGCCCCGTCGTGCGCGAGCCAGAGGCTGGCGACGTGGCCGGTGATGAGCGCCGCGACTTGGATGTACCAGATGGTGTTGCCGCTGATCCATGAGTAGTCGATGCGGGTGGACGCGGTGCCGAGGAGGTCGGTGCCGTCGCCGAGCGGGTCGGAGGCGAGGTACCCGAGTGCTTGGCCTTGGTAGGCGAGCAGGCCGACGTAGTGGGCCAGGACGTAGGCGAGGGCGATCGGGATCAGCGTGTGCGCGAACGCCTCCGCGAGGCGACGGGTGTCGACTCCGCGGCCGGCGCGTGCCATGCCCCGACACCCGGCCAGGTAGAGGAGCCCGACCAGTCCCAGGGTCGCCAGGAGGCCGATCGTGCCGGTGATCATCGAGATCGGCCTCCAGCCGAGCCCGAGGGCCTCGAGGGGCTCTGCGAGGGTCTCCGAGACCGGCCGCCAGAGGCTGCCTTCGCCGAGGCCGTCGAACGTCGTGATGCCGATGAGGGTGCAGACCAGCGGCACGAGGGTCCGCTCCGCGCGGAGCCGTACCGTGCCGGCCAGTGGCGCGCGCAGCCGGAGGCCCTCGCGGCCCCAGCGCAGTGGCGATAGCGCCGCGCAGAGTGCGAAGTACACCGCGAAGCCATCACCACGCCGGTTCCACTCGCGCGTGCCGTAGAGCGCCATTCCGACGAGCTGGACGATCCCGTAGATCAGGCCCAGCAGCGCAAGCGTCCTCGGATCGTCCCGTTCGGGCAGCACGAGCTCCACCCAGCCGAACGCGACGAGCGCGACGATGGCCGGCCACGCCCCCAGGCGCGCGGGCCAGGCCAGGGGTGACGGGGCGCCGTCGGTCCGCAGGCGCTGGACGAGCCAGCCGGTCGCCCGACCGATCGCGCGCCACGGGTTGAAGAGGGCGAACACGTCACCGATCAGGGCACTGAGCAACGGCACCGCCACCCAGAAGACGACGTAGACGAAGGTCGGGACGATGTTCTGCTGGGGCTCGTCGGTGCCGACGAGCCCGGCGTAGATCAGCCCGGTGTAGAGCAGGACGCCGAGCGTCCCGCCGGCGACCTGGATCGGTACCGGCACCGGACCGGTGAGGTGCCGCTCGTACACCCCGTCGCGCAGCACCGAGCGCGGCGCGAGGGCGGCGAGGCCGATGAAGGAGAGGACGAGCACGATCGCCGCCGCCCACGCGAACATCCACTGGGGGATCGGCAGGTCCTGGTTGCCGGTCAGGCCGTGCGCGGTGGCCGGCGACGCGAGCACGAGCCCACCGCCGATCGTCACGCCAACGGCGACCACGGCCCGGCGGGGGCTCATCGATGCTCTTCGGGTAGCGGATGGACGGACGGGCGAGACGGCGCGGGCATGGGTGGGAAAGGGGGTCGAAAGGTGTGGGCACGGTGGTGGCGGGAGAGGGGCTCCCTCGCCACCACCGTGGGTCAGACGTTGGCCATGCCCTCGGAGAGGGACCACAGGCCGGCGACGGTCAGCGCGACCATCAGCACCAACATCGGGGCCTGGGACAGCACCGCTGCGCGGTGGCTGGGGCTCAGCTGCAGCGCGCGGTCGTGCGCGAGTGCGAGTCCGAGGACGTGGCCGACGATGATCGCCGTGACCTGGACGCCCCAGATGAGGTTGGGCGAGACGAGCTGGAAGTCGATGCGGAAGTCCGCGGTGCCCCAGAGGTTCCACCCGGAACCGAACGGGTCCGACAGCAGCCGGACGATGTCCTGGCCGGCGAAGGCGAACAGGGTGAAGTAGTGCGCCACGAAGTACGCCAGTGCGATCGGCACGAGCGTGTGGGCCAGCGCCCGGGCGGCTTGGTAGGGCTCGGGGAACCGGCCCAGTCGGGCTGCCGACCATGCCGCTGCGCGGTAGCCGCCGATGACGATCGCCAGCGTCGTGAGCAGCCCGATCGTCGCGACGATGATTCCGGCCGTGAAGCTGCCGATCCCCAGATCGATGAGCCGCTCGGCTGCCGTGACGTCGCGCTCGGCCCAGAACGTGCTGCCGCTCAGGCCGTCGAAGCTCACCGTGGCCACGAGTGCTCCGACGAACATCACCTGACCCGGCCTCTCCGGGAGGCTCACGACCCCGACCACGGGGGGACGCAGACCCAGGCGATCGCGTCCGTCGATCTCGCGTGTCTCCCAGATCGACAGCGACGCGAGAACGCGCGAGTAGACCGAGAACAGATCACCGCTGGTCGTCCAGCGCGCCACGCCGTAGCGCCACATCCCGGCGAGGTTCACCGCGCTGTAGGCGACGACCCACGCCGCGATCAGTCGCGGCCGGGCCGACGTCGGGTAGACGAGCTCGATCCACGCCCACAGCACGAGCAGCAACGCCGCCGGCCACCAACCCATCCACGCCGGGAGCGGTCGTCCCTGGCGGCGGTGCCAGCCGGCGAGCGTCGCGATCGTCCTCCACGGATTGACCTGCGACCAGACGTCGCCGAGCAGCACGACCACCGGCACCAGGCCGACCCACCAGACGACGAAGATCGCCACGGGTGCGAGGTTCGAGTTCAACCGGGTCGACCCGAACGCCGCAGCCGCCAGGACCAGCAGGAACAGCACCAGGACGACGATCCGCACCGTCCACAGCAGTCGCGGATCCCGAGCGACACGCTCGAAGCGTGCGGGGACCGGGCGCCACGGAACGGTTTGCAGGCGCGAGCGCGACCAGCCGAACGCCAGGCCGACGAACGAGACGACCATGACGATCGCGGCGACCCAGAAGAACGCCGAGATCGGGATCGGCGTCTCCGCCCGACCCTGCACGCCGTGTGCTGCGGCGGTCGACGGCCACGCGAGCACAGCCGTCGCGGTCGTCGACCCGAGGCCGACCCGACGCCGATCGCGGAGGGGCCGCATCACTCCTGGGCCTCGCGGTGGCTGTTGGCGGGAGCGTCCTCCTTGTACCGCGCCAGGAGGCGGTCGCCGACGCGCTCGTAGTGGATCCGCGTCGGCAACGCGACCGACGAATGCGACTGGAGGTGCGCGATGTCGAAGTTGCCCCGGTCCTCCGGCTCGATCGTGAACTCCATGTCGGCACCGCCGCTGAAGGGCTGGAGCACGAGCCGGTCCTGCTCCACGACGACGAGGGTCCCGTCGACGCGCTGGACCTGCGGCGCGGCGCTGGGGTCGGTGACGAAGTCCGGCGGCGGGGCGGCGGTCTCGCCGCTGCCCGAGAACAGCAGGATCAGGACGGCGAGGCTGACCAGGGCGACGGCCAGGGTCGTCGCCCACGCAACCCGCGGGTTGAGGCGCCAGTCGTCATCGTCGGGAACGGGCGGGCGCGCGTCGGGAGGGGGCGGCGACGGGCGAGCGGTGCGGCGTGCGCCGCGGCGGTCATCGGCAGGGGAAGGCATGGGACATCGGTCTCCGAAGTGGTGCGTGTGCGTGGTGGGTCGCGCGTGCCCCACCGCCAGGCGGACCGGGCACGCGATCACGGCGCCCGGACCGTCGGTCCAGGGGCGCGGGCCCTCACGCCTACGGCGTGAGGCGGCGACTCGCCGACGCCCCGAAGGCGCTCAGCGAGCGAGCTGCGAGCACACGCGGCGCGGAGGGCCTCGACCCGAGCATCGCCATCCGTCCGGTCCGGACGGCACCACCAGTTGCCCGCCGAGCCAGACGAGCTGCGCTGTCGCGACGGGAAGCGCGAGCCGGGGAGACGACAAGCGCAGGAACGACGGACTCGACGCGACATGGCGCGCCTGCTGCACCCCACCGGCGCAGAGGGCACCCACGGCCACCGACAAGGGGACCGCCAGCCAACCCGAACCACCGAACGCACCTGCCGGCCCGTCGGGATGGCCGGACATGAGGAGACCCTCGATCGTCTCCTGGCCTCCGTAGATCGCCAGCAAGGCGAGCGAGGCCCACAACCACAGCGTGCGGAACCGGATGCGTCGCAGCGACACCGCCGGACGCAGCGCGGTCATCACGACATGGGTGATCCACCCCAACAGCAGCACCGTCGCGATCGGCGCCATGACCGACAGCTCCGCGTGGCCGTGGTGATGTGTCGCCGACGAGCCGCTCAGCGACCCGAGGTGGTACCGGAGGTGGTGAACGGCGAACGATCCCGCCGGCAGCAGCGCGGCGGCTTGCCACGTGAGACGACCGATCGCCACCCGCAAGAAGGTACATGTGTCCGACCGTTCACGCGTTGGTCGCTGGGGCGCACGCACGACCAGGGCCCCCCACGCGCTTCGGGCCCCTACCCGAGTCCCGAGAGCAGCAGCGACTCGCCGAGGAACTGGACGCGGACGTGGCCGCGCGTGGCGCCCAGCGCGCGCTGCAGGCCGATCTCGCTCGCCGCTCCAGGACGGAGATCACCATCGTGTTGACGAACCGTCCCCGCCGCATCCGGCCGCGCACCGTCGCCAGCAGCGACGGATCGGCGGCCTGGGCGGTGAGCCCGCCGGTCTCGTCCGGGTCGATCCGGTCGCTGCGGCGGACGCTCGCACCGTCGATCGTCCGGACCGTCGCCACATGGTCGACGCCGGAGATCCGGCCGATCGACCGGTTGGGGCTATGCGGATGTGCGCGGTGGCGCGCCGAGAAAGCCCCCTGCGGGCACCGGACAGCGGATAACGTACGTCCCCGAATGGAACCCCTCCCCGAGGAGCGCACCGCGTGAGCGACGTCAAGATCACCTACGTGGGCGGCCCGACCGTCCTGATCGAGGTCGGGGGGTGGCGGATCCTCACCGACCCGACGTTCGACCCGCCCGGCAAGCGCTACTTCTTCGGCTGGGGCACGGCGTCGAAGAAGCTCCAGGGCCCGGCGGTCGCGTTCGCTGACCTGGAGCCGATCGACGCGGTGCTGCTCTCCCACGACCACCACGGCGACAACCTCGACCCGACCGGGCGCGACCTGCTGCCCCGGATGGGCCGGATCATCACGACGGCCCCCGGGGCCAAGCGGTTGGGCGGCGGCGCGCTCGGGCTGCAGCCGTGGGAGACGACGACCCTGGCCGCCGACGGCAAGGAGCAGATCGAGATCACCGCCACGCCGTGCCGGCACGGGCCTCCCGGGTCCAAGCCGATCGTCGGCGAGGTCGTCGGCTTCGCGCTGAAGTGGGCGGGCCAGGAGCACGGCGTGCTCTGGATCACCGGCGACACCGTCCTCTACGACGGCGTGCGCGAGGTCCCGAAGAAGCTCGACGTCGGCACCGTGATCGTCCACATGGGCGGCGTGACCTTCCCGTGGCTGTCGGGACCGCTGCGGTACACGATGAACGCACAGGAGGCGGTGGAGCTCTGCGGCGAGCTCGATCCGACGACGATCGTGCCACTGCACTTCGAGGGCTGGAAGCACTTCCGCCAGGGCCGGAGCAAGGCCGAGGCCATCCTCGGCGCGTCCCCGGTGGCCGACCGGGTGCGGTGGCTCGCCCCGGGGACCCCGACCGACCTGGCGGTGTGACCGCCCTGTGAGCCGCGCCGGCCGTCCGGTGCTGACGTCGCCCGAGGCGTGGGCCGCGGCGGCGCTGGACGACATCGAGGACGCCGGGGTGCGCGGCCTGTCGGTGCAGTCCGTCGCCCGCCGGCTCGGCGTCAGCAAGGGCGGGCTCTACCACCACTTCGCCGACCGTCAGGCGCTGCTCCGGGCGGCGCTGGACCGTTGGGAGCGCCGTCAGGTGGTCGCGCTGGGCGCCCGCTTCGACGCGATCACGGACCCGCGTGAGCGGCTGCACCGGCTGTTGCTCTACGCGTGCGTCGAGAAGGCACCCACGGTGATCCTGCAGTTCATGGCCGGTGCGGACGACCCGGACGTCGCGGCGGTCCTCGACCGCGCGGCGGCGGCCCGGCTCGCCCTGCTCGGCCGGATCTTCGGGCAGCTCGGCCTGCCGGCGGCGGTCGCCGAGCACCGGGCGGTACTGGCCTACAGCCACTACCTCGGCCTGGCCCAGCTGCGGGGGCAGACGCCGCGGGTGCTCGCGGACGACGCCGCGGTGCTCGAGCACGTACGGATCCTCGAGGAGGCCCTGCTGGCCGGCGTCCCGGACCGCCGATAGGCCGACGGCGTCGCCTCGGTGGCGTACGGGGGGCGGCGTGCGGGCGGCCGACCCGCGGGCGGCGTCACGAACCACCACCTGTCGGAAGGTTCTGACGCCGCCCGACCCTAGGTCGGCGACCAGGTCGGCCTCACCAGGGGCGGCGTCACGAACCACCACCTGTCGGAAGGTTCTGACGCCGCCCGACCCGAGGTCGGCGACCAGGTCGGCCTCACCAGGGGCGGCGTCACGAACCACCACCTGTCGGAAGGTTCTGACGCCACCCCACCGAGGTCGCCGACCCGGCCACCGACCCCCCCCGACCCCCCCCGACCCCGCTCTGTGTCTCAGGGTGGGTTTGCCGGTGAGGTTGCCGGTGGGAGGCGTCAGAGCCGTCCGGCCAGGTGCGCGGCGGCGTCGGGGTGGGCCTTCGCCCACGCCCGCAGCCGGGTCAGGTCGGGGTCGGCGGCCGGGTCGCGGTGGACGAGGGGGAGGATCCCGTCGAAGACGTCGCCGGTCGCACCGTCGACGGTCACCTGTCGGCCCGTCAACGGGGCGAGCGTGCCCGCCCCGCACCCGACGACGCACGGGCGGCCGAGCTCGCGGCAGACCACCGCGGCGTGCGAGGTCGATCCGCCGAGCTCGGTGATCACCGCGGACGACGCGATCATGCCGTGCACGTCGTCGGGGTCGGTCGTCGGGCGGGCCAGCACGATGTCACCGTCGTCGGCGAGGTCCTCCGCGGTCTCGGCGTCGTCGGCCACCACGCCCACGCCCACCCCGGGGCAGGCCGGCTCACCGGTGGCCAGCACCGTCGCGTTCCGGCGGGCGACCGGGTCGATGTGGGGGCGCAGCACCGACGTCAGGTCCTGGGCCGACACGCGGCCCAGGGCGTCGGTGGGGGAGAGGACGCCCTCGTCGGCCAGCGCCACCGCCAGACGGATCGCGGCGTCCGGCGAGCGCTTGGCGGCCCGGGTCTGCAGCAGCCACAGCCGGCCCTCCTGGACGGTGAACTCGATGTCCTGCACGTCGCGGGCGTCGGCCTCCAGCGACCGGGCCGCGTCGAGCAGCGCCGCGTGGCAGGCCGGCTCGCGCTCGGCCATCGCCGTCAGCGGCAGCGGGTCGTGGCGGCCCGACACGACGTCCTCGCCCTGCCCGCCGGGCAGGTACTCACCGAACGGCGCGGCGTCGCCGGTGAGCGGGTTGCGGGTGAAGAGCACCCCGGTGCCGGATCGGTCCCCGATGTTGCCGAAGACCATCGCCTGGACCGTCACCGCGGTCCCCCCGTCTCCGGCGATGCCGTGGTGCTCGCGGTAGGTCACCGCGCGCGGCGACGTCCACGACGTGAACACCGCCAGCGCCGCGGCCTCGAGCTGGGCCCACGGGTCGGCGGGCGCCGGCGCCCCGACGACCTCCTCGAACTGGCGGCGGAACCGCGCGGCGACGTCGGCGGCGAACGTCGCGTCACCGGTCTCGGCGGCGACGGCCCGCTCGCGCTCGTCGGTCATCCCGAGGTTGAGGATCGTGTCCATCATCCCGGGCATGCTGTTGGCGGCCCCGGAGCGGACCGACACGAGCAGCGGCCGCGGACCCGTCGCGAACGTCCGCTCCATCTCCCGCTCGATCCAGGCGATGCCGTCGCGGAGCTGCTCGCGGATCGCGTCCGACAGCGCACCGTCGCGGGCGACCGGGGCGCAGTGGGCGGTCGGCAGGGCGAACGCGGGCGGCACCGGCAGTCCCATCGCCCGCATCCGGTTGAGGCCCCACGCCTTGCCGCCGACGTCGGCGCGCTCCAGCGGACGGGTGCCGTCCAGGACGACGGGCATCAGGCGGCCCTCCCGGCGCGCGCCTCGTCCTCGCGGGTCAGTCCCAGCAGATCGATGAGCTCCTCGTGCAGCTCGAACCACACGGTGTGGAAGCTGTCCAGCAGCGGCTTGGCGAGGTACTCGTGATCGCCCTGCGCGACCGCGTCGGTGGCACGCTGCAGGCGCGGGCCGTAGGGCACCAGGCGGGGCGCGGTCTCGGCCAGCTCGTCGATCAGTGGCCGCACGCTGCCGTGGAGCTCCACGAGCTCGGCGGCGACCGCGGCGTCGTAGGCCTCGTCGGCGTGGTCGTTGGGCCGGCCGTCCCGCATCTGCCACCGCGTCATGAGCTCCTTGAGGGCGTGGTTGGGGGCGTGGAAGCGCTCGTAGGCGGCGGCGATCCGCTCGCCGTCGACCGTCGCCCGCTCCGCCGCGAGCAGTCCGGTGAGGCGCTCGCGACCGGACGGCGTCAGTCGCACCGCGCCGCGGGCGTCCTTGACGTCGCCGGCCGCGATCGCGGCGTCGAGCACCGCATCGACCTCGCCGGCGGGCACCCCCAGGGCCTCGACGACGACCTCGCGTGCGGCACGGCCCTTGAGCGCGACGACGCGCAGGATCGCAAGCGAGGCGGGGGCGTCGGGGGTGTCGTCTCCGTCCGCCGTGGACGGGACGGGGGCCGCTGTGTCGTCGGTCGTGATGGCGTCGGACGCGACACCGGTCGTCGTCGTGGGGTCGGACGCGGTACCGGTCGCCGGCACCGCCTCCGGCACGGTCTCGGTCGCCGGCGCGGTGATGTCGGCCCCGGCCGTCGCCCGGTCGGGAGCAGCATCGGGCGCGTCGGCCGGGTCCGATGCCCGTTCGGTGACCGTCACCGCGCCGGTGGTGCCGTCGACGGTCAGCAGGTCTCCGGTGCGGATGCTCCGGGTGGCCGTCTGGGTGTTGACGACGCACGGCAGGCCCATCTCGCGGGCGACGATCGCGGCGTGGCTCACCGCGCCGCCGATGTCGGTCACGAGCGCCGCCGCGAGCGGGAACGCCGCCGCCCAGCTCGGATCGGTGACCGCGGCGACGAGGATCTCGCCCGGCTGCAGCTGGTCGCAGTCGACGGCCCGCACGATCACCCGGGCACGGGCGGTCACCCGTCCCGGCGACGCGCCGATGCCGGACAGGGCATCGGTGGTGGCGTCTCCGCGCTCGGTCGGGGCGGCCTCGACGGGGAGGCCCGTGGTGGGGCCGGTCCACAGCTCCGGCAGGCACAGCTCGGTGAACCCCGCGCGCTGGGCCCGACGGGCGGCCACGAGCTCGCGCACGTCGTCCGGGGGACCGTGCAGCAGCTCGTCGGTCCGGAGCAGGAACACGTCTTCCGCGTCCTCGAGGACGCCATCGGCCGCGAGCAGTCGGCCGGCGGCCCGGGCGGCGTGGCGCGAGACGTCCAGGGCGCGGAGGAACGAGCCCTTGCCGACCTCGCGCAGCGGCAGCATCGCGGCGCTCATCCGGGCCAGCAGCCGGACGGCGGGCCGCCGCGACCGCGGGACGGCGGCGAGCAGCTCGGCGAGCGCCGCGGCCCGGCGGGCGCCGTCGGCACGGCCGCCGGCTCGTGCCTCGTCCGACAGGCGCCCGTAGGCGGTCACCATCGCCTCCAACGGCGCGCGGTCCTCGCGCCACGACCGGCTTGCGATCTCGCCCACGTCCGGCCCCTGGAACCCGACCTCGGCGACGACGGCGTCCAGATCCAGGCGTCCGGCGGCGACCTGCAGCAGCCGCTCGACGAGGCGCTCCTCCTCGAGTTGCCCGCCGCCACCGGCGACCAGGAGCTCGTGGCCGGGAACGCCGGCGGCCTCGCACGTCTCGCGCAGCCGGTCGAGCAGGCCCTGGACGACCATCGTCGCCATGAAGTGCGGGGCCATCGCGTCGGTGTAGCCGCGCAGGCCCTCGTCGAACCGGCGCCGGGCGAGTGCGAGGTCGTCGATCGGCTCGTCGGTCCGGTCGCGCCACCAGGCGTCGAGCCCGGCGGCCTGGGCGTGCATCCGGCCGCGCAGCCGTACGACCGACCGCGGGGCCCGGCCGACGATCGCCGGGTAGCGACGGATCGACCCCCGCGACGCCGGCACGCCGGGCCGCACACTGCCGAACGCCTGGCGCTCGAGGGCATCGCCCGACGTTCCCGGGGTGCGATCGGCGACCGCCCGCAGACGGTCGAGATTCGCGGCGTACCGCCCGACGAACACGCCGGAGAACCGCTGATCGGCGTCGTCGGGCAGCTGGACCTCCGCCTTCGACAGCACGCCGAGCTCGTGGAAGCAGCGGCGGATGCCGACCTCGCTGCCGGCGATCCAGGCGGATGCCCCGAGCGGGGTCAGTACGCCCGGCAGGGCCTCGGCGGCGTTGACGGTCGTCCAGGTGGAGCGGGGCCCGACGGCGTGGTCGAGTGGGTCGCGCTCGCGTAGCAGCGGGACCTCGGCCCAGGTGCGGGTCATCGTCAGGTGGCGGTCGGTCACGGCGTCCTCGGTCTCGGCACGGAGGCGGACCGGCCGGGACCACCGATGGGTCCCGCGCCGCTCCCCCGCTGTTGAATATATATTCAACCCATGGCCGTGGAGTCAAGCGCACCGCGTCGCCCGCCCACCCGCGACCGGATCGTCGCCGCAGCGCGCGAGCTCATCACCGCGCGCGGCGTGCGTGGCCTGCGGATCGCCGACGCGACCGACACGGCCGGGGTCGGGCGCGGATCGTTCTACAACCACTTCGGGTCGCTCGACGAGCTCGTCGAGGCGGTCGTGTCGGAGAGCCTCCGGACGCTCGCGACGACGACCCTCGCGGGCATCGACGCATACGAGGACCCGGCGGTCGCCGCCAGCACCGCCGACCGGCGGTTCGTGCGGACCGCCTACGACGATCCGGAGTTCGCGCGGCTGCTCGTCCACCTGGGCCACAGCGACTCGCTGTTCCTGACTGCGATCGCCCCGTACGCCCGGCGCGTGCTCGACCGGGGCCTGGTGTCGGGCCGGTTCCGCGTGACCGACCTCGACGTCGCGCTCACCGTCCTCTGCGGTGGCGCGGTGGCCACGATCCGCACGATCCTCGAGGGCAGCGCGCCGCCCGACGCCGACCGGGTCCACGCCGAGCTGACGCTGCTGCAGTTCGGCATCGCGCCGTCGGAGGCCGCGGCGATCAGTCGGATGCCGCTCGAGGGGTAGCCGCCGGGTCCTCGTCCGGGGACATGATCCGCACCAGGCGTGCCCGGGCGTCGCCGGCGTCGTCGCGCGCGCCCGGGGCGACGAGCCCCTCGAGGACGAGACGCCGCCCGGTCAGGATGCAGGACTCGATCCGCTCCTCGTCCAGCGCCAGCCGGTCGGGACGCATGCTCAGCGCCACCACCCCGTTCCACGCCCCCCAGAGGAACCGCGACAGCTCGACGGCGTCCAGCGGCCGGGCCTCGCCGGCGTCGATCGCGGCCTGGATCCGGTCCGCGAACCCGTCGATGAGCTCCTCCAGCCGGTCGGTGATCCGGCCACGGACGGCGAGGTCCTCGATCAGCGTGCCCGCCTCGACGCCGTCGAAGGCCAGGAACCGGAACGCGCCCGGGTGCTCGAGGTGGAAGCGCAGGTAGGCGTCGCCGGCGGCCAGCACGCGCTCCAGCGGGGTGCGCCCGTCGGTGTAGGCCTGCTCCATGTAGGCGGCGAAGAGCTCGACGGAGCGCTCGGCGAGCGCGTGGTACAGCCCGTCCTTGCTGCCGAAGTGGCTGTAGATCGAGCCGACGGCCACGTCGGCGGCGTCGGCCACGTCGTCCATCCGGGTGCTGCGGTACCCCCCGGTGCGGAACGCCCGCTCGGCGGCGTCGAGGATCGCCGCACGGGTGCGGGCGGCCCGCCGGGCGCCCCGCGCGGGGCGGTCCGACTCAGATGGAGTCACATTCATCTTTGAATCATCTTGCAACTGTACGGTCGACGCGGATAGTGTCGCGCCATGTCGGACCATGATGTCGTGATCGTCGGTGGACGGTTGGCCGGGACGACGGCTGCGGCCGCGCTCGCCCGCTGTGGCCGGGACGTGGTCGTGCTGGAGCGGGCGCGCTTCCCGTCCGACACCCTCTCGACCCACGTGCTCTTCAACGGCGGGATCGAGGAGATCCGCCGGATGGGGGCGTTCGACCGGATCGCGGCGCTCGACCCGTCGTTCCTGCGCGACCTGGAGATCCACTTCGGTCCGGACATCAAGGTCCACGAGCGGTGGGGGGCCGTGGGACGGTCCGACTACGTCCTGTGCGTGCCACGCCCGGGGCAGGACGCGGCGCTCGTCGACACGGTCCGCGAGCACGGCGCGGACGTCCGCGAGGGCTGCGAGTTCCTCGACGTGATCTGGCGCGGCGGGCGGGCCGCCGGGGTGCGCTACCGCGATCCCGACGGCGAGGTCCGCGAGCTGCGGGCCAAGCTCGTGATCGGTGCCGACGGTCGCCGTTCGACGGTCGCCGCCCGGGTCGGGGCATGGCACCCCTACCGGGCGTCGCTCAACGGCCGTGGCCTGGTCTTCCGCTACCTCGACGACCCGCAGGCCGGCACCCCGCTGAACGAGACGCTGTCGCAGTGGCGCGACGGCACGTCGGTCTGCATGGTCTTCCCCAGCGCGCCCCGTCCACGCACCGTGGCGCTCGTGATGGGCCCGGCCGCCGACGTGCACCGCGCCCGTCGCGACCCGGACGGCACGTGGGCGGAGTTCCTGCGGCGGCACCCGGGGTTCGCCGAGCGGATCGCCGGGGCGACGAACGTCGGCAAGCTGCGCTCGACCTGCGACACCCAGGCGTTCTTCCGCCCGAGCAGCGGCCCCGGGTGGGCCCTGGCCGGCGACGCGGGGCACTTCAAGGACCCGGTGATCGGACAGGGGCAGCGCGACGCGCTGTGGATGGGGCGGACGCTCGGCGAGGCCGCCGAGCCCGTCCTCGACGATCCGGCGGCGCTGGACGCCGCGCTGCGTCGCTGGGAGCAGGCACGCGACGAGGAGTGCCTGTCGGCCTACCACTTCGCCAACGGCGAGACGCGGATCCGACCCCAGTCGCCGGTGCTCGTCGAGATCGCGCGGCGCGCCCAGGGCCACGGGGACCCGGACCTCGGCGACCTGTTCGCCCGGATCCGCGATCAGCAGGAGGTCCTGACGCTGCCACGCCTGATGGGCGGCGCGCTCGGTGCGGTCCGCCGCCATCCCCGGCATGCCCGCGCGATCCTTCGCGACGCGCTTCCCGACCTGCGCACGGACCTCGCCGTCCGCGCCGAGCGCCGCCGCCGGCGGTTCCGCTCCACCCGCACGATCCGCGGGTCGGAGCACCCGGGCTGGACCTGGCCGGCGGCCCCGCCCAGACGGGTCGCGGTCGACGCCGGCAACGCCTCCGACGCCGGCAACGCCTCCGCCGCCCGTACCGCCCCCGGCGGTCCCGCGGCGCGCAACGGCGGCACGCGACCCGATGGCGCGCTCCTCGCCGTCGGCGACGCCTCGCAGCACGCCCCCGCCACGTCTTCGACGTCCCCCACCCCAGCCGAGGTACCCGCATGACTTCCCGTCGCCCGATCCGCATCGCCGCCGTCCAAGCGGCCCTCGAGCTCGGCGCCGTCGAGCAGAACCTCGTCCGGATCGAGGACCTGATCCGCGACGCCCACCGCGAGCACGACCCGCAGGTCATCGTCGTGCCCGAGGCGATGACCTCGCCCAACGTCTTCCACGAGCGCATGGACGGCGTCGCCCGTCCCGTCGACGGCGCCCCGTTCCAGCTGCTGACCCGCCTGGCCCGGGAACTGGACTGCGTGATCGGCGGCGGGTTCCTCGCCCGCCGCGGAGGCGACACGTACGGGACCTACGTGCTGGCCGAGTCCGACGGTCGGGCGCACCTGCACGACAAGGACATCCCCAGCGCGTGGGAGCACCACTACTACGTCGGTGGCGACGACGACGGTCGTGCGCACCTGTCGGACCTGGGCCTCGACGTCGGCATCTGCTCGGGCTGGGAGTGGATGCGCTACCGCACCTCCCGCCGCCTGCGCGGGGTCGACCTGGTGCTCGGCGGCATGTGCTGGCCGTCGTTCCCGTTGAACTGGGCCCGCCCCTTCCGGCGCTGGAGCACCCGCGAGCACGGGCTGTGGCGCCAGGCCCAGCGCGAGCTGCCGCGGCAGGTGGCACGGTTGGTCGGCGCGCCGGTCGCGCATGCCGCGCACGTCGGGCCGGTCGAGTCGCAGACGCCGCTGGCGCGCCGGGTGCCGTGGCGGACGGTGATGCTCGGAGAGACCCAGATCTGCGCCGCGGACGGCACGATCCTGGCGCGGATGACGCTGGAGGACGGCGAGGGACACGTCGGGGCGGAGGTGACCCCGGGCGCGGTCGAGCCGCTCGACCCGCTCGCGAACCGCTTCTGGATCCCGGTGGTGACGCCGTCGACGTACGCCGCCTGGTACGCGATGAACGCCCACGGACGGTTCGAGTATCGGCGCCGCAAGGCCCGCGGCGATCACCCCTGGCAGGCGTGGCCCGCCGGGGACCTGCCCGACGAGCTGGGACCCGTCCCCGACGACCAGGCCCAGCACTACGCGACGACGGCCTGACCGGTCGGCCAGGCACCGCCGGGACCGGTGGGCACCGCCGGGCGGCGTCCGTCGGGCCTCGGCAGAGCGCCGACGGGACGGTCAGCCGCCGGTGGGGGGCCGGTCGGCCGGGTCCGGCAGGACGTAGAGCGTGCTCCAGACGACCTCGGTGAACGCGTCGATCTGGGCGTCCAGCTCGGGGCCGGGCGCGATCCCGACGAGCACGGTGTCGCTGACGCGCTCGGCCATGCGGATGAGCCAGCCGGCGGTCTGGGTGGGGCGGAGCGTCGGGTCGATCCAGCCGCCCGCCTGCCCCAACCGGATGTGCCGCGCGAGCTGGGCGATGTGATCGCTCATCTCCGCATCCAGCTGGGCCCGGAGATCGGCGTCGTACGCCGCCGCCTGCGACACGATCCGCATCAGCGGGGAATGCGGCACGTAGATCCGGACGCTCTGGCCGAGCGCCTGCCGGACCTGGTCGCGCGTGGCGCCCCGGCCGATCAGCCACCAGGCACCGCCGGCGGTCTCGCGGACCTCGCCGTGGACCTGGGCGCCCCAGTGGCGCAGCAGGGCGCTCTTGTCGGCGAAGTAGGCGTAGAAGGTCGAGCGCGAGAGGCCGGCCTGGCGCATCATGCGCTCGACGCTCAACGTCGCGTACGGCTCACCGGCGGCGATGAGGTCGCGAACCGCCTGCTCGAGCTGCTCGGCGATCTCGCGACGACGGGCCACGCGCCGCGCGCCCGACCGGATCTCCTCCCGCGAGCTCACGACGCGTCCCGGTAGATCGACTTCCATACGATGTCGACGAGCGCGCTGACGTACTCGTCGGTGGCGTCGGCATCGGCAGGCAGGATCAGCGTGTACAGCCCGCGCTCCACGAGCAGGGTGAGCCAGAGCGACACGCGCTCGGCGTCGATCCCGGGACGGATGAACCCCTCCGCCTGGCCGCGGCGGATGTGGGTCGTCATCGTGTCGCCCGCGCGGGCGAGGAAGTCCTGGGCCCGGGCATGGACGCGGGGGTCGGCGGCCGCCAGCTCCTGACTGGCGATGAAGACCGCGTAGTGGGTGCGGAACGCGTCGATCATGCGCTCCAGCGCCTCGTGGACATCGGCCTTGGCGATCGGGGGGGCCAGGCCCATCCAGTAGTCCGCGGCCCCGATGACGTCGGCGTGGGCCTCCTCCGCGAGAACGCTGACGAAGTCGCCCTTGTCCTCGAAGTACACGTAGAACGTGGAGCGCGCGACCCCGGCCTCCTGGGCCAACCGGTCGATGCTGACCTGCGTGGCGGACTCGTGCTCCAACGCCCGCTCGAGGCCGGCGCGCAGCAGTCGGCGCGCCTGCTCGTCACCGAGCGCGCGGGCGCTCTGGGATGCACGGGGGGAGATGCTCATGTGGTGCACACCATTGTAGGCGTGTGCGAGGCGGATTCACCGCGTGGGACGCGTCTACGACACGGCGTGCGACGCGGGATAGACGGGGATCGTCGGATCGCCAAGACTCCATTACACGCTGTCCGATCAGAGCGTCTTCTCGCTGGCGTCGGCGCTGCCCGTGAGCCGTTGAACGAGAATGCAGTGTGCGCAAGAAGCGAAGTACCGAGGAAGAAACGCCGGATTTGCAGGGAATTCGACGCGTCCGCCCGTGCGTGCTCTCGTCCTCTGAATTTATCTGTTGACGTCAAGACCGGACAAACAGTAATGTTGCAAACGGGATGCATCGCGACGGGCGAGCAGGGGAACCGGGTGCACGGCGGCGGGCCAATCGGCCCGGCCCGGCGGCGCGTCGCCGGGCGGAGCTCGGGGACGCAACGTGAGCCACGACGCCGCCGGACCGGGGGTGGTGATTCCACCGTCATCGACCCGCCCGTCCCGGGCATCGGCGCTCGGCGACCTCGGAGGGATGGTCCACCTGGGGTGGCTCGCGGTACGCGCCATCCGCCCACCCTTCGGGTTCGGATCGGAGTTCGTCGATCAGTTCCGGTTCGCGCTGACGATCGCGATCTTCCCGTTGATCGTCACGTCGTTCGCGTTGTCGTTCGGGCCGGCGGGGATCCAGGCGTCGAACTTCCTGGGGTTGTTCGGGGCGTTGGACCGGATGGGCGGGATCTACGTCCTGATCGTCGTGCGGTTCTTCTCGCCGCTGGTGACCGCGATCGTCGTCGCCGGCGTGGTGGGCACGGCGATGTGCGCGGATCTGGGGGCGCGTCGGGTTCGCGAGGAGATCGATGCCCTCAGCGTCCTGGGAGTCGACACGATCAAGTCGCTCGTGGTTCCGCGGCTGCTGGCGATCATGCTGATCTGCCTGCTGTTCAACGTCTTCGCGCTGCTGGCGGGCGTCGCGGGCGCGGTGCTCGTCGTGGTCCAGAACGACGCGCCGGTAGGGCCGTTCTTCGCGGCGTTCTTCTCGAGCGCAACGACGCTCGAGCTCGGGGCGTCGTTCCTGAAGTGCGCGATCTACGGGGTGATGATCGCGATCGTCTGCTGCTACAAGGGCCTCAACGCCAAGGGCGGGGCCGAGGGCGTCGGTCGCGCGGTGAACCAGGCGGTGGTCGTGGCGTTCCTGATGATCGGGGCGATCGACTACGTCTTCACCCAGGTCCTCCTGGCCACGAACCCGATCCTGTCGGAGGTCCGGTGAGCCTCCGGACGCGTGGACGGGACGTCGTGCTCGCCGTCGGAGACGGGACGGTGTTCTCGGGCCAGGTCCTCTCGGGGATCTTCACCGGGCGGGTCCGTGTGTACCTCGCCGAGACGCTGCGCCAGTCGAGCCTCCTGATCACCGGATCGTTCGTGGTGATCATGGGGATGGTGCTGGCGCTCGGGCTCGTCGTCGGGATCCAGGGCTCCTACGCCGCCCGCCAGGTCGGCGCCCCGTCGGTCGCCGGGGCGTTCGCGGCGATCAGCGACCTACGTGAGATCACGCCATACGCGTTCGGCTACATGATGTCGGCGAAGGTCTCCACCGGGTTCGTCGCCGAGATCGGGACGATGCGGATCACCGACGAGGTCGACGCGCTCGAGGTGATGGGGATCAACTCGGTGCTGTACCTGTGCACCACGCGACTCCTGGGTGCCTGGATCGTGCTGCCGTTCGTGTACGCGCTCGCGATGATCGTCGCGTTCGTGGGCAGCTATGTCGCCGTCGTCGTCCAGGTCGGGCAGGTGTCGCCCGGCGGCTACTTCGAGTTGTTCTGGAAGTTCCAGTCGCCGCAGGACTACCTGTTCTCCGGGATCAAGGCGATGGCGATGGCGACGTTCGTCGTGCTCGTCGGCTGCTACTACGGCTACCGCGTCCGCGGCGGACCCGTGGAGGTCGGCACCGCCACCGCCCGCGCGATGATCGTGAACCTCATCGGGGTCCACTTCATCGGCATCATCGGCTCCCAGATCTTCTGGGGCGGCACCCCGCGACTCCCGATCGGCGGCTGACCGATGCGGATCGTCGTCCCCACCCCCCAGGGCCATGCCGGCCCCGGATCGGCCCTCGTCCTCCCGATCGGCGGCTGACGTGGACGCCACCACGCAACCGCGCCGATCGGGCCGCAACGCGCGCCGGGCGGCCGCCCTTGCCGGCCTCGGCCTCATGCTCGTCGTGGCGCTCCTCGTCCTCCGCGGGGGTGGGGACCCGTACACCGTGGAGGCCCGCTTCACCAACGCGAGCCTGCTGGTGGAGGGCGGCCGCGTCGAGGTCGCCGGCGTGCCGATCGGGACCATCCGTCGGGTGACGCTCGCCCGCGACGGCCAGGCGTCGGTGCACCTGGAGATCACCGACGAGCGGTTCCGTCCGCTGCGCCGCGGTTCTCGCGTGTCGATTCGCAGCGTCGGGCAGGCCACGATCACCAACCGATACGTGGAGATCGGTCCCGCGCCCGAGAGCGCGGAGCCGATCCCCGACGGTGGAGTGATCCCGAGCACCCGGACCGCCGGGGTCGTGGACCTCGACGCCGTGTTCAACACGATGGACCCCTCGATGCGCGAGCGGATCAAGGGCCTTGTCACCAACAGCGCCGGGATCTACGCCGGGTCCGGTGGACGGGCGTTCAACGACATGCTGGCCGCGCTGGATCCGGCGCTCGTCCCGATCGGGGAGCTGCTGGGCGATCTGGCGGCCGACCGCGACGAGATCGGTGATCTCCTGCGGCACGGCTCCGTCGCCGCGAAGGCCCTGGGCGACCGCCACGAGCCCCTCGCCCGTGCCGTGGAACGGACCGCGGTGACGATGACGGCGGTGGCACGTGAGCGCGGCGCCCTGGCGGACTCGCTCACCACCGCACCCGACGTTCTGGGCCGGGCGGCCCGGACGTTGCGGTCCGTCGCGACGACGGCCGAGCACCTGCGCCCCACCCTGCGCGCGGTGGCCCCGGTCCAACCGGGGCTGCGCCGGCTGCTCCGGCGCGTGCCGGTCGCCCTCGACACCGCGCGCGAGCCGCTCGACGCTGTCGCCCGGATCGTCGATCCGCTACGCCGGGCGCTCACCGATCTCGTCCCGTTGGAGCACCCGACTCGCGCCGCCCTGGGCAGCGCCGCCGGTGCCCTGGAGGACTCGATGCCGATCATCGAGGGCCTGCGGTTCTACAGCTCCGACATCGTGCTGGGCGTCGTCAACGGGCTCGTCGGGATCTCCACCGGTCCCTACAACCGCTACGGCCACTACCTGAAGGTCGAGTTCCTGCAGAGCCCGCAGACCGCCGTCGGTGGCCTGCTGTCGCCCCTCTTCCCGGGACTGACCCGCAAGTCGGGGATCGTGCCCGGGGTCCTGAACATGCAGTTCGACCAGCGCAGCCGCTGCCCCGGGTCGAACGCTCCGCCGGCCCCCGACGGCTCCAACCCCTGGTATCCCAAGGAGGGGATCTGCGACCCGCGGCAGAGCATGTCGGGGCTCGTCAACGAACCCGACGCGGTCTGCAGCAGCGCCTCGACCTGCGAGGGTGACCGGCGCTCGCTGGAGCCCGATCCGACCGGCCGGGGCGACCTCGAGCGGGCGGCGGGCCGATGAGGCGCATCGTCCCCCTGCTCCTGGTCGTCGTGGCCGTCGCGGTCGCGGTCGCGCTCGCCGGACGCGGCCACGACACCTACCGGTTCCGGGCGGTCTTCGACACCGCACGGGGAATGGTCCCCGGCCAGCTCGTCAAGGTCGCCGGCACCAAGGTGGGCGAGGTCGTCGCCGTCGACCTGACGGACGAGCAGAAGGCCCGCATGACCCTGGAGATCGAGGCCCGCTTCGCCCCGCTGCGCGACGACGCCCGCTGCCGGATCCTGCCCGAGGGGCTCGTCAGCGAGAACTACGTCGAGTGCGACCCCGGCACACCGGGACGCCCGTCACTGGCCGACCCCGACGGCACCGACCTGCCGATCGTGTCGCTCGAGCGCACCGAGGTCGCGGTCCAGCTGCAGCAGGTCATCGACACCTTCTCGCTCCCCGTGTCGGAGCGGATCCGCGTGATCCTCACGGAGCTCGGCACCGCCACGGTGGGGCGCGGTGACGACCTCAACGCCCTGCTGCGACGCGCCAATCCGGCTCTCGGCCAGGCCCGCGAGGTCCTGGGCGCGTTGCGCGGACAGCGCCGCGAGATCCGCGACGCGATCGCACAGACCGACGAGGTCCTCGTCGAGCTGCGCTCCCGCAAGGACGACGTGCGCCGCTTCGTCGACCGCACAGCCACCGTCGCACAGACGACGGCCGGGCGACGCACCGCGCTCCGGCGATCGGTGCAGGAGCTGCCGCCGATGCTGGCGGAGGCCGACGGTGCGCTCGGCGATCTGGACACCGCCGCGCGGGCGCTCACCCCGACGGCCCGCCGCCTGCGCGCCTCCGGCCCGATGCTCGCCGCGGTCAACGACGCGATCCCGCGCTTCGCCACCCCGGCGCTCCCCGCCCTCGACGACCTGGCCCGCGCGGCGCGTCGCGGTCGCTCGGCGACCGGTCCCACCGAGTCGGTGGTGGCCCGACTGGCCGAGTTCGCACGCTCCGCCGCCGGCCCGGCCCGCGCCGCACGGGAGCTCCTGGTGAGCCTCCGGGACACCGGCGGGATCGACAGCATCTACGACTTCATCTACGGGTTCGCCAACCTCACCGCCGGCTACGACGCCGTGTCGCACCAGGTGAACTTCGCGGTCAAGACCGCCCCGCAGTGCCTGCTCGACGCCAAGGCGCTCGGCTGCGACCACGGGTACGGCAGCCCGGGTCGCGGACGGGTCCCGATCAACGACACGACCCAGCCGCCCGACCTGCCGGGCAAGGCCGGCACGCGCGCCGTGCACCCGACCGGAGGCGGGCAGCGCGCCGACCGTCCCGGACGTGACAAGGACGGGAAGGTACCGCTGTCCGCTCTGCCCGAGGACACGCGCCGCGACCTCGTCGACGTCATCGACCGGCTGTTGCGATGAGCAGCGCAGGCACCAGGCGGCGGCGGGATCCGTCCCGTCACCACACGCTGATCGGGGTGGTCGGGGCGCTGCTCGCGGCCGTGGCGGTGTACGTGTCGTTCGTCGCCAACAGCGGCCTGCCGTGGGTGCCCACCTACGACATCACCGTCGACGTGCCCGACGCGAACCGCATGATCAAGAGCAACCAGGTGCGGATCGGCGGGGTCCGGGTCGGTCAGGTCACCGGGGTCCGGGCGATCCCGCCGGCCTCCGACGATCCCGACGGCCGGCCGATCTCGCGCCTGAGCGTGGCGCTCGACCGCGGCGTGCCCCGGATCCCGGTCGACTCGCGGGTGCGGATCCGTCCTGCATCGGTCCTGGGTGCCACGTACCTCGCGATCACCCCGGGGGACAGCCGGCGAACGGTGCCCCCGGGCGGCGGGCTCGCCGTGACCCGCGCATCCGGGACCGTCCAGCTCACCGAGCTCTTCGACATGTTCGACCGCCGGACCGCCGGGCACATCCAGGCGACGATCGGGGAGTTGGGCGCGGGCATTGCGGGGCGGGGCGTCGACCTGGGCGAGACGGTGACCAACCTCGCCGACGGCGCGCCGCGGCTGACCCGGGTCCTCGGCACGCTCGCGGCACCTTCGACGCGCCTGGCCGAGTTCATCCGGGAGTACGAGGCGACGTTCTCCGTCCTGGCGCGCGAGCACCCGACGCTCGGCCGGCTGGCGACCGACGGCGCGCGGACGATGGGCGCGCTGACGGACGCCCGGACGGCGCTCGGCCGCACGCTCGACGAGCTGCCGGGCACCGCGCGGGCGACGGGGGGCACGCTCCGCCGGCTCCGCCCGGCGCTGCGCGACCTGGCGGACGTGTCGGAGCGGCTCCTCCCGGCGTCGCGGCGGTTGCCCGCCGCGCTCGACGCAGTCCGTGCGACCGTGGACGACGGAACGCCCGTCGTCCGTCGTCTGCCCCGGCTGACCGGACCGCTGACCACGTCGCTGACGTCACTGGAGGGCTTCGCCCGGCGCCCGTCGACCGAGGGGGCCATCCGCAAGCTCGGGGACGCGCTGACCGCTGGCGGGCCGTTCCTCGAGACCCTCGGTGCGGCCCAGGTCCACTGCAAGGTCCTGAGTCTGTGGGGCCAGAACCTCTTCGCCGGGTTCGGGACGATGGGGCAGGGGCCGGGCGCGCCGTACGGCCCGCTGATGATCAAGCAGCTGGGGACGAACATCTCGGAGCTGTTCCAGAACGCGGAGCCGCACGAGGAGCTCCACGTCAACTACCTGCCGCACCTGAACGAGGACGAGTGCGAGACCGGCAACGAGCCGTTCCACCCGGGCCGACGGTCGCTGACGAACCCGCAGGGTCTGCAGTCCGACGAGACCATCGACACCGTTCCGCCACCGGGCGTCATCTCCCGGGCACGGCGGGCGGGTCTTCTCGACACCCCACCGGGAGGCTGACGTGCGCCGTCCGCAGAGCACGGGACCGGGGGCCGGGCGCGAACGTGCCGCCGTCCGTCGCCAGGTCGTCGGCGCCGCCGCCGCGGCGGCGATCGTGATCGGGCTGATCGTCCTGGCGTTCGGACGTCAGGCGGTGACGGGCGGCGGCATGGAGGTCCACGCCGTGTTCACCAACGCCAACCAGCTCAAGCCCGGCAGCGCGGTGCGGGTGGCCGGCCTCGACATCGGTGAGGTCGCGCGCGTGGGGAGAGCCGCCGACGGGCGACAGGCCCTCGTCACGCTGCGGTTGCGGGACGACGCGCCGACGCTGGGCGCGGACCTGGAGCTCGCGATCCGGCCCCGCCTGGCGTTCGAGGGCAACTTCTACGTCGACGTCCGGCCCGGTCGACCCGAGGCGGAGCCGCTGCGGGCCGGGGCCACGATCCCGGCGCGCCGGACGAGCACGCCCGTCCAGACCGACGAGGTGCTGGCGACGCTGACGACGACCGTACGTGCGTCCCTCCGCGACCTGATCGGCAGCCTGGCGGCGGGTCTCGGCACCGGGACCGCGCCGTCGCCGGTGCCGGCGATCACCCGCTCGACCGGGTTCGCGGGGCTGCGACGTGCCAATCGCGAGCTCGCCGCGGCGCTGTCGAGCACCGCCCGGGTCAGTCGCGCGATGCGGGGCACGCGGCCCGGTGACCTGAAGGCGGCGCTCGACGGGGTCGGCGGCCTGGCGCGGGAGCTCGCGCGTGACCCGGACGCGCTGCGGAGCATCGTGACGAACTACGACCGGGTGATGGGCGTCTTCGCCGCGAGCGAGCGCGACATCTCCACGTCGATCCGGGAGCTCGGCGATACGTTCCGCGTGGCCCCGGCGGCGCTGACGGCGCTCGACCGGGTCCTGCCGCGGGTCCGGGCGTTCTCGGGCGTGCTGCGCCCGGTGCTCGCCGAGCTGCCCCCGACGCAGCGCTCGTTCGACCGGGCCCTCGTCCAGCTCGAGGGGCTCACCGGGTCGAACGAGCTGCCGCGGCTCGTGCGCACCGTCGAGTCGCCGGTGCGGGCACTGCCCGAGCTGGAGCGTCGCCTGCGCTTCCTCATGCCACAGATCACCCCGATCGCGCGGTGCGTCAGCACGCGGATCGTGCCGGTCCTCAACGAGAAGGTCGAGGACGGACCACACACCATCGACCAGCCGATCTGGCAGGAGATGCTCCACATGGGGGCGAGCCTCACCGGCGCATCGTCGGACTTCGACGCCAACGGGACGACGATCCGCGCCGGTATCGGCATCGGCGAGGACATGATCATGCACGACCTGCCCGGCATCGGCCCGGTGTACACCGCGCTCGCCGAGAAGGGGGTGACCGGAGTCAACCCGCAGTGGCTGGGCTACGGCGTCCGTCCCCCCAAGCGCCCGGACGCACCGTGCACCGAGCAGCGGCGGGCGAGCCTCCGGTCGACCCCGGCGATCATGACCTACGGTCCCGGCGCCAAGGTCGTCAAGGCCCCGAGGGCTGGCGCGTCCCCGGAGCAACGGCGCACGGAGCTGCGCGGCGAGCTGCGCCGCACGCGGTCGGCGCTGCGCCGCAGCCTGACCGAGGACCGGGGGGCCGCCCGGTGACCCGGGGAGCGCAGCGCCCGGGCGTTGCCCGCTACGTGGTCGTTCTGGCCGTGCTCATCGTCGCGGGGACCTTCGGGGCCGGGTACGTGCTGGTCAAGCAACGTCTGCCGGTCCCGTTCCAGGACACCTACGACGTGCGGGTCAGCCTGCCGGCCGCCGACGGGGTGGCGCCCGGGCTCGGGCAGGGCGTGAACGTGTCCGGCGTGCGGGTCGGCTCGATCAGCCGCGCCCACATCCTCCGCGGCACGGCCGAGCTGACGCTGCGGATCGAGCGGGCGAAGCTCCGCCACGTCTACCGCGATGCGCGCGCCGACCTGCGGCCGATCACGCCGCTGAAGGACATGGAGATCGACCTCGATCCCGGCTCGCCGCGGGCGGGGGAACTGCCGGACGCGGCGAGCATTGGAACGGCCCGCACGTCGTCTCCGGTCCCGCTGTCGGACCTGCTCTCCACGCTCGACGCCGATACCCGGACGTTCCTCGAGGGCCTGCTGCGGGGCGCCGGTCGCGGTACCGCAGGGCGTGCGCCCGACATGCGTGCGCTGCTCCTGGCGCTCGGCCCGACCGCCCGGCAGCTCGGGGACATCACGCGCGAGCTCGACGGCCGCCGGCGGGAGCTCGCCCGGCTGGTCCACAACGTCTCGGACGTCACGCGGGCGGCGGCCGCCGACGGGCGGATGGCCGCGGTCGTCGCGGCGGGCAACCAGACCCTGGAGGCCCTGGCCCGCGAGGACGAGCCGCTGCGGCGGACGCTCGAGCGCCTACCCGGTGCCCTGCGGTCCACGAGAGCGGCGCTGACGACGACCCGCGGCCTCGCCGACGAGCTGGGACCGACGCTGAAGGCCCTGACGAGCCCGGTCGGCGACCTGCCGGCGACGATGCGCCGCCTGACCGAGGTCACCGACCGGTTCACGCCCGTCGTCCGTCGGGACGTGCGGCCGCTGGTGCGGGACGCGCAGTCGCTGGCCACGAGGTTGAGTCCGGCCGTCGACGGGCTGACCCGACTGACCCCGGACCTGAGCCGGGTGCTCCAGGTCGTCACCTACGCGGTCAACGAACTGGCGTACAACCCGCCCGGCAAGGACGAGGGCATGCTGTTCTGGCTCGCGTGGTTCATCCACAACTGGAACTCGACCGCGGGCAACGGGGACGCCCACGGCGGCTCGCTGCGCGCCCGGATCTCGCTGAACTGCACGAGCATGACCGAGGTGGCGAACCTCGCTCCGCTGTTCAACCTCATCCTCGGTACCCACTCGATCTGCCCGCCGGAGTGACATGCAGACGTCTCGAATCACCTGGCGCCGCCTCTTCCTGCCGCTCGCCTTCACGGTCCTCTGCGTCGTGCTCGCCGTCGGTGTCTGGCGCTCGTTCGGCGGCTCGGTGCCGCTGGAGGCCGAGGGCTACCGGTTCGGCGTGAGCGTGCCGCAGGCCGAGTCGCTGTTCGGCAACACGCCCGTGCTGACGTCGGGTGTCCGCGTCGGACGGATCGTTCGCGTCGAGAGCGAGAAGGGACGTGGCGAGCTCACCGTCGAGCTCGATCCGGAGTTCGCGCCGGTGCGCCGCGGGGCGCGGGTCATGGCGCGCACGAAGACCCTGCTCGGTGAGGGCTACCTGGAGCTGGTTCCCGGTGATCCTGACGCGCCGCCCGTCGCCGACGGAGGACGCCTGCCGGCGTCACGGGCCGTCGCCGCGCAGCGGTTGGACGACGTGCTGGAGACGTTCGACCCCGCGACCCGCCGCCAGTTCCGGCGCCTGTTCGCCGGGACCGAGCGAGCGTTCCGGGGCCGGGCGCCCGCGATCAACGCGATCCTCGGCCGGGCCCGCCCGGTGACCGCCGACCTGCGGGCGGTCGTCGACGTCGTCCACGGGCAACGTCCCGACCTGCGCCGCATGATCGACGGCTCGGCCGATCTCTTCGGCGCGTTGGCCCGGCGCGAGGCGTCGCTGAGCGCGGCGATGACCGAGACCGGCCGCGTGCTGTCGGTGACCGCTCGACGCGACGCCGCGTTGCGCTCCACCATCGCCGCACTGCCGCCCTTCCTCACGGCGCTGCGCGAGGCGACCGGCCGGATCGACGCGGTGGCGCCCGATCTGCGCCGCGCTCTGGCGGCGCTGCGGCCGACGGCGCCGCTCCTGGCGCCGGCCCTCGACGCCCTCGTGCGCGACACGCCGGCGTTCCGACGCCTCTTCGACCGGTTGCCGCAGCTCATCGTCGAGGGCGAGAAGGCGCTCCCCGCCCTCGCCCGGGTGCTCGATGACGCCGGGCCGGCGCTGGAGGACGTCCATCTGGGTGCGCGTCAGGCCGCGCCCGTCCTGCGCCTCGCGTCGGCTGCCCGCCACGACCTCGTCGGCGCCCTGGCGAGCTCCGGGGCGATGGCCAACGGCCGACTCGTCGGCCAGGAGGGGCAGATCAACGGGTTCGCGGCCGGATGGCTCACCGTCTGGAACGAGATCGTCGGCGGATGGACGAAGAAGCTGCCGACGAACCGGCCCAACCCGTACCCGGCGCCCGGCGGATCGGGCAAGATCGCGCGCGGCGGGCTCGAGGCCTACGACTGTCGCCACCTGGGCAACCGGCTCATCGTCCCGCCGATCGGCAGTGGTGCGCCACCCTGCAGGACGCAGAAGCCGTGGATGCTGGGCGACGACACGATGGCCTATCCGCGACTGCTGCTGGATCCGCCATGATTGCCGATGGTGGGTGGAACATGATGGATGGGGCCGCGGTATCCGGTGGGTCCGGACGACGTGACGCCACCTTGTGCACGAGGTTGGTCCACGTCGAGGGTCCACGGTAGGATCCGGCCCGTCGACATGCGCCCGGTCTCCGTCACCCGCACGCCCAACGTCACCCGGGAGCAGGCCAGGGACCAAGCCCTGCGTCGGCTCCGCGACGCGGTGATCGACAACGTCGCCGACGGCCGCAGCGTCGCGGAGCTGACCGTGGAGCGCCTGACCGATACGGCCGGCATGGCGCGCTCCACGTTCTACGTGCACTTCCCCGACAAGGGCGCCCTCGTCGAGGCGCTGGCGGCGGGTCTGGAGGACGACACCGTGCGTTCGGCGGAGTCGTGGTGGTCGCTCGGGCCCGACGTCGACGAGGCTCAGCTGCGGGAGGCGATGGAGCGGATCGTCGACGGGTACCGCACGCACGGCGGCATCCTCACCGCGATCGACGAGGTGGCGGCCTACGACCCCGGCGTGCGCGAGCGGACGCGCAGCCAGCTCGACCGCTCGGTCGGGGGCCTGCGCGCGCACATCGAGGCCGGCCAGGCGGGCGGATACGTCGACCGTGAGCTGGATCCGCCGATCGCGGCCCTCTGGCTGACCAGGCTCGTCCAGCGCGGCATCACGATGCTCGTGGTCCCGGCGGACGCGGAGCAGACCGACGCCCGTGTCACGGAGCTCACGAGGATCGTCTGGTCGGCGCTCTACGCCCCGGTCCGGAGCGGCCTGTGACCGCTGCGGACGCTGCGGTGGCGCGCGGACGCGACGCGCGTCGGGCCGACGCGGCGCGTCGGCTCATGGCCGCGATGGAAGCGCTGCTCGAGGGAGGCGCGACGTTCTCGGAGACGAGCATCCGCCGCCTGATCGAGGAGGCGGGGATGTCACGGACCCTCTTCTACGCGTACTTCCGGAACAAGAGCGAACTGCTCGGATACTGGGCGAGCGAGATCCGCCTGCGGGTCGCCGACGTGGCCGAGGGCTGGTGGTCGCTGTCGCGTCCGGAGGGCCCCGACGAGGTGTACGCGGCCCTGTACGCCGTGATCGAGGACTACCTGCCGCACGTGCGGGTGATGGCGGCGCTGTTCGACGCGGCGGCCTACGACGCGGATCTGCGGGCGCAGGTCGAGCAGACCGTGGCCCTGCACACGTCGCTGGTGCGCGAGCACATCGCCGCGGGGCAGCGCGCGGGGTGGGTGGCAGCGGACCTCGTCCCGGCCGAGGCCGCGCCGTGGCTGGTCTGGATGCTCGAGATGGTCCACGACCCACGCCTGTGGGCGGCGTCCGACGTCGAGCGCGAGCGCTTGATCCGGGGTGCGGCCCGGATCGTATGGAACGTGCTCTACGCCGGGCCACGAGCGGCCTGACAGTTCCCACGGCGCCGGACGCCACCGGGGTCCACCGAGCGTGGGGCCGTCGGCGTCAAACATGGTGTTACACAACGTCCGGTCTACGCGTAAATGATGGTAATCGGACGTCGTGTTGTGTATTGTCCTCATCCATGGATGAGGACGAGGAAGGGGCTGCCGCAGCCGACGGCCGGTCCGCGTACCGGCGGGTGCAGGTCGTCTGCGCGTGGTGCGGCCCCGCATTCGTCATCGGGCTCTTCGGCGGTTGGGGCATCCTCGGGGGCTTCCTGCCCCACATCCCGGCGTCCGACACCGCTGAGCAGGTGGCCGCGGCCTACGCCGAGCGCGTCGACCTGCGGCGCGCCGGCCTGCTGATCTCGCTCGTCGCGACCTTCCTCACCGTGCCGTTCTTCCTCTCGATCAGCCTGCAGATGCGGCGGTCGGAGGGCCGGGTTCCGGCGCTGGCGATCCTGCAACTCGCATCGGGTCTGGTGATCTGCCTAGTGCTGCTGCTCCCGACGTTGTTCTTCCTCGTCGCGACGTTCCGCGTGTACGACGCGCCCGAGATCACCCAGATGCTCAACGACCTGTCCTACATCGTGATCATCCTGCCGTTCCCGCCGTTGTTGGGGCAGCTGATCGCGATCGCGGCGTCGATCTTCGTCGACCGGCGTGAGCGACCGGTGTTTCCCCGCTGGGTGGCGTACTTCAACCTGTGGGTCGCCGTCCTGGTGACCCCCGCAGGGCTCCTGATGTTCTTCCACGACGGACCGTTCGCCTGGAACGGACTGCTCGGGTTCTGGATCCCGGCCGCGGCGTTCGGGCTGTGGTACCCGGTGATGACGGTCGTCGTGCTGCAGGCCATCCGCCGCGAGGCGGACGAGGACGCGGCCGTCGACGCCGTGCCCGGTGTCGCGGTCCACGAGCAGGCGGTAGCGACCGGCGCGCTCGGGAGCGCGGCCTGATGCGCGCCCCGAGCATCACGGACGGGCCGCGGGCCCGCCGTGTCCCGGGGGAGCCCGGGATCTGGGTGGTCATCGTCGGAGACGTCGTCGTCTTCGTCATCCTGTTCGGCCTCTTCCTCCACTACCAGGGGGAGCAGCCGGAGCAGTTCGCCGCATCGCAGTCCCGGCGCGAGCCGGGCGTCGGGGTCTTCA
>JBFWKS010000008.1:0-39998 GCA_050252545.1 Solirubrobacteraceae bacterium
GGACAGCTCGATCGCCCGCGAGGCGACCGAGCTCATCCGCGACGTCGAGAACGACCTCCTCTTCCACCACTCCCTCCGCGTCTTCGTCTTCGGCGCCCTCCAGGGACAGCGTCGCGAGCTGCCGTTCGACCCCGAGCTGCTCTACATCGGCGCGATGTTCCACGACCTCGGCCTGGTGGAAGGGCACCGCAGCCCGCACGACCGGTTCGAGGTCGACGGTGCCAACGCCGCCCGCGAGTTCCTCCAGCGCCACGACGTCCCCGCCGACCAGGTCCGGATCGTCTGGGACGCCATCGCGCTGCACACGACCCCCGGCATCCCCCAGCACAAGGAACCGGAGGTGGCGCTGGTGACCGCCGGGATCGAGCTCGACGTCCTCGGGATCGACTACGACACCCTGACGGACGAGCAGCACCGGGCCGTCCTCGCCGAGCTGCCCCGCCGAGACTTCAAGAACGAGATCATCCGCGCCTTCGCCGGCGGCATCGCGCACAAGCCCGAGACCGCCTTCGGCAACGTCAAGGCCGACGTCCTCGAGCGCGAGCTCCCCGGCTACGCGCGCCCGAACTTCTGCACCCTGATCCTCAACAGCCCGTTCGCCGAGTAGCCGCGCGTGAGCGGGCGCCGGTCGGGACGCGTTTCCGACCGGTGAAGTCTAGTTTGGAATTGCTCCAGAAAAGTGCGAGACTGTCGGGCACGCGAGCGACGCCCGGGCCGATGGTGCCCGACACCGGATGTCGCAGCCGTGACACGCACGCAGATGGCGGTGCGTCGACCGTCTCACACAGAGGAGCAGCGCATGACGCAGGACAACACGAAGCCCTTGACGACCGTCGCCGGCGCGCCGGTGCCCGACAACCAGAACGTGCAGACCGCCGGTCCGCGTGGGCCGATGCTCCTGCAGGACGTCTGGTTCCTCGAGAAGCTCGCGCACTTCGACCGCGAGGTCATCCCCGAGCGCCGCATGCACGCCAAGGGCTCCGGCGCCTACGGCACGTTCACCGTCACCAACGACGTCACGAAGTACACCTCGGCGAGCATCTTCGGCCAGGTCGGCAAGCAGACCGAGATGTTCGCCCGCTTCTCGACCGTCGCCGGCGAGCGTGGCGCGGCCGACGCCGAGCGCGACATCCGCGGGTTCGCGCTGAAGTTCTACACCGACCAGGGCAACTGGGACCTCGTCGGCAACAACACGCCGGTCTTCTTCTTCCGCGACCCGCTGAAGTTCCCGGACCTCAACCACGCGGTCAAGCGCGACCCGGCGACGAACCTCCGCGACGCCGAGAACAACTGGGACTTCTGGACGAACCTCCCGGAGTCGCTGCACCAGGTCACGATCGTCATGTCGGACCGCGGGATCCCGAAGGGCTACCGCCACATGCACGGCTTCGGCTCGCACACGTACAGCCTCGTGAACGACGCCGGTGAGCGGTTCTGGGTGAAGTTCCACCACCGCACCCAGCAGGGGATCGAGAACCTCACCGACGCCGAGGCGGAGCAGCTCGTCGGCCAGGACCGCGAGTCCTCGCAGCGCGACCTCTACGAGGCGATCGAGCGCGGCGAGTTCCCGAAGTGGAAGCTCTGCATCCAGGTGATGCCCGAGGCCGACGCCGAGAGCTACCGGTTCCACCCGTTCGACCTCACGAAGGTCTGGTCGAAGAAGGACTACCCGCTGATCGAGGTCGGCGAGTGGGAGCTCAACCGCAACGCGGAGAACTACTTCGCCGACGTCGAGCAGGCCGCGTTCACCCCGGCGAACGTCGTCCCGGGCATCGGCTTCTCGCCGGACAAGATGCTCCAGGGCCGCCTGTTCTCCTACGGTGACGCGCAGCGCTACCGGCTGGGCGTCAACCACCACCAGATCCCGGTGAACGCCCCGAAGGCCGCGCCGACGAACTCGTACCACCGCGACGGGGCGATGCGGGTCGACGGCAACCAGGGCGGCACGCCCGGCATCGAGCCCAACTCGTACAGCCGTTGGCAGGAGCAGCCCGCCTACCGTGAGCCGCAGCAGGCCGTCGGCGCCGTCGCCGACCGGTTCAACTTCCGCGAGGACGACGACAACTACTTCGAGCAGCCGGGCGACCTGTTCCGCCTGATGACGCCGGACGCGCAGGAGCGGCTGTTCGCGAACACCGCCCGCGCGATCGACGGCGCTTCCGACGCGACGATCGAGCGGCACATCCACAACTGCACGCAGGCCGATCCGGCCTACGGCGAGGGTGTCCGCAAGGCGATCGAGGCGCACAAGGCGGGCACGCTGGACGCCCGGGATCCGAACCCGGACAACGTCCCGGCCTGACCGGGGCGCCGCTGACCGACGCGCGGCCCGCGTGCCGCGCGTCAGTCGCGGTCCAGGAGCGCGGTGCGGCCGAACATCTCGGCCGTCGCCCGCGCGCTCGGCGTGCCGGCGTCCAGGTCGGCGCCGGCGTCGCGCAGCGCCGCGACGATCTCGTCCTCGCCCTTGAAGAGGGCCCCCGCGATCGGGGACTGATCGCGGTTGTTGCGCCGGTCGACGTCGGCCCCGCGCTCCACCAGCGCCCGCACCGTGCCGGTCCGCCCGTGGTAGGCGGCGAGCATCAGCGCGGTGTTGCCGTCGGCGTCCTGCACGTCGACCGGCATGCCGTGGTCGAGGAACTCCAGCAGCTCGTCGGTCGAGCCCTCGCGCGCGAGGTCCATGACGATCGCGATGAGCTTCGTCGTCTGCTCCTCCGAGAGCGGCTCCATCACTCCATCGTAGGGCGGGCGTCCGCGCCGCGGCCCTGGTCGGCGGCGTCCGGAGAGACGCCTCCGCGCCGCGCGCACGTCGGCGACCGCAAGCCGCATCCGACCCGCGGTAAGAACGGCGCTCCGTCCGACGCTCATAGGGCGTGCTCACCGGCACCATCCCCGAACGTCAGCGGCCGATCGTCCGGGCGGTGCGCCACGGGCGGTGGGGTACCGTGACGGGCGAGATGGATTCGCTCGGCGGGTCACCGGAGGCCGCTCCGCGCATCGATCGGGACACCCGCGTGTGGCTGCAGCGGCTCCGGGGGCACGGGCACGACCGCGAGGCCGCCGTCGCCGAGCTCCACGTGATGCTCGTGCGGGCGGCGCGGTTCGAGGTCCGGCGGCGCCGTCCCTCGGGCGTGACGGGTCGCAGCAGCGACCACGAGGACATCGCGCACCAGAGCGCCGACGACGCGCTGGTCGCGATCCTGCGCAAGCTCGACGACTTCCGGGGGGAGAGCCGGTTCACCACCTGGGCGACCAAGTTCGCCCTCTACGAGGCCGCCGCGCAGCTGCGCCGTCGGGCGTGGCAGGAGCGCGAGATCCCGCTCGCCGATGCCGGGTGGGCCCGCCTGGCCGATCTGCGCGACGGTCCCCACGCCGACCTCGTGACCCGCGATCGGCTCGCCGCCGTCCAGGACGCGATCGTCAACGACCTGACCGCGTACCAGCGGGACGTGCTGATCGCCCTGGCGATCAACGACGTGCCGATCGACGTGCTCGCCCAACGCCACGCCACGACGCGGGGCGCGCTGTACAAGGCGCTGCACGACAGTCGCCGGAAGCTCCGCGCCGGCCTGGCGGCGCGCGGGATGAGCCTCGACGGTGCGGACGAGGAGCCGACACCATGACCGACGTCCCCCGCCTGACCCCGGAAGGTCTGCTCGCACGACTCACCGGCCCCGTCGCGCCCGAGATCAGCTGCGAACGGTGCTTCGACGAGCTCGATCGGTACGTCGAGCTGGAGCTGGCCGGCCGGGACGCCGAGTCCGTCGTGCCCGGGATGCGCGCGCACCTGGTCGGCTGCCCCGCGTGCGCCGAGGACCACGCGAGCCTCCGGGCGTTCCTCGACGAGGGACCCGCTGACGCCGGCGGGTGACCCACGCACCGGCGACGGGCGCGACCCACGGCACCGTCTTCCGGCATCCGGAGGTAAGAGCTCGGGCCCGGCCGGCGCTAACCGGGCATGAACCACGCAGCCGCCGACGCCCCGTCGTCCAACGGGCACCTCCACGGGGCGGACGAGAACCGTCCGGGCCTCCGCTCGCAGGGACCGCGGACCATCGACCGCGAGGCGCTGCAGCGGGCTTCACGGGCTCTGCTGGTCGCGCTCGGGAGGGACCCCGACGACGACGGCCTGCGGGAGACGCCCCGGCGGATGGCCGACGCGTACACCGAGCTCCTCACGCCCCAGCCGTTCCGGTTCACGACGTTCCCCAACGACGAGCACTACGACGAGCTCGTGGTCGTGCGGGACATCCCGTTCCAGTCGCTGTGCATGCACCACGTGCTGCCGTTCCAGGGCGTGGCACACGTCGCGTACCTGCCCGACGCGCGCGTCGTCGGCCTGTCGAAGCTCGCCCGCGTGGTGGAGCGGTTCGCGCGGGACCTGCAGATCCAGGAGCGGATGACGGTCCAGATCGCGCGCTGCCTGCAGGACGAGCTGCGACCGAAGGGCGTCGGCGTCGTCATCGAGGCCGAGCACCTGTGCATGTCGCTGCGGGGCGTGCAGAAGGCGGGCACCCGGACGGTCACCTCGGCCCTGCACGGGCTGGTTCGCGACGACCCCCGCACCCGCGACGAGTTCCTGAGTCTGACCGGAGGACGATGAGCAGGCAGACGTTCGTGATCGTGGGAGCGAGCCTGGCGGGGGCGAAGGCCGCCGAAGAGCTGCGCACCCAGGGGTTCGACGGGGAGGTGATCCTCGTCGGCGACGAGCCGGAGCGGCCGTACGAGCGCCCGCCGCTGACCAAGGACTACCTGCGCGGCGAGTCCGAACGGGCGGCGACGTTCGTCCATCCGGAGGCGTTCTACGCCGAGCAGGGCATCGAGCTGGTGACGGGGGTGACGGTCACGGCGATCGATCCCGGGGCGTCGCGCGTGACCCTCGGGACCGACCGGGAGCTGCGCTTCGACCGGCTGCTGCTGGCGACCGGCGCCGCCCCGCGCCGGATCCCGATTCCGGGCATCGACCTGGACGGCGTGCACGAGCTGCGGACGCTCGCCGACAGTGACGCGCTGCGGGACCGCCTGAACGCGGGCGGTCGGGTGGTCGTCGTCGGGGCCGGATGGATCGGCAGCGAGTTCGCGGCGTCGGCGCGCCAGCGCGGTCTGGAGGTCACGCTCCTCGACCCGGTGGCGCTGCCCAACGAGCGGCTGTTCGGCCCGGAGATCGGCACCTTCTACCGCGACGTCCACGCCCGCAACGGCATCGAGCTGGCGCTCGGGGACGGCGTGGCCGCGTTCGAGGGGGACCGTGCCGTGCGGCATGTGCGCACGACCGGCGGGCGGACGCTGCCGTGTGACTTCGCCGTCGTCGGTATCGGCGTCGTGCCCCGCACCGGGCTGGCGAGCGCGGCGGGCCTGGACACGAACAACGGGATCGTGACCGACGAGCGCCTCCGGACGTCGGCCCCCAACGTCTTCGCCGCCGGCGACGTGGCCGCCGCGTGGCACCCCGTCTACAGCCGGCGACTCCGGGTGGAGCACTGGTCCAACGCCCTGGAGCAGGGGCCCGCGGCCGCCCGCGGCATGCTCGGGATGCCCGGCAGCTACGAGCACGTGCCGTACTTCTTCTCCGACCAGTACGACGTCGGCATGGAGTACTCCGGGTACGCCCCGCAGTGGGACGATGTGGTCTTCCGCGGCGACCGCGAGGGCGGTGAGTTCGTGGCCTTCTGGCGGCGGGACGGTCGGGTCGTGGCCGGCATGAACGTCAACGTCTGGGACGTCAGCGACCCGATCCGGGCGCTGATCGACAGCGGCGCGATCGTCGACGTCTCGGCGCTCACCGATCCGGACGTGCCGCTGGAGACGTTGGCGGCACGTTCGGAGGCGCCGTCCGGCGGCGCCGACGGTGACGCGTAGGACGGGGACCCACCCGACGCCGAAGCCACATCATGTCTCGTCGCCAACGTCATCGATCGCCTCGGCGGAGACCCGTCGCGTATCCTGACCTGAGTCTTGACTCCGTGGGAGCCCTTCGGTCGCACGCGTCGCGATCGCGACCACCCGGCACCGACCTCGGTAGCCGGGCCGGGGCCGGCCTTGGTCGTGGGGCGCGAGCCGCGACGGTCGCTCGCCGTCATCACCTGCATGGATGCGCGGATCGACCCGCTCGCGCCGTTCGGGTTGCGGATCGGTGACGCGCACGTCATCCGCAACGCCGGCGCCGAGGCGTCCGACGACGCGCTCCGCTCGTTGCGGGTCTCGCACGCCGCCGCCGGCACCCGCGAGGTGTGGATCGTCGGGCACACCGACTGCCTCGCCCACGGCCGCGACGACGTGCGGGTCCAGGAGAGCCTGGCCCGCTCCGTCACCCGCGTCGCACAGATGAAGCAGCGCTTCGTCGTGCGGGCGTTCCGCTACGACCTGGCGCGTCGTCGCCTGACCCGTCTGGACCTCGGGACGCGCGAGCCCCGGAGCTGACCGGCGGTCCCGCGGCCCCGGCGTGTCCCGCAGCGAGCCGGGCCCCGCCGCCGCGCGGTTGGGCCCGGTCGCCACCCGGTCCGGTCGCCGTGCCGGACGGTCCGGCCCCGCGTCAGCCGTCACCGCGCAGGGCGGCGGCGCCGAGGCGATGGGCGAGCTCCGCGACCCTGCGGGCCGGCGGCGGGCGCCTGCGGGACAGCGCCTGCGCCAGCGTGGACCGGATCGCGCCCATGATCGCGGCGGCGGCCAGGTCGGCATCGACACCGCGGTCCAGCTCCCCCGCGCGCTGACCGGCCCGGATGTTGCGCGCCGCCTGCACGGTGTGGGCCCGCAGACGCTCGGCGTCGGCGCGGGTCGCGGCGGCCTCGTGCAGCAACCCGCCCGCCACCGCGCGCCCGAGTGGGTGCGCGTAGAAGAACGCGATCTCGCGATCGATCCGCAACTGCTCGCGCTCCAGCCATGTCCCACCGGGGACGTCCGACGCGTTGAACACCGCCGCCTCGTACTCGTCGTAGAAGCCGTCGACGACGGCGGCGACCAGGCCGTCCTTCGACCCGAAGTAGCGATACGGAACGCTCGGCGCGACGCCGACGCGCGCGGCGACCGTGGCGAGCTCCAGGCCGCCGTCGTCGGCCAGCTCACGGGCGGCCGCGTCCAACAGGCGCGCCCGTGTCGCAGCGCCCTTCGGAGTGAGCGCCGCCGTCACGGGACGATCACGTGCGACGGATCGGGCTGCTGATCCGCCGGTGCCGCGCCGTAGTCGCCGAACGGTCCGTCGCGCTCCGTGACGACGGCCTTGACGCCGTCGCGCTCCGCCTGCTCGACGAAGCGCAGTGCCTCGGGCGTGTTGCGCATGAGCCCGTCGAGCATCACACCGACGGTCTGCGTGCTCGTCAGGCCCATGTTCTCGTACGCCTGGTTGACGACGAGCTTCATCGCCGCCAGCTGCGACGAGGGGATCAACGCGAGCTCCGCGGCACGGCGGGCAACCGTCGCCTCGAGCTCGGCGAAGGGCACGGCCTCGTTGATCAGCTCGATGTCGGCCGCCTGCCGGCCGGTGAACGGCTTGCCGGTGAGCGCGTGCTCCTTGGCCTTCGTCAGGCCCAGGCGGTACAGCCACATCCCCGACAGGTACGACCCCCACATCCGCGAGTACGGCGTGCCGATGACCGCATCCTCGGACGCGATCACCAGGTCGGCGCAGAGCGCGAAGTCGCTGCCGCCGCCGACGCAGTAGCCATGCACCTGGGCGATCACCGGCTTGGGGGTGTGCCAGATCGCCATGAACTGCTTGGTCGGACCGTAGTCCGGCGACACCGAGAACGCGAAGTCCCGCCCCGGATCCCACCCCTCTCCCTCGTCGGGCCGGAACACGTCGTCCCAGTGATGGAACCCACCCGAGAAGTCGTAGCCGGCGCAGAACGAGCGGCCCGCGCCACGCACGACGATGACCTTGACCGCGCGGTCGAGCGTCGCCTCCCGGACCGCGTCGCGCAGCTCCGTCGGCATCGGCGGGACGATCGTGTTCAACCGGTCCGGTCGGTTCAGGGTGATCGTCGCGACGGCCCCGTCGACCCCGTACAGCAGCGTCTCGTAGCTCATCGCCCGACGCTAACAGAAACGACATCACTTCTTTTTTTTGGTTTCGTCGCAGCGCTGCGTCTCCCCGTGCACGGCTGACGGCGCCGGCCTCGATCGGCCCGCACGCTCACCCCACCCGGTCGGCCGTCCCGAACCCCACCGTGCGGATGACCGGCTCACCGGCCTGGTCGGACGCGTCCAGGTCGACGTCGACGACGAGCGCGAAGTCGCGGTGATCCTCCGGGTCCTCGACGATCTGACGCACGCGCCACCGCCGCGCGCCCTCGTCGCCAGGCGGATCCCGGTCGATCAGCAGCAGATCGGGCGAACGGGCCGACGGGCCCGACCCCATCTGGTCGTACTCCAGCCAGTAGGCATCGAGCGCCGTCTCCCACTGCGGAGCCCGCATCGCGACCTTGCCGGGCGGATCGGTGAGCGCCGCCGCGTCCGCATCGAGCCGGGCCAGGCCCTCGTGGTCGCGGCGCGCGGCGAGCCGCACGCGTTGGAACATCGCTCCGCGCACCATCACCGTGAACGCGCGCGTGTTGCCCGTGATCGGTCGCGCCGGAGCAGGCGGCTTGCCGGCGGCCATGTCGGCCGCCGCAGCCGCGACCTGCTCCGGATCGGTGAGCGCCTCCCACTCGTCCAGCAGGCTCGAGTCGGTCTGGCGGACCGTCTCGCCCAGCCAGTCGATGATGAGCTCCAGCTCCTCGGTCTTGACCTGCTCGGGCACCGTCTGGCGCAGCGCGCGGTACGCACCCGAGAGGTACCGCAGGACGAGGCCCTCCGAGCGGGCGATCCCGTAGTACGACACGAGCTCGGTGAACGTCCGCCCCGCCTCGTACATGTCACGTACGACGGACTTGGGCGACAGGTCGGACTCCCGCACCCACGGGTGGGTCTCGCGGAACGTCCGCAGCGCGTCGACGAGCTCGTCACCGAGCGGCTTGGGGTAGGTGACCTGCTCCAGCAGCTCCATCCGCTCGTCGTACTCGATGCCCTGGGCCTTCATCTCGGCGATCGCCTCGCCGCGCTCCTTCTTGGCCTGGGCCATGAGCACCGGGAACGGGTCGTCGAGGATCGCCTCGACGACCGACAGCACGTCCAGCGTGTACGTCTCGGCCTCGGGGTTGAGCAACTCGAACGCCACCAGCGCGAACGACGCCAGCGGCTGGTTGAGCGCGAAGTCGTCCTGCAGGTCGACGGCGAGCTGGAGCCTGCGACCGTCGGCGTCCGGCTCGGGCAGCCACTCCAGGACACCGGCGGCGACGAGCTCGTCGCCCAGCGCGCGGGCCTGCTCCGACAGCCGCGCCTGCCGGCCCTCGTCCTCGTGGTTGTCCTCCATCAGCGCCCGCATCGCCTCGACCGGGTCGGCCGGCTGGTGCACGACGTTGAGGATCATCGAGTGGTCCACGCGCATCCGCGACGACAACGGCTCCGGCGTCGCGGTCTTGAGCCGCTCGAACGTCTCCTCGGTCCAGCTCACCGCGCCGTCGGGCGGCTTCTTCGTCTGGATCTTGCGCCGCTTCTTCGGGTCGTTGCCGGCCTTCATCAGCGCCTTCTGGCGCTCGATGACGTGCTCGGGGGCCTGCACCACGACATGGCCGGAGGTGTCGAACCCGGCGCGTCCGGCCCGACCGGCGATCTGGTGGAACTCGCGCGCCTTCAGCAACCGGTGCTTGGTGCCGTCGTACTTGGCCAGCGCGGTGAACACCACCGTCCGGATCGGCACGTTGATCCCGACCCCGAGCGTGTCGGTGCCGCAGATGACCTTCAACCGGCCGGTCTGGGCGAGCTGCTCGACGAGCCGCCGGTAGCGCGGCAGCATCCCGGCGTGGTGCACCCCGATCCCGTTGCGGACGAGCTTGGAGAGCGTGCGACCGAACCCGGCGGTGAACCGGAAGGCCCCGATCTCCTCGGCGATCGCGTCGCGCTCCGCCCGCGAGCAGAGCTTGGCCGACAGCAGCGACTGGGCACGCTCCATCGCCGACGCCTGCGTGAAGTGCACGACGTAGATCGGGGCGCGGTCCTCGTCGACCAACCGCTCCAGCAGCTCGTGCATCGGATCGAGCGACCACTCGAAGCCCAGCGGGACGGGGCGCTCGGCGTCGTCGATCAGTGCGGTGTCGCGACCGGTCCGGCGGGTCAGGTCGGTGGTGATCCGCTCGACATCACCGAGCGTCGCCGACATGAGCAGGAACTGCGCCTGCGGCAGGCACAGCAGCGGCACCTGCCACGCCCACCCGCGCTGACCGTCGGCGTAGTAGTGGAACTCGTCCATGACCACCTGGCCGACGTCGGCCCGCGATCCCTCGCGCAGCGCGAGGTTGGCGAGCACCTCGGCGGTGCAGCAGATGATCGGGGCGTCGGAGTTGACCGATGCGTCCCCGGTGAGCATCCCGACGTTCTCGGCTCCGAAGGTCTCGCAGAGCGCGAAGAACTTCTCGGACACCAGCGCCTTGATCGGCGCGGTGTAGAACGTGACGCGGCGGTCCGCCAGCGCCGCGAAGTGGCCGGCCACGGCGACCAGCGACTTGCCCGACCCGGTCGGCGTGGCGAGCACGACGTTGTTGCCGGAGAAGAGCTCGATCGCGGCCTCCTCCTGGTGCGGGTAGAGCTCGATCCCCTGATCGACCGTCCACGCCGTGAAGGCGTCGTAGAGGGCGTCGGCACCGGACTCGGCGGGTAGGGCGTCGACGAGGCTCATACGTCGACGGTCACGCTACCGGTCGGGGCTGCTCCGGCCCGCCCCCCACGGTGCCTCGCGACCGCAGCCAGACCCTGCCGGTGGGCGACGGCGGCGCTCCCCGTCCCGGACGTCCCCGGTCGAACGGGATCACCACATCCACGATCCGCCCACGGGTCCTGTGTAGCGTCCGTCCCATGGCTCGTGTCGTCGTCGCAACCGCCCTGGGCGGACCGGAGGTCCTCGCGATCGTCGAGGAGGACGCCGGTGCGCCCGGCCCCGGCGAGGTCCGGATCGCGGTGCGGGCCGCCGGGATCAATCCGGCGGACTGGAAGCGCTACGACGGGACGTTCGGCACCGACGTGTCGTTCCCGATGCGCCTGGGGTTCGAGGCGGCAGGCGTAGTGACGGCCGTCGGCCCCGACCCGACGGGGCCTGCAGGTCCCGTCGCCGTCGGCGACGAGGTCATCGCCTTCCACGTGGACGGCGGCTACGCGGACGAGATCGTGGTTCCGGCGGCGGCGGTCGTGCCCAAGCCCACCGGGATGGGCTGGGAGGCGGCCGGGGGCCTGATGCTCGCCGGCGCGACCGCGGTGCACGCGCTCACCGCGACCGCCGTGGACGCGGGCGACACGGTCCTGGTCCACGCCGCCGCCGGCGGGGTCGGGCTGATGGCCGTGCAGATCGCCATCGCGCGCGGTGCGCGGGTGATCGGGACCGCGAGCATCGGCAACCACCCGGCCCTGCGTGCGCTCGGGGCCACGCCCACGACCTACGGCGATGGCCTGGCCGATCGCGTGCGGGAGCTCGCGTCCGACGGGGTGGACGCCGCCATCGACTGCGTGGGCACCGACGAGGCCGTCGACGTGTCGGTGGAGCTCGTCGCCGATCGCGCCCGGGTCGCGTCGATCGCGTCCTTCGGGCGCGGGGCGAAGGTGGGGATCCGCTTGCTGGGCGGCGGGCCGGGCGCCGACCCGGGCACCGAGCTGCGCGACGCCGCCCGCCTGCAGCTCACCCGGCTCGTGGACCAGGGGAAGCTCGCCGTTCGCACCCGGACCATCGCACTGGAGGATGTGGCCGATGCGCACCGCGAGGGGCGGGCGGGCCACGTCACCGGCAAGCTCGTGCTCGTGCCCCGGCGCGACTGACCGCCGAACCGCGTTCGGGGCGCCGGCGCAAGGCTCCGGGCAGCGCACCGACGACGGACCCGGGCCCGGGGCGTGATCGGGCGCACCCTGCTCCCCGGCACGTCGCGCACGGCGTAGATTGAGCACACGATGCGCTCCCCGTCGGCTCTGCTCACCTTGCCGATGGCGCTCGTCGGGCTGCTGACCATCCTCCCCGCCGCGGGCGCCGATGCCGCACCGCGACTGAAGCTCGTCGGTGGCGGCGACGCGTCGGCAACCATCTGCGGTACGACGAAGCCGGTCCGGCAGGTCGCACCCGGGCGCGCGCTGCGGGTCGAGGTGCCGGTGGCGAGGACCCGTCGGGCCAAGAAGCAGCGCGCCGGATCGACGGTCGTCGTCGACCGGTGCGTCGACGGAAGGTGGCGGTCGATCCGCACGTTCCGCCTGAGCCGGACGGGGCGTCCGCTCACCGCCGCACTGCCGACCGGTACCGACGCGATCGGCGACATCCGCGTACGCAGCCGCATGCGCTCGGGCCGGTACGGCCGGTCGACGTACGCGCGGATCGGGGTCGGCGAGATCGTCGACGTTCCGGTGAGCTTCCGGGTCGTCAACGGCAACCGCACCGCGATCCCGTGCCTCGGCGCACCCGACGGAAAGACGTACACGGTCCACGGCACGCTCGTGGCCCCGCGTGCGGTGCTCGAGTCCGGCAAGCCGGCGGTGACGGTCTACCTCCACGGGCTGGGGTACTCGAGCTTCTTCTTCCGGTTCAAGGACGTTCCCGGCTACGACTACGGCCTGCAGCAGGCGCAGGCCGGGCACGCGTCGGTGGTGATCGACCGGCTCGGCAACCCCGCCCACGACGATCTGCCCGACGGCAACGCCACCTGCATCCCGGCCCAGGCCGACATGGCCGACCAGATCATCGACGCGTTGCGTCAAGGCCGCACCGGTGGGCCCGAGGACGCCCCGAAGTTCGACCGGGTGCTGCTGGCCGGCCATTCGCTCGGCGGGTTCATCACCCAGATCACCCAGTACGCGTTCGGCAGTGCCGATGCGATCGCCGTCATCGCCTACAACGACGTGCCCTCGGTGCTGGCGCTGACGACCTTCGCCAACGCGAGCCTGGACTGTGCGCTGGCGCCCCAGCGGTCGCGCGGCACCGAAGGGTCGCCCGGGTACGCCGCGTTCGGCCGCACCGACGCCGACTTCACGGCCGGTCACCTCCACAACGTCGACCCCGACGTCGCCAAGGCGGTACTGGCGCGGCGCAACATGGATGCCTGCGGCGACCTGCTGTCCGCCCTGCAGAGCCTCGTCGTCGACCACCTCGGCACCCGGCTGGGGATCACCTCGCCGGTGCTGGTGGTCTCGGGCGCGAACGACACGCTCTTCGCCCCGCCGACCAACGCGCTGCAGGCCGGGACGGGCTACCTGCGCTCGAGCGACGTGTCGCTCGTCGAGCTGCCCGACACCGGCCACGCGATCACGCTCGGCCGCACCCACGAGCGATTCCGCACCGAGATGGACCGCTGGCTGACGGCGCACGGGGGTTGACGGCGGGGGTCGCCGGTGCCCGCGTGGGGCACCGTCCGCGGGTGTTCGGGCGACGCGGGCCTGCTCCCGCTCCGTACCGTTGGCGACCATGACGACCCCCGACGCCCGGTCCCTCGTCCCGACGCCCTCTGGCCCGGGCTCGTTCACCGCCGAGCTGTGGGCGGCCGCCGCCCCGATCCAGGCCCGCATCCTCGAGCACCCGTTCCTGGCGGGCCTCACCGACGGCACGCTCCCGGAGGACGTGTTCCGCGGCTACGTGATCCAGGACTCCCACTACCTCAAGGGCTTCGCCCGGGCGCTCGCGCTGACCGCCGGCCGCGCGAGCGACGACGGCGAGATCGTCTTCCTCGCCACCGCCGGGGCCGAGGCGATCACCGTCGAGCACGAGCTGCACGAGGGGTTCATCGCCGCCTTCGGCCTGACGCCACGGGACGTGGCCGCCACACCGCGCAGCCCGACGACGAGCGCCTACGTCGACTTCATGCTCGCCCATGCCGCCGCCGGCTCCTACGCCGACGGCCTGGCGGCCGTGCTGGCCTGCTTCTGGATCTACCGCGAGGTCGGTCGGGAGCTCATCGCCGGCGGGTCGCCCGACGTCCGCTACCGGCGCTGGATCGACACCTACGGCGGGGAGGAGTTCTCGCGGCAGGTCGACGAGCTGCTGCGGATCGTCGACCGCCGGGCGGCGGACCTCGACGCCGGCGGGCGCGAGCGGTTTCGCGAGATCTGGCTCACCGGCTGCCGCTACGAGTGGCGGTTCTGGGACGCCGCATGGCGGGGGGAGACCTGGCCGGTCTGACACGCCGGCCCGGAATCAGGTCACGCGATGGCCGGAATCGCTGGGAGGCTCGCACCGTCACCGTCACCGTCACCCACCCGGAGGACCACCACATGATCACCGTCAACCGCCTCGACTTCGTCTCCGTCCCGTCCCAGGACGCCGACCGTGCCGCCCACTTCTACGGCGAGACGCTGGGCCTGCGTCGCGACTCCAACTCCCAGTACGAGTTCTGGGCCGGCGACACCTGCATCGCGATCTGGGAGCCCGAGAAGCTCGGCCGGCCGTTCGCCCCACAGCAGAACGGCCATCTGGCCCTGCAGGTCGACGACGTCGCCGCCACCCAGGCCGAGCTCGAGGCCGCGGGGGTCGAGTTCACCGCGCCCACGTTCGACACGGGCGTCTGCCACATGGCGCTGTTCCGCGATCCGGATGGCAACGACCTGATGCTGCACCACCGCCACACGCCGGTGGGCTGACGCGGCGGTCGCGGCGCCCCGCGAGCGATCAGCGCGCCTCGCGCGGGCGCAGGTCCATCACCTCGGCGATGATCTCGTAGGAGCGTCGGCGCGCCGCGTGGTCGTGGACCGCGGTGGTGATCATCAACTCGTCGGCGTCGGTGCGGGCCAGCAGCGCCTCGATCCCCTGTCGCACGGTGTCCGGTCCGCCGACGATCTGCGACGTCCTGCGGCTCTCGAGGAACGCCTGCTCGGCCGGGGAGTACCGCTGCGCCGCGGCCTCATCGGGCGTCGGGAGCAGACCCGGCCGCCCCTGACGCAGTCGCAGGAACTGCAGGTTCGACGAGCCGGCCAGGAACTCCGCGCGCTCGTCGTCCTCGGCCGCGACGATCGCCGTGCCGAGCATGACGTAGGGCTGCTGCAGCGCCTCGGACGGACGGAAGCTCGCGCGGTACATCCGCACCGCCGGCTCGGTGTTCTCGGCACTGAAGTGGTGGGCGAACGAGAAGCGCAGGCCCAGCTCGCCGGCCAGCTGCGCGCTGTAGCCCGACGACCCGAGCAGCCAGATCGGCGGCTCCTCCCCCACGTTGGGCACCGCCTTGATCGCGCGGTGCGGATGGCCGGCGGGCAGCGCACCGGAAAGGAACCCGCGCAGCTCCGCGAGCTGCTCCGGGAAGTCCGACTCGGCCCCGTAGGGATCGGCGTTGCGGCGTAGCGCCGCGGCGGTCTGGCCGTCGGTCCCCGGTGCGCGCCCGAGGCCCAGGTCGATCCGGCCGGGGTGCAGCGCCTGGAGCATCCCGAACTGCTCGGCGACGACGAGCGGGGCGTGGTTGGGCAGCATCACGCCACCGGATCCGACCCGGATCCGCTCCGTCGCCGCCGCGATGTGCGCGATCAGGACCGGCGGCGCCGAGCTCGCGATCCCCGGCATGTTGTGGTGCTCGGCGAACCACACGCGGTTGTACCCGAGCGCCTCGACGTGCCGGGCGAGGTCGACGGAGCTCGCCAACGCGTCGTGCGGCGTGGAGCCGTCGACGACGGGGGCGAGATCCAGGACGGAGAGGGCGACGTCGCTCACGAACGCAGATGCTCGCAGGACCGGGAGGGCGCCCCGTCGCCGCGGCCGATCGGTCAGAGCACGCGATAGTCGCCGGGCCAGGTGACCCAGAGCCAGGCGTGCTTCGTGCAGCGCCGCGTGGCGGTCACGAGCCCGATCACCGCGCCGACCGGCGCCGCCGGCGTCATCGTGTTGACCAGGCACCACGTGTATCCCTGCAGGGCGGTGGCCTGCAGCCAGGGTTGCGCCCCGGCGAGGCCGCCCGGGAAGGGCTTGCCCGTCACCATCGGGATGCACCCGCGTCGGCCGGTGAGGATCCGGTACGCCGCTCGCTGCCTGAGCGCGATCGCCTTGGTCGGCACGCAGCGGCGCGACAGGTCGCCGACCCCGAATCGGGACAGGAACCTTCGGTACTGCCCACCCCACGCGGCGGGGCGGGCAGCGGTCGAGGAGCCGCTGGAGGAGCCCCGGCGCTTCTTGCAGGTCCCCACGCCCGGGAGCCGTCCGTCGGTGTAGGTCTTCAGCAGCTGATCGGGGACGTAGTAGCCGCCGACCTTGCTCCACAGCGTCGAGCCGTACGCGCTCTGGCCCCGGACCTGGCACTCGATCTTCACCCACTGGCCCTTGCGGACGTGGTCGATCTTGGCTCGCGGCTCGCGCTTGGGCGACGATCGTCCGTCGATGTCGGCGGTCGCCCGGTAGGAGTTCGATGGCTTCCACGGCTGCAACGACGTGACCCGCGCGGCGTCGGCCGCGGTGGCCGGGACGAGCACGGCGAGCGGCAGGATCAGCAGGCGGAGCAGCCAACGGCGGGAGGACGTGCAGCTGTGCATGGCGCGACCCTGCCAGGTCTCATGCCCCGTCCACGGGCGCTCTCATCGAATCCACACCCTTCGCATGCGCCGAGGACCGACGTGCGGGCCGCGGACCCGCCGGCGGGTCCGCGTACAGGGGCACGACGTCGCGGTGGGCCGCCGGCTCACCGCACCCGGGCGGCCGCCTCGGTCAGCACCGTGCCGAGGATCCCGGCGATCTCGTCGAACTGCTGCTGGGCGGCGATCAGCGGCGGCGAGATCTGCACCACCGGATCGCCGCGGTCGTCGGCCCGGCAGATCAGGCCGGCGTCGAACAGCCGCGAGGAGAGGAAGTCGTGCAGCAGCGCGTGGGACTCCTCGTCGCTGAACGGCGTCCGCGACTCGCGGTCCTTGACGAGCTCCAGGGCGTAGAAGAACCCGGTGCCGCGGACGTCGCCGACGATCGGGATGTCCAGCAGCGGGGCCAGCGTGGCGCGGAAGTCGTCCTGGTGCTCGCGGACGTGCTCGACGATCTGCTCGCGCCGCATGATCTCCAGGTTCTTCAGCGCGATCGCGGCCTGCACCGGGTGCCCACCGAAGGTGATCCCGTGGGTGAAGATCGCGCCGGGCTGCCGGAACGGCTCGGCGACGCGATCGCCGATGATCAGTGCGCCGATCGACGCGTACGCCGAGGAAAGGCCCTTGGCGCAGGTGATGAGGTCGGGGCGGATGTCGTAGCGCTCCGACCCGAACCAGTGCCCCAGGCGCCCGAACCCGGTGATGACCTCGTCGGCGCAGAGCAGGATCCCGTGGCGGTCGCAGATCTCGCGCACCCCGGTGAAGTACCCCGCCGGCGGCGTGAACGAACCGCCGGCGTTCTGGACCGGCTCCATGATCACCATCGCGACCGTGTCGGGCCCCTCGCTCTGGATTCGGTGCTCGAGGTCGTCGAGCAGGAACGCGGTGAAGTCCTCCTCCGCCTCGCCGTCCGGCCGGTGGAAGCGGTTGGTGTTGCGCACGTGCCCGACCTGCGGCACCAGCGGCTCGAACGGGGCCCGCAGTCCCGGCAGCCCGGTGATCGACAGGGCGCCCATCGAGGTGCCGTGGTAGGCGACGTCGCGCCCGATCGCCTTCCACCGACGCTCGCCGCGCAGCGCGTGGTACTCGCGGGCGATCTTCCACGCCGACTCGACCGCCTCGGACCCACCGGAGGTGAAGAACACGTGGTCCAGGCCGTCCGGGGCGAGCGACGCGACCTCCTGGGCCAGCTCGATCGCCCGGGGATGGGCGGCGTTCCAGTTGGTGTAGTACGGCAACTCGCGCAGCTGGGCGGCGGCCGCCTCGCCGATCTCCTCGCCGTGGCCGTAGCCGATCTGGACGGCGAACAGGCCCGCCAGCCCGTCGAGGTACCGCTTGCCGTCGACGTCGGTCAGGTAGCAGCCCTCGCCCGACGCGATCACCGGGAGCGGTCGGTTCTCGAACTCCGCGCGGGCGCTGAAGTGCAGCCACAGGTGGTCCTGTGCGGAGCGACGTAGCCCGTCGGCCCCCGAGGGACGGACGACGGGGTCGGACGACGGCGCCTTCATGCAAGTGATGATTGCATCAATAAGAACGGAGGGCAACGCGCGCTCCGCCGCCCGACCTGACGCGGTCCTCGACCGGGTGCGGATGCGTCCCCTACGCCACGCCGGCGGTCACGCCACCGGTTCGGCCTCGCGGGCACTCACGCCCAGGCCCAGGCCCTGCTCCAGGTCGTCCGCGGCCTCGCCCCAGTACACGGCGAGGCGCTGCATGCTCGGCAGGCTGTCGCGGCAGCCGGTGAACCCGACGCAGAACGTGCCGGCATAGCTCACCGCGGTGACGTTCAGCGCCTGCCCGTCGAAGAGGAGCGACAGCGGGAAGATGCAGTCGACGGTCGCGCCGTCGAGGTAGCGCTGCTCGGGCGGACCGGGCACGTTCGACACGACGAGGTTGTGCATCGGCTTGACGTGCGCGCCCAGCCCGACCGCGAGCTGGCTGATGTACGGCCCCATGAGGAACAGGGTGTACGTGTCCATCGCCGACGACGGCACCGGGGCCAGCAGGTCCTTGGCGATGCGGGTGGACGCCGAGACCGCCTGCAGCCGCTCGCACGGATCGACGACGTCGACGCCCAGCCGGCCGTGGATGAACGTGATCGCGTTGCCGCCGCCCTCGTCCGCGGCGTCGCGGACCGACACCGGCAGCGCCGCGACGAGGTCGCGGTCGGGCAGTGCGTCGATCTCGGTGAGGTAGCGCCGCAACGCCGACCCGCAGAGCGCGAGGAAGAGGTCGTTGACGGTCACCCCGGCCGCCTTGGCCATCGTCCGCATCCGCTCCATCGGCAGGTGCTGGGTGGCGTACCGGCGCGGCGCGTGGATCCCGCCGTTAAACACCGTCGTCGGCGTGCGGAACGGCACCGCGCGGCCCGGGTCGCGCGGGCGGGCGACCTCGCGGACCTGGTCGCCGATGAGCCGGGTGACGGCGCGTGTCGATCCGCCGGCGCGCCGGAGCCGCTCGACGCCACGGCGGGGGGCACGGGTCACCGCGGACCCGTCGTCCCCGCCGGCCGGAGCGCCCTCCGCGCCGCGGTCGCGGTCGGCCGCCGCCCGCTCCGCCCGGTGCCGGTCGGCCCAGATCGGCGGGTGGTCGACCGCGTCCGGGTCGGCCGTCAGTGTCCGGCCGATCGCGCGGAGTCCCGCGACGCCGTCCAGCTGGGAGTGGTGGACCTTGAAGTACACGGCGAAGCGGCCGTCGGCGAGGCCCTCGATGACGTGGCACTCCCACAGCGGCCGGTTGCGGTCCAACGGGTGGGAGTGCAGTCGCGACACGAGGACGCCCAGCTCGCGCTGGCTGCCGGGACGCGGCAGCGCGGAGTGCCGCAGGTGGTAGTCCAGGTCGATCTCGTCGTCGGGGACGACCTCCCACCGCGGCAGCGGCACCATCCGCGGCCGCAGGTTGAACGGCTCGACGAACGTCGTCCTCTGCCGCCACCGGGCGACGACGTCGAGGAGGAACTCCGGCCCGGCGTCCGACGGCGGCGTGCACTCGATGAGGCACCCCACGTGCGCGGGCGTGTCGCCCCGCTCGTTGAGCAACCACACCGCGTCCATCGGCTTGAGGATCCGCACCATCTCGTCTCTCCGCTCCCCCCGCCGCCGGCGGGCTCCAGCCGCCTTCAGCGGCGACTGACGCGAGCCTACGCCGGGGCGGGGGTGGCGTCCACCGGTGCGACGGCGGGCCCACCGGCGGGGGCCGGAATCCCGGCGGCGACCGGGGCGACCGCGGCTCCCGGCATCCGGCGCCCGACGCATCCGATCGGCGTTCGCGTTCGTAGGACTCGTCGATGCGTCGACCGCCGTGCCCCTCCGCTCCGCCCCCGCACACGCACGCGCACGCGTGAGCGCCCGCGTCGAGGGTTCGACGTCTGCCGGACCACGCGGGGAGGGTTCGTCGTCCACCGAACCGGGGGACGGCCGCGATGCGACGCACGCGCGGGACGTGACCGACCGCCGTCGCCCGCGCACCGTCGTCGTCATCGGATCCGGCGTGTCCGGGCTCACCGCGGCCTACGTGGCGGCGCGCCACGCCCGGGTGACGCTCATCGAGGCGGACGACCGGCTCGGCGGGCACGCCGACACGCACGACGTGACCGTCGGCCCGCCCGATCGGCGGCGCACCGTGCCGATCGACACCGGGTTCATCGTCCACAACGACCGGACGTACCCGACCCTCCGTCGGCTCTTCGCCGAGCTCGACGTCGCGACGCAACCGTCGGAGATGTCGCTGTCGGTCCGCTGCGACGAGACCGGGATCGAGTGGGCCGGCGCCCGCGGCGTGCGCGGGCTGTTCCCCACCCCGGCGACGCGGCGACCGTCGCACGTGCGGGCGCTCGCCGAGCTGCCGCGGCTGCACCGGATGGCCCGCCGGACGCTCGAGGCGCCCGAGGGCGACGGTCCGCCCGAGACGCTCGACGCGTTCCTCGACGGCGGACGGTTCTCCGACCGGTTCCGCACCCACGTCATGGGGCCGCTCGTCGCCGCGGTCTGGTCGTGCGAGCCGGAGCGGGCGCTGGAGTACCCGGCGCGGCACCTCTTCGCCTTCCTCCACCACCACGGGATGCTCCAGGTGCTCGGATCGCCGACGTGGCGGACCGTCGTCGGCGGGTCCCGGACGTACGTCGACGGGGTCGCCGCGGCGATCGTCGCCGCCGGCGGCGAGGTCCGCACCGGGTCGCCGGTCGTCGCGCTGACCGAGGACGCCGACGGGATCGTCGTGACCACCGCCGACGGCGCCGTCTCCCGGTTCGACGCCGCGGTCGTCGCCGCGCATCCCGGCCAGGCGCTGGCGTTCCTCCGCGACCCCACCCCCGTGCAGCGCGAGGTGCTCGGGGCGATCCCGTACGCGCGCAACGTCGCGCTGCTGCACACCGACACGTCGATCCTGCCGCGCTCCCCGCACGCACGCGCGTCGTGGAACCACCTGCGCCGCCCCGCCGGGACCGCCCCGCCGGACGGTGCGCTCACCGTCACGTACGACCTGACCCGGCTGATGCGGATCCCGCGCGTCGCCGACGGGGTCGACCTGGGCGACCGGCGGTTCCTCGTCACCCTCGGCGGCGGCGACGTCGTCGACCCGGCGACCGTCATCGACGAGATGCCGTACGAGCACCCGCGGTACACCGTGGAGTCCGTCGCCGCGCAGCGCCGGCAGGCGGAGTGCGACACCGCGCGGATCGCGTTCGCCGGGGCATGGGGCGGGTGGGGGTTCCACGAGGACGGTGCCCGGTCCGGCGCGCGCGCCGCCGAGCGACTCGGGCTCTCGTGGGACGCGCCGATCGTGCCCGCCCACCGGCCCGCGCCCGAACGGCGCCTCGCGCCCGGGGCGATCTACCGCACGACGCTCCACCACCGCCGGCGGGCGCCGCGACCGAACGCGTTCAAGGCCCGCTCGCACATGTGGGTCGTCGACGTGGACCACCTGCCCGACCACGGTCGTGCCGCCCTGTGGCGTGGGTCGTTCCAGGCACGCGACCACCTCGGTGATCCGACCGGCACGATCCGCGGCAACGTCGATCGGTTCCTCGCCGCGCACGACGTCACGCTCGCCGACGCGCGCGGTCCCGGCCGGGTGCTCCTGGCGACGCAGCCGCGCGCGTGGGGGTTCTGCTTCAACCCGATCAGCGTGTTCTGGTGCGAGCGCGGCGACGGGACGCGCGCGGCGGTCGTCGTCGAGGTCCACAACACCTACGGCGACCGGCACGCGTACCTCGTCCGGCCCGACGCCGACGACCGCGCCCGGACCGACAAGGCGATGTACGTGTCGCCGTTCCACGACGCCGTGGGCGGGTACGAGCTGTGGGTGCCCACCCCCACCGCCGAGCGCGTCGCGTTCTCCGTCCGCCTGCGCAGCGACGAGCACGGGGCGCCGGCGACGTTCGACGCGACGCTCTCCGGCGCGCCGACCGACGCGTCGCCCGCCCGCGCCGCGACCGCCGCCCTGCGCGGCGCCCTCCTCATCCGCGTCCACGGCATCGCGCTGTGGGCGCGCGGCCACCGCCGCTTTCCTCGACCGACGCACGACCCCCAGGAGCACGTCCAGTGAGCACCGCCGCCCCGCCCCCGGCGACGTCCACCGACCCCACGGAGCCCGGATCGACCGTCGCCCGGACGTCCGACCCCGCGACCCGTCCTACCGGTCCGCGGCCCGGGGACGTCGCCGCGGCGGGTCCCGGATCGGGAACGCCCGCCACCGGACCGGGAGCGTGGCCCGGCCTGGAGCCGCTCGGCACCGGACCGGTCGCCCGTGCCCGGGCGCGCGTCGCCGCCGCGCTCTTCCGCCGCGCGGTCGCCGGGCTGCCGGTAACCGTCGACGGCGACGGGCCGACCCGCGGCGTCGGCGGACCGCGGATGGTCGTCGTGCGGCCCGACGAACTCTACGCGCGCCTGGGCCGCGACGGGCTCATCGGGTTCGGCGAGGCGTACCTCACCGGGGCGTGGGACGCCGACGATCCGGCCGCGTTCCTCACCGTCCTGGCCGGCCGGGCGGCGACGCTCGTCCCCGCCCCGCTGCAGCGGTTGCGCGGGCTCGTGCTGCCGCGTGCCCCGCGGTCGCAGCGCGGCACGCTCGAGGCGGCGCGGCAGAACGTGTCGCACCACTACGACCTGTCGAACGCGTTCTACGCGCGGTTCCTCGACGCGACGATGAGCTACAGCAGCGCGCTCTTCCCGTCCGATCTGCGACCCGCCCGCGACCGCGTCGGCGCGCTGCTCGTCGCCGGTCCGCCCGGCGACGAGGACCTGGAGTCCGCGCAGGCCCGCAAGGTCGAGCGGCTGCTCGACGCCACCGGCGTCGGCCCCGGCACGCGGGTGCTGGAGATCGGCACCGGGTGGGGGGAGCTGGCCCTGCGCGCCGCCCGACGTGGCGCGACCGTCCACACCGTGACCCTGTCGCGGGAGCAGCGGGCGCTCGCGCTCGAGCGGATCGCCGCCGCCGGCGTCGCGGACCGGGTCGACGTCGAGCTGCGCGACTACCGCGAGGTCACCGGCACCTACGACGCGGTGCTGTCGGTGGAGATGATCGAGGCGGTCGGCCACCACTTCTGGCCGGCGTACTTCCGCACCCTCGACGCGCGCCTCGCCCCCGGCGGCCGGGTCGGCCTGCAGGCGATCACGATGCCCGACGAGCGACTGCGGGCGGTCCGCGACACGCGCACGTGGATCACGAAGCACGTGTTCCCCGGCGGGTCGCTGCCGTCGACCGCGGCGATCGACCGCACCTGCCGCCGCCACACCGACCTGCGGATCGTCGACCGGTTGTCGATGGGGTCGCACTACGCCGAGACGCTGCGCCGCTGGGAGGCGCGCTGCTCCGCCGCCGCGTCCGATCTGGACGAGCTGGGGTTCGACGCCCGGTTCCGGCGGCTGTGGCGCTACTACCTCGACTACTCGCGCGCCGGGTTCGCGTCGGGGTACATCGACGTGCAGCAGATCGTCCTCGCGCGGGAGGGCGACGCCCGGTGACGGTGCTGCTCGCGATCCTCGCCGGCGGACTCGCCGCCGCGACGACGATGACCGTCGCGGCGGTGCGCGCCCGCGCGACCGACCGGGTGTCGATCGTCGACACCGCGTGGGGCCTGGGGTTCGTCCTCGCGTCGCTCGCCGCGCTGGCCGTCGCGCTCGCCGCCGGTGACGGAGACGACCGGCGGTTCGTCCTCGTCGGGCTCGTCGCCGTGTGGGGCGTGCGCCTGTCGGGGCGGATCCACCTGCGCGCGCGACGCCACCGCCGCCCGGACGGCCGGCTGGAGGAGGACTTCCGCTACGCCGAGCTCATGGACGGTCGTCCGTTCTCGTACGCGGTGCGGCACGTCTTCGGGATCCAGGGCGCGTCGTTGTGGCTCGTGTCCGCCCCGGTGCTCGTGGGGATCGCGACCGACACCGAGTGGTGGTGGGCGGTCGCCGTCGGTGGCGCCCTCTGGCTCGTCGGGTTCCTCTTCGAGGCGGTCGGCGACGCGCAGCTCGACGCGTACAAGCGGCTGCCGGACGGCGAGCGGCCGCCGGTGATGGACCGTGGCCTGTGGGCGTGGACCCGGCACCCGAACTACTTCGGCGACGCGTGCGTCTGGTGGGGCCTGTGGCTTGCCGGCGGCGTGGCGAGCGGCCCAGTGGCGGCGGCCGCGACGCTCGTCGCGCCGGTCGCGATGACGTACTTCGTCGTCTTCGCCACCGGCGCCCGCCACCTGGAGCGGTCGATGATGCGCCGCCCCGGGTACCCGGAGTACGCGGCGCGCACCCCGATGGTCATCCCCCGTCCGCCGCGACGGCGATGATCCCGACCCGGTCATGAGCACCGCGATCGTCTGGCTCCGCCGCGACCTGCGCGTCCGCGACCACCCCGCGTTGCGGGCGGCCGGGGAGCGCGTGGTGCCGCTGTTCGTCGTCGACCCGGCGCTCGTCGCACGGGCTCCGGCGCCACGGGCGACGTTCCTCGCCGGGTGCCTCGCGGCGCTCGACGGCGAGCTGCGCGAGCGCGGCGGCCGGCTCGTCGTCCGCCACGGCCGTCCCGAGCGGGTGCTGCCCGACCTCGCGCGCGAGGTCGGCGCGGCGGTCGCCCACTGGACCGCCGACGCGTCCCCCGTCGGCCGCAGCCGCGACGGACGGGTCGCCGCGGCGCTCGAGGACGCCGGGATCGCATGGCGCGCCCATCCGGGCCAGTACGTCGTCGACCCGGACGCGTTGCGGACCGGTGCGGGCGGCCCGTACCGCACGTTCACCCCGTTCGGCCGGTCGTGGGCGGGGGCGCCGCGGCGGACGATCGTCGACGCGCCGTCGTCGCTGGTCGTCCCGCGGGTCGCCGGCGACGGACTGCCGACGGCCGGCGACCTGACCGGTCCCGCACCGTGGTCGGGGCCGGTGGCGCGCGACTGGTCGCGGCCGCTGCCGACGCCGGTCGTGGAGCCCGGCGAGGAGGCCGGGCTGCGGGCGGCGCGGGCGTGGCTCGACGGGCCGCTGGAGCGGTACGCCGACGAGCGCGACCGGCTCGACGACGGCCGGGCGGTCGACCACGCCGCGCACCGCGCGTTCGGCGGGTCGAGCGGCCTGTCGGCGCACCTGCGGTTCGGCACGGTGTCGGCGGCGTGGCTGGAGCGCCGCGCGGACCGGATGGGCGGCGAGGGCGCCGCGGCGTTCGTCCGGCAGCTCGCGTGGCGGGACTTCTTCGCCCACGTGTACCGGGCGTTCCCCGACGACCGCGGCCGCGAGCACCAGGAGCGCTACCGCGCGTTGCGGTGGGAGGACGACGACGAGGCGCTGGAGGCGTGGTGCGCCGGGCGCACGGGGTATCCGCTCGTCGACGCGGGGATGCGCCAGCTCGCCGCGACCGGGTGGATGCCCAACCGGGTGCGGATGGTCGTCGGGTCGTTCCTCACGAAGGACCTGCACCTGGACTGGCGATTGGGCGAGCGGTGGTTCTGGTCGCGGCTGCTCGACGCCGACCCGCCACAGAACGACGGCAACTGGCAGTGGATCGCGTCGGTCGGCGTCGACCCCAAGCCGTACTTCCAGCGGCTGTTCAACCCGGTCCTGCAGCAGCGTCGGTTCGACCCGCACGGCCACTACGTGCGGCGTTGGGTGCCGGAGCTGGCCGACGTGCCGGACGCGTCGCTGGCCGAGCCGTGGCGGATGACCGACGCCGAGCAGGCCGTCGCCCACTGCCGGATCGGGCCGGACTACCCGGCACCGATCGTCGACCACGCCGAGGAGCGCGAGCACGCCGCGATGCGCTACCGCGAGGCGGCGGCGTGGGAGCGGTGACGGCATGGACTTCGAACACGCTGTAAAGGCGGTACCCAGCATGTCGCTCTGCAACGGTAGAAACGGGGCCTAGAACCATGTCGGCCGATCTCCACGCTGCGTTGCAGGGCTTCGAGCGCCGTCTCGTCGACCACGGAGCGCCGATTGCGACCGAGTTCCGCGCCGGTCTTCCCGACGGCGAGATCGAGACGCAGTTCGCGCCGCTGGCCTTGCCGCTCCCGAGCGAGCTCCGGGCCTGGTGGCGATGGCGCAACGGTGCGCCGCTGGGCCGAGGTGCCCGCATCTCAGGTGATTTCTCGCCCCTCGGCGTCGCCGACGCCGTCAGCGAGTACCGCCACAGCCGCGTCATCCTGATCGGCGACCGCGGCGAGCCGGCGGACGAGCCGAACCATGCTTGGCCTGTTTCGTTCGTGCCGATCGTCGGGATGAGCTATGGCGTCATCGCGTGCGACTGTTCCCATACCGAACGGGCTCCAGCCCGACTCATCACCTGGGTCGACGGCATGTACGAGTCCGGCACCGCCTCGTTGGCCGAGATGGTCGAGTGGTGGAACGACGCGATCGACGGCGGAGGCTGGAAGCCCACCACCGGCCCTGGGAGCTGGATCACGAGCACGGAGCGGCTCCCGCCGGAGCGCCGAATGACGGGCCTCCTATAGCCGCTCGGGAACGCGGCGGGACGATCGATTCGCTGGACGCCGATCCAGTCGTCGGACCCGGGATGCAGGGCGATGGTCTGCCGTCGACGGCAGGCCAGGATGCTCAGTCTGCGAGCGGGTCGCGCCAGCGCACGCCGGGAAAGCGCGAGAAGTCTGCGTCGGAGGAACAGAGCTCGGCGCCATGCTCGATCGAGAGGGCGGCCAGGTGCGCGTCCGTCGTGAGGTTGCCACCCGTGCCGAGCGGCCCGAGCAGTTCGCGGAGGATCGAGGCGTGCCGGTCGGTCGGGTGCACGACGACGACGTTCGGCCGTTCCAGCCAACCGTCGACGATGTCGAGCGCCTCCTCCGGCGTGAACGGGTGGGCCACGATCTGGGGCTTCGTCGTCAGGCGCACGAACGCCAGCACCACGACCCAGGCGAGCGCAACCGTCTCGCGGCTACCGAAAAGGTCCTGCTCGACCCACCGCCGTGCCGGACCGAACCGGGGCGAGGTCTCGTCGACCGCGTAGACCAGCAGGTTGACGTCGGGCAGCCTCACTTGCGCAGCTCGAGCTTGCGGGCGATCTCCTCGTCCTCCAGCTCTCCGGCGAGCGCCAGGGCCTTGTCGACGTCGACGCCGGGTCGGATCCCGAGCCGCTTCGTCGGCAGGACGTACGCCGGTGCATCGGCGGATCCCCCGGGCGCGGTCGCCGTGCGAAGCGCGTCGTTGAGAACGACCTTCAACGGCAGGCCGCGCTCACGGGCGATGCGACGAAGACGCGCATCGACGTCGGGATCCAGATCGATCGTCGTGCGCATGACCGCATCCTAACATCTCTCGAAGACGCATCAAGATGCGTCAGGCGTCCCTACCCGCGGCTCCCGCTCCTCGACCAGCGCCCGCAACCCCTCGACCGCCGGCGACGGGTGACGGCCCCGGCGCACCGCCAGGTGGATGCCGTGCGCGAGGGTGCGGTCGCGCAGCGGCACCACGACGACGTCGGGACCCGGGATCGTCGCGTCGCCCTCGGGCAGCACCGCGACGCCCAGGCCGGCGGCGACGAGCGCCCGGGCACGTGGGCCGTCTCCGGCCTCGAACGCCACCCGCAGCGTCAGCCCGTCCTCGGCGGCGCGGGCCTCGAGCTGCGTGCGGATCGTCGCGCCGCGGCGGAACGCGACGAGCGGCTCGGCGGCGACGTCCGCCAGCCCCAGCCGTCGGCGGCGCGCCAGGCGGTGGCCCGGCGGGACGACCGCCACCAGCGGCTGCCGGGCGACGGGGTCCAGGCGCAGACCCTTGCGGTGGGCCTCGGGCAGGTCGGCGACGAACGCCACGTCGATCGCGTCGTCGCGCAGCGCCGTGGCCAGGTCGACGCTCAACGCCTCGCGCAGGTCCAGCGCGATGCCCGGGTGGGCGGCGTGGAACCGGGCCAGCAACGACGGCAGGTCGAGCGGGCCGGGGGTCGGGGTCACCCCGATCGTCAGCCGTCCGGTGCGGCGGCCGGCGAGCGCCGCCAGCTCGGCCTCGGCCGCGTCGATCTCGGCGAGCACGGTGCGGGCCCGCGCCAGCAGCGTGCGGCCGGCGTCGGTGAGCGCCACGCGATGCGTCGTGCGGTCGACGAGCCGCAGGCCGACCTCGTCCTCCAACCGCCGGAGCTGCTGCGACAGCGCCGGCTGGGCCAGGTGCAGCCGCGCCGCCGCGCGCGTGAAGTGCAGCTCCTCGGCGAGGACGGCGAAGTACCGCAACTGCCGCAGCTTCATACGCGGAGCTTATGACCAGCACGGCTGGTCGGTCTTTGACGCATGGTCCGTGCAGCGGCGAGGATGGGCCGATGAGCGTCCCGCCGGTGATCTGGTCCCCCACGTCCGAGCAGGTCGAGCGGTCGGCGTTGGCGCGGTTCGCGGCGTTCGTCGGGCGGCCGGGCGCGTCGTACGATGAGCTGTGGCGGTGGTCGGTCGACGACCTCGACGGGTTCTGGTCGGCGATCTGGCGGTTCGGCGGGGTGGCCGGCGACCCGCCGCGGGCGCTGCCGCACGGCGACGCGATGCCGGGGACCGACTGGTTCCCCGACGCCGCGGTGAACTACGCCGAGCATCTGCTCACCCACCGCGACGACCCGGACGCGGTGGCGATCGTCCACGCGTCGGAGCTGCGCGACGACGGCGAGTGGAGCTGGGGCGGCCTGCGCCGTCGCACCGCACGGATCCGGGCGGGGCTCGTCGCGCACGGGGTCGGCCGCGACGACCGGGTGGCGGCGTACCTGCCCAACGTGCCCGACACCGTCGCGGCGCTGCTGGCCACGGCCTCGCTCGGGGCGGTCTGGACGGTCGCCGCACCGGAGTTCGGCGCCGACGCGGTGATCGACCGCATCGCCCAGGTCGAGCCGAAGGTCCTGCTCGCCGCCGACGGCTACCGCTACGGCGGCAAGGACATCGACCGCACCGCCGAGCGCGAGCGGATCGCCGCCGAGGCGGGCGCGACGCTCGTGCCGTTCGGCCACCTCGACGGGACCGGCTGGTCCGACGGGTTCCTCGGGCCTCACGACGCCCCGCTGACGTTCGATCCGGTGCCGTTCGGTCACCCGCTGTGGATCCTCTACAGCTCCGGGACGACCGGGCTGCCCAAGCCGATCGTGCACGGCCACGGCGGGATCCTGCTGGAGCAGCTGAAGATCGCGTTGCTGCACACCGACCTCAGCCCGGACGACCGGATGCTGTGGTTCACCACCACCGGCTGGATGATGTGGAACCACATCGTCGGCATGCTGCTCACCGACGCGTCGATCGTGCTGTACGACGGCACCCCCGCCGGCAACGCCGTGTGGGACCTGTGCGACCGCACCGGGGTGACGGTATTCGGCACCAGCGCCGCGTTCGTCGACGCCCAGCGCAAGCGCGGCATCGATCCCCGGGACGGGCGCGACCTGCGGATCCGCGCGGTCGGGTCGACCGGGTCGCCACTGGCCCCGGAGGGGTTCGCGTGGCTGCGCGACGTCCTCGACGACCCTTGGATCTTCTCGATGAGCGGCGGCACCGACGTCTGCACCGCGTTCGTCGGCGGGGTCCCGACGCTGCCGGTGCACCTGGGCGAGCTGCAGGCCCCGGCGCTCGGGGCGCGGCTGGAGGCGTGGGACGAGGAGGGGCGACCCGTCGTCGGCGAGGTCGGCGAGCTGGTGATCACCGAGCCGATGCCATCGATGCCGGTGGCGTTCTGGGGCGACGACGACAGGTCGCGACTGCGCGAGGCGTACTTCGAGCACTTCCCGGGGGTGTGGCGCCACGGCGACTGGATCGAGATCACCGACCGGCGCACCGCGATCATCCACGGACGCAGCGACGCGACGATCAACCGCGGCGGGATCCGGATGGGGACCGCCGAGATCTACCGGGCGGTGCTCACCGTCGACGCGGTCGTCGACGCACTGGTCATCGACGTGCCCGGGCCGGACGGGTCGCTGTGGATGCCGCTCTTCGCCGTCCTGCGCGACGGTGCGAGCCTGGACGACGGGCTGCGCGACGAGATCCGCGGCGCGGTCCGCCGGCTCTGCTCGCCCCGCCACGTCCCCGACGTGGTGATCCCGGTGGACACCGTCCCGCGCACCCTGTCGGGCAAGGTGCTGGAGCTGCCGGTCAAGCGGATCCTCATGGGCCACGACCCGGATCGCGTGGTCAACCGCGACGCGATCGCCGACCCGGCGGCCCTGGACGCCCTGCTGGACGCCGCGAGGGAGCACCGGCACCCGCCGAGGTGATTGCGCCCCGCGTCGCGCTCAGCGAGGCTGAGCGCCCATGTCCTCCGTCAAGCGGACCCTGACCATCCTCGGCACCGGGGCGATCGCCCTCGGAATCACCGCACCGTCAGCGCTCGGCGCCGGGTTCGAGAGCGAGACCGCGACGTTCGAGGCCCGCCTCAAGGGCGTGCAGATCACCGAGTGGACGACCGACGAGACCCGTCAGCCCGGCTGCCACGGATCCCCGCGGGTCGGCCACGGCACCGAGCGGATCACGTTCCGGTCCACGTGGGTGCGGATGCGGCTGCGGTCGATCGGGTCGGGGTACGAGGTCGTGTCGTTCCTCACCCCGCGCGGCACGAAGCGGCCGGAGTGGAAGGTGTCGGGCACCGTCGACCGCAAGACGACGAACATCCCGGCCACGGTCCGGCCCGAGTGCGTCGTCGCCGACGGCGACGGCACCTACGTGCCCAAGGAGAAGGACTGCGGCAAGAAGTCGTTCAAGGGCCTGGAGATCGCGCCCGCCGTCCGGGTCGTCGGGACCAAGCGGACGAAGATGCTGGCGATCGACCAGCTCAACAAGCCGAAGACGCCGCGGTTCGCCGAGTGCTGGATCGAGGGCTTCGCCTGGCCGTCCCTGCTGCAGAACGACGACAAGAACAAGAACGGCGTCGTGGTGCCGCTCGCGCCACGCTCGGTGTTCCGGTCCCCCCGCAACGGCAAGGCCATCTGGATCGGCCGCGCCACCAAGACCAATCGCTCGTTCGGCCGGGCGACCCAGACGAAGATCGAGTGGTCGATCACGGCCCGCAAGATCCGCACCAAGCGCTGACCTCGAGCGAGGGACGGGCGTCGCCGTCCGCCCCCCGCCTCGCGTCAGCCGCCGTAGAGGCCGTCGATGACGGGCCCGTGCTTGTCGACGATCTGCCGGCGTCGGAGCTTCATCGTCGGTGTCAGCTCGTCCCCTCCGGGAAGCCACTCGTCGGGCATCACCGCGAAGTGCTTGATCTGCTCCACGCGCGATAGCGTCGCGTTGGCCTGCTCCACCCCGGCCCGCACCGCGTCGAGGACCCCGGGCGCCGCGACGAGATCACCGAACGTCGCCCCGGCGATGCCGCGACGCTCGGCGAAGGCCCGCATCGCATCGCCATCGAGGGTCAGCAGGGCGACGTTGTACGGGCGACCGTTGCCGTGCACGAACGCCTGGGCGACCAGCGGGCAGGATGTCGTGATTCGGCCCTCGATGAGGGTCGGCGACATGTTCTTGCCGCTGGCGTTGACGATGATCTCCTTCTTCCGGTCGACGATCGTGATGTAGCCGTCCTCGTCGATCTGCGCGATGTCGCCGGTGCTCAACCAGCCGGCGCTGTCGATGGCCTCGGCGGTGGCGTCGGGCCGGCCGTGGTAGCCGGGAGTCACCAGCGGGCCCCGGACCAGCAGCTCCGCGTCCGGCGCCAGCCGCGCCTCAACCCCCGGCAGCGGCGGTCCGACGGTGCCCGGCTTGGCCCGCTCGACAGGGTTCATGCTCACCACACCCGAGCACTCCGTCATGCCCAGCCCCTCGATCAGCGGGATACCGATCGCGTGGAAGAACTCGACGACCTCCTGCGGGCATGGTGCGGCACCGACCGCGGCGACCCGCACGCGATCCAGGCCCAGGCGCTGCCGGATGGCCGGGAACGCGCCTTCCAGGCCGGCCCGCCGACGGTCCTCGACGGCGTCGTCCACCGCGGTCCCGTCGCGCCGGGACCGCACGACCTCCAGGCCCGCGTCGAGCGCAGCCCGAGCGGATTCGCGCTGCGCGTCCGGGAGTCCGCCGATGGCCCCGGTGATCGCCGTGCGCAGCTTCTCCCACACCCGCGGTGGAGCGAAGAACCAGTCCGGGCGGACGCGTCCGAGGTGCGCGATCGCCTCGGCCGGGCTCGGGCAGCAGACGACGCTCGTCCCCCGGCGGATCGGGACGTAGTGCGTGCAGAGGCGCTCCGCGACGTGCGCCATCGGGAGGTAGGAGATGATCTCGCTGTCCGGTCGGATGCCCAGGACCGGGTCGGTCGCCTCCACCATGAAGGCCATGTTGGCGTGCGTGACCTGGACGCCCTTGGGCGGTCCGGTGGTCCCCGACGTGTAGATCAGCGTGGCGAGGTCCTGCGGGCTCACTCGCGCGGCGGCCGCGTGCAGGTCGAACCTCCGATCGTTGCCCAGCAGCACCGACCAGAACGACCCGCGATCGACGACGATCAGCTGATCCCCACCGATCTGCCCCGTGTCGCGGAGCCGTTCGGCCTGCTCCGCCAGGGCCTCCTCGGTGACGAGCAACCGCGCCCCGGTGTCCTGGACGACGTGCGCGAGCTGCTCGGCCGGGGCGGTGTTGTACAGCGACACCGGAGTCGCCCCCAGGAAGAGGGCGGCGAGGTCCAGCACATGGAACTCGGGCCGGTTGGTGAGCAGGAGCGCCACGACGTCACCACGGCCGATGCCCCGGTCGGCCAGGAACGCCGCCACCTGCCGCACCTGATCGGCGTACTCGCCCCAGCTGAGCTCGACACCGTCGAGCACACGGAGCGCCGGCCGGTCGCGCGCCCGGTCGACGGTCCGCAGGAACGCGTCGCAGACCGTCGCCGGCGACGCACCGGCCCCGACCGCGACTCCCGCAGGTGCCGACACCTGCTCAGCCACGGTGATCACCGTTGCCGGCGGGCGTGAACCGCACCGGAAGCGACGTCAGCCCGTTGACCCAGAGCGACCCGATCCTCGAGGGTGGCCCGTCGGCCTGGAGGTCCGGCACGCGGTCCAGGAGCTCCTCCAGGTAGACGCGCAGCTCGAGCCGGGCGAGGCCCGAGCCCAGGCAGAAGTGACGCCCGCCGCCCCCGAAGGCCTGGTGCTGATGCTCGACGCGGTCGACGATGAACTCGTCCGGACGGTCGTAGACCCGCTCGTCGCGGCACCCCGAGCCGTACCAGAGCAACAGTCGCTGGCCGGCCTTGATCCGCTGCCCGCCGAGCTCCGTGTCGCGGGTCGCGGTGCGCGCGAAGTACTGGATCGCCGAGACCCATCGCAGCATCTCCTCGACGGCGGACGGGATCAGCGCACGGTCCTCGCGCAGCTTGCCGAGCTGGTCCGGGCGCTCGAGCAGGGCGAGCGTGCCACCCGAGATCGTGTTGCGCGTCGTGTCGTTGCCGGCGAAGACCAGGATCGCGAAGAACAGGGTCATCTCGACGTCCGTCAGACGCTCACCCTCGATCTCGGCCTCGGCCAGGGAGGTGACCAGGTCGTCGCGAGGGTCCGCGCGACGTCGCGGGACCATCTCGGAGAGGAACTCCGCCATCTCGCCCAGGGCGGCTACGCCGTCGGGCCGGCTGTCGGCCACCCCGCGCTCGAGTCGCTCGGTCCAGTCGATCATCCGGGGGATCTCGGCGTCCTCGATGCCGAGCAGCTCGGCGATGGTCTCCAGCGGCAGCGGGACGGCGACGTCCCGCACGAGGTCCGCACGGCCCTCGCCCCCGACCGCATCGAGCAGGCGCACCGTCCGGCGTCGCACGGCCGGCTCGAGCCGGGCCACGACCCGGGGGGTGAAGACCTTCTGCACCAGGAGCCGGTACTTCGTGTGCTCCGGCGGATCCTTGAAGATCAGGAGGTTGCGGAGCACGTCCAGCGGAGCGAGCGTGTCCTCGTGCAGCCAGATGCCCCCCTCGTGGGAGGAGAACGTCTCGGTATCGCGACTGACGGCGGCGATGTCGCCGGCGCGGGTGACCGACCAGAACCCGGGGCCGTCCTCCGGCTCGCTCCAGTGCACCGGGGCCTCGGCCCGCAGACGGGCGAAGAGCTCGTGTGGCGGCCCGTCGGCGAAGAGGCGCTCATCGCTGAGGTCGGTCACGATGGGGGTGATCGCGTTCATGCTGGGGCGCTCCCGGTCCGGTCCATGGGTGACTCCGACCCTAGGCCGGGGTCCCGCACCACGACACGCCCGAACCGCGCATATCCCTCCCCCGTTCCGCACGCACGGACCGGTCACCGCTCCTGGGCGGTCGACGTGCGTCAGTCGCCGGTCTGGCGCAGCCGCGCGTAACGCGCGACCGCCTCGGTCCGGTTGGCCGCGTGCAGCTTGCGCAGGATGTGCTTGACGTGCGTGCGCACCGTGCCCTCCGACACGACGAGGCGCTCGGCGATCTGGTTGTTCGTCGCCCCCACGGCGACGTGACGCAGCACCTCGAGCTCCCGTGGCGTCAGGACGCTCACCCGCGGCTCGTCCATCAGCGACGGCACGGCCCTGGGGTGGTCCTGCACGACCTGCTCTCCCACGCCCACCATCTCGATGTCGGCGTCGCACAGGGCATCGACGGTCCGCTCCGTCGAGTCCAGCAACCGTCGGAGATGCACGCGCTGGGCGTGCAGCCGCTCGCGGAGCACCGTGCGCTGCAACGCGTACCCGAAGCCCTCGGCGAACGCGAACAGGGTGTCGCGGTCCACCGGATCGACCTTGCGTCCGTCCGGTCCGTGATCGGCGTGCAGGAAGCCGATGACCCGGCCGTCGGGCATCACCGGTGACGAGACGTAGCTGCGTACGTCGAACGCCTCGACCGTCGGACGATGAGCCGTCCGGTCCCGGCGAGCGTCCTCGATGATCGCCGGCGCACGACGACGCATCATCTCCGTCTCCGGCAGCATCTCCCGCAGGTCCACGTCGTTGTCCTTCGCGTACGCCAGGAACGCGTCGGCGGCCTCGCGATCGCCGTCGACGTGGACGCTCTCGACGACCATGCGCGAGCCGTCGACGCGAAACAGCACCGCGCGGGCGAAGCCGCACGCACCGCAGAGCTCGACCGGCACCTGCTCGAACAGCCGCTGGGCCGAGTCGACGGACCGGAGCCGGGCCAGGCCGGCCTGCACCGATCGCAGCGACGCGGCGCGCCGGTCGAACTCCCGCTGCTGGCGGAGCTCGAGCTCGGCTCCCAGCTCGACCAGGAGGGCGAGGTCGGTGGCCGCTTCCGTGTCGCCGAGCCGATCGGCGAGCCGGGACGCCACGGCCGACGCCGCACGACGCAGCGTCGGCACGTCGTTCGCGGTGTCGGTCCCGTCGACCGTCGCTGCCGATGCGTCCTGCTGTCCGCCTCGATTGCCCATTCCCGTCTCCTCCGTGGCTCCGGCGCGCGCCGTCGACGCGACCGTATCGGCCGGCGACCCGCAGCCGCGAATCAGCCGGGGGCCCTCCCCGGCCCCGGTACAATCCGCGACCGATGTCCGGCGCCCTGTCCTCGATCGCGCGCACGGCCGGCTTCCGGCACACCGCGGCGAGCACGGTCGCCGAGCCGCCGCGGATGCTCCCCCCGGGCCGCAGCCTCCACCTTCCCGGGCGGGGCGAGATCTTCCTGCGCGACACCGGCGAGGCCAACCGTCCCGCGGTGATGCTGCTGCACGGCTGGATGTTCTCCGCCGACCTCAACTGGTTCGCCAACTACGACGCGCTCCACGAGGCCGGCTTCCGGGTGCTCGCGATCGACCACCGCGGCCACGGGCGCGGGCTGCGCACCCACCAACCGTTCCGGCTCCAGGACTGCGCCGACGACGTCGTGGCCGTGCTGCGCCGGATCGACGCGGCGCCGGCGACGATCATCGGCTACTCGATGGGTGGCGCCATCGCCCAGATCATCGCCCGAGACCACCCCGACACGGTCCGGTCGGTCGTGCTCGGGGCCACGTCGAGCAACTGGCGCGAGCCGCAGATGCGGGTGCTGTGGGCCGGGATGGGCATCGTCGGGATCGCGCTGTCGCTCGCCCCGCACGCGCTCTGGCGCTATGGCCTGCAGCTCAACGGCCTGCCGGACACCCGGACCACCGCGTGGGTCACCGCCGAGCTGGCGCGCGGGTCGGCCCGCGACATGGCCGAGGCCGGCCGCGAGCTCGGCCGATTCGACTCGCGTCCGTGGCTCCCCCGCCTCGACGGGCCCAGCGCCGTGATGGTCACGACCCAGGACACGTCGGTCCCGCCGCGCCTGCAGCGCGACCTCGCGAGCCGACTCGACGCGCCGACCTTCGACGTCGTCGGCGACCACGGCGCGGTGACCGCCGCCGCGGGGGCGTTCAACCAGACGCTCCTCCACGCGATCTCGACGATCGAGAGCGGAACGCCGGCGCGCTCCTGAGCGGCGGCTCAGGCGCCGATCGCGGCCTCGAGGCCCCGCCGCTCCTCGTCCCCGATCGTGCGGGACGCGCGCCGCTCGAGGTCGAAGGCGACCACGACGGACTCCGCCTCCGCCGCCACGGTGCCCGACGGCGTGACGATGCGGGCCCCGACCCGCACGCTCGACCGTCCGACCCTGATGAGCCAGGTCTCGACCCGCACCCGCAGATCGCGGTAGCGGATCTCCGAGCGGTGGTCGATCTCGGTCCGCGCCAGCACCCAGCCGGTGCTCGGCGTGCCGAGATCGTCGACCATGAACCGCACCCGGCCCTCCTCCAGCATCTGGTGGTAGACGGCCTGGTTGACGTGGCCGAGCTGGTCGATGTCGGTGCTGCGCAGGGTGATCTCGGAGACGCCGATGGTCGCGGACATGCGGGAACGGTACGACCGTCGCGCCACGACCGGCGTTTCGGGCATGCTTTCGAGCGATGTTGCGGGGGCTCTCATCGCTGCTGCCGGCCGGGCTCGTGACCGTGGCCGTCGCCGGGTGCGCGATCGGGGGGCCCGGGGCGGCGATCGGCGGCGACGGCGACGACCCCGAGGTCACGACGACCGCGCACGCGGGACAGGCGGTCAACGGCCCCGTCCCGGATCCGCCGCTCGCCGAGCCGATGCGCCTGTGGACCGGGGACCGGTCGCTGGTGCTGCCGGTCGGCGAGACGTTCGAGGAGCTGCCGCGCGCGGGGATCCTCGTCGACCTGGACACGGGTGAGGTGCTGTGGAGGCACGCCTCGCGACGCACCCTCCCGATCGCGAGCATCACGAAGGTCATGACGTCGCTGATCGTGGACGCCCACACCGAGCCCGACGAGCTGGTGCGGATCAGCCGGGCGGCGGCGCACCAGCCCGGGTCCGCGGTCGGCGTGCTCCCCGCGGGGCGAAAGCTGCGGGTCGACACGCTCCAGTACGGCCTGATGCTCGCGTCGGGCAACGACGCGGCCCGCGCCCTCGCCGAGCACGTCGGTGGCGGGTCGATGGCGCCGTTCGTCCGGCGCATGAACGACCAGGCCGACGCGCTGGGCCTGCGTTGCACGCAGTTCGCCAACCCGAGCGGGTTCGAGGAGACGAAGTACCAGCGGCAGGCCCGCAACCGGTCGTGCGCGGAGGACCTGGCGGTCCTGGCCCGCGTGGCGCTGGACCGACCACGGATCGCGAAGGTCGCCGGGACGTACCGCGTCGTGCGGAGGATCCCCGACAAGCAGAAGCGGGTCGAGCTGTACAACCACAACCCGCTGCTGCGCGAGGGCTACCGCGGGGCGATCGGCCTGAAGACGGGATTCACGAACGCCGCCGGACGGTGCATCGTGGCCGTCGCCGAGCGCGACGGCCGGCGCCTGGCCGTCGTCCTGCTGCACTCCCCGGACCCCGGCAAGCAGGCCACGTCGTTGCTCAACCGCGGGTTCCGGCTCGCGGGGCCGGGGTAGGCGGCCCGGTCACGGAGAACGCCGTCGTTCACGAATCGCCCACGGCAGCCCTACCGGCGGTAGGATCCTCGCATGGAGAGGGTGAGGACGGCCGTGTTCGGCATCGAGGGCCAGGTGCGCGGGTCGACCGTCGGCGGCACGCTGCGCAGATCGACGGTCGGCGATCGGGTGCGCCGGGTCGGGCAGGTGGGGGTCCTGGCGGTCGCGCTCGCTCTGGGGATCACCACGACGAGCACGGCCGCCGGGCCCGCCCCCGGGATGCGGTGCGCGGAGCCCGGTGCCGGCGGGGACCTCCCCACGGCCGAGCCCGAGGCGATGGGGGTCGACGGTCCGTCGCTGCGGCGCGACATCGCGACGATCGCCCAGCAGCACCGCGGGTCCTACATCGTCTACCGGTACGGCTGCAAGGTCGCCGAGACCCACACCCACGGCGCCGACGCGCCGTGGGAGAGCTGGTCGGCGGCGAAGTCCGTCCTGTCGCTCGCCGTCGGACGGGCGATCCAGCAGGGCCGGCTGACCCTCGACGATCGGGTCGGCGCGATCGTGCCCGAGGCCGACCGCGAGCACGGCGATCTGACGATCCGCCGGATCATGCAGATGAACACCGGTCTGCACTGGAACTTCCTGCGCGACTACAACGTGCTCGGGTTCGACGACCACGTCCGCAACGCGCTGACGCTCGAGTTCGACCACGCGCCGGGCACGTACTTCGAGTATGCGCAGGTCCCGCTGTCGCTGCTCGCCGAGATCGTCAGCCGCGCGACCGGCGTGCGCTACCCCGAGTACGTGCGGCGCGAGGTGCTCTCCCCGCTCGGGATCAACGGCGCCCAGGTCGGGATCAACGTCGACCGGATGGGCAACGCCGACGCGTTCTGGGGCATCCGCACCCAGGCGCGCAACTGGGGACGGATCGGTCAGGCGATGCTCCTGAAGGGCGTCTGGCACGGCAGCAGGCTCTTCGACCAGGACTGGATGGCCGAGGTGCCGCGCGCCACGCCGACCAACGGCTGCTACGGGCTGCTGTTCTGGACCAACGCGGGTGACAGCTGCACCAACCCGCGGATCCTCTCGCGCGAGACGACCGCCGCGCCGTACGCGTCGTTCGCGCCGCGGGACGCGTTCCGGATCTCGGGGCTCGGCGACCAGACGGTGTGGATCGTCCCGAGCCAGGGCCTCGTCGTCGTGCGGTTCGGACCGGAGACCGGCGGTGCAGGCGAGGCGCTGCTGGCCGCGTCGCTCCGTGCCATCCGGTCCCCCGCGCGGCTGGACGTGACCGACGTCCCACCGACCGATCCGTCCGAGGTCGAGGCGGAGCAGAACATCGTCTCGTCGCTGCTCGATCTGCCGAGCCTGCTGGCGTTCGCGCAGGCCCCGCCGCCGCTGGGGGCCGCCGGTCCCAAGCGGGCACGCACGACCCAGATCGCGACCCGCGCGCTGCGGCTCGATCCCGACGGCGGCCTGACCGTGCCGTTGCGCTGCCCGCCGGTCGCCCAGCTGCCGTGCGCGGGCACGCTGTCGGCACGGACCATGGGTGACGGGGCCACCGACGTCGGCGCCGCCCGCTTCAGCCTCGCCGCCGGACGCTCGGGCGAGGTGCGTCTGTCGACGTCCGCGCTGCGATCGGTCGTCGACGGAGGCCCCGCGGACGGCCGCGACCTGCGGCTGCGCACCCACACCGACGACGCGGCCGACGGGGTGACCACGGAGCGCACGGCACGGGTGCGACCGCAGCCCTCCACGGCGCGGGCCACCCTGCGCCTGGACCGGGTGCGGGTGACCCGACGGTCCGTCCGGGTGCGGGCGTCGCGACGGGCACGGATCACCGTGACGGTGCAGCGCCGGCGTGCGGCGACCGCGACCCGCAAGGCCGCCTGGAGGCGGGTGCTGCGTCGCACCGTCCGGACGACGAGGGCACGCCAGACCCGCACCGTGCGCTGGAAGGCCCGACCCGCCGGCCGCTACCGCATCCGCATCGCCGCCCGTGCTCGCGACGGCAGCGGCGCGACGCGCACCCGGACGGTCACGCGCACCTGGCGGTGACGCCGCCCGTGCGGAGCGGCTTCGGTCGGCCGCCTGAGGCCATGGCAGCCGAGGTCGGGACCCGCAGGGCCCGCAGGACCCGCAGGACCCGTGGATCAAGCGATCAACATTTGCTGATCGCTTGATCCACCGCGTGCTAGGTTGCCGACGTGATCACGTCGGCCCACACCCCACGCCCGACGCAGGAGGAGCGCCGGACCCCC
>JBFWKS010000009.1:0-39720 GCA_050252545.1 Solirubrobacteraceae bacterium
TGCCACCACGCGCGTCGATCCGGTCGACGGTCACGAGGATCCGGTTGGCGACGCCGCCGTCCCGCAGCGCGACCCGTACCTCCCGGCGGACCGGCTCGATCCGACGCACGGTCGGGTCCGCCCCCGACATCGCGGGCGGACGGATCTCGACCGCGCCACCGGCGTTGACCGCCCGGATGCGGCAGGTGATCGGCCGGCCGATGTCCTCCTGGCGCGGGGTGTACGTACGCGCCCCGACCGCGAGGTCGCGCGGCGGCGAGCCGACGGTGAACCGGAAGGTCAGCTCGGGCGCGTTGCGCCAGCCGGCGCTGCGGCAGCGCAGCGGTCGGCCGACCCGGACCGGACCACCGCTCAACGCCGTGGCCCGGATGCCGCCGCGGGGTGCCCGCGGCGGACGGTCCTCGCCGAGGACGAACCGCCGGTTCTCGGGCGCGGTCAGGTCGGTGTAGACGTTGACGTCACCGCGCGCGCAACCGGTCGGACCGTAGGACAGGACGCCGAGCAGCACCGGTCGCACCCCCTCGAGGACCAGCGGGCCGCCGCTGTCTCCGGCGCACACCGATCCGTCGTCGGCGACCGCGCAGAGGACCACCGACTCGTTGCCGTAGCCGCAGGTGCGGCGCCCGAACGGGTCGCGAAGGGGGCCGCTCGTCGTGCGGAGCCGGCCGTCGGGGACGACGCCGACCCGATGCTGGCCGTAGCCGTACGCGGTGACGCGTTGCCCGTAGGCGGGCCGCGCGAGCTCGGGGGCGATGTCGATCATGCCGACGGCCGGCCCGCCGACGTCGACCGCCGTGTCCAGGCGCAGCGTCGCCACGTCGCCGCCGCGCTCGTTGCCGGCCGCATCGGCGTCGCGACGGGGGTCGTAGACGGGGTGCACGCGGATCTCGGCGACACCGCGCGGCTGGGCCGTCAGCGGCAACGGCGGCGACGCGTCGGAAGCGCCGGCGACGACGGCCACCGCGCCACGTCCGACCCGTACCCCGCGGTCGTCGACGACGCAGTGGGCGGCGGTGACGACGAGGTCGGGGGCGACGAGCGCACCGGTGCAGGTCCAGCCGTCGTCCGACGAGGCGGGCTCGACCGCGATCTGCACGGTGTAGGGCGCGACCGTCGTCGGCACGCGACGTCCCCCGGTGACGCGGGGGCCCGCGGTCCGCTGCCCGGCGTCGCCGGTCGTGTCGGCGACCCGCTTCGCGGACGTCGCGACGCGCACCGCGGATGGCGGCGCAGAGCCCGCGGAGGCTCTCCCGGCGAGGGCGGGCGCACCGACCGCGGGCGCGGCCGACGTGGCGAGCGCGAGCACGGGCAGCGTCGCGGCGAGCGTCCACCCGATCCGGCTGCCGCGGGTGCCGACCCCCCCGGCCGCGCGTACTGGGCCTCGGCGGAGCACGGGTGGACGGTAGCGCCATCCGCCATGATGCGCGCATGGACGAGCCGCTGCCCGATCCCGACCTCCAGGCGCCCGAGCGCACCGACTACCGCGCGATGGTCGACGGCGAGGAGGTCGGCACCGGCTCGTTGACGCTCCGCGCCGAGGACGACAAGACGTTCGTGCAGACGATCGAGGGCGAGGCCTACGGCCGGCTGAAGGGATCGGCAACGGTCACGTTCAAGCGCCGGAACGGGACGCTGGTCGCCGAGCAGCAGACGCTCGAGGTCACCGACAAGGGCCGCCACGTCCTTGACGAGACCGCGTCGTTCCGGGACATCCAGGTTCCGCAGATCGGCGGCCAGATCGGCCCGTACTCGCGGTCGATGGTGCCCGTGCTCGGCCTGGCGACGGCGTTCCGGGTGCTGACGTTCCAGGAGCGCGCCCGGTTCCTGCCACGGGTGTGGGTCGCCGCGGTGATCGACTGGCCGCTCGACATCCGCGTCGAGGGCCGCGAGAAGGCGCGCGTGCCCGCCGGGAGCATCGACAGCTGGAAGATCCGGCTGCGGCCGAGCCTCGTCGACGTCGCGCAGGCGCTCGACGAGCTCTCCGCCGCGGTCGTGCCGCCGATCGTCGCCCACGTGTCGGTCGACGGCGGCCGGCTCCTCCGTCTGGCGTTTCCCACCGGGCCGGGGCGCAGCGACCCGTCGGGGGTCCTCGAGGCCACCGAGATCGTCTGATCGACAGCTGATGCCGCCGCCCTCCAGGCGCCCTCCGCGCCGCCGCCCTCCGCGGGTGCCGCACGACGTCGCGGACCTGTCGCTGGCGACCGCGGGCGAGGCGCGCATCGACTGGGCGGACGCCCAGATGCCGGTGCTCGCCCAGGTCCGCGCGCGGTTCGCGCGGGAGAAGCCGTTCGCCGGCATCCGGATCGCGGCGTGCCTGCACGTGACGGCCGAGACCGGAAACCTCGTGCGCACGCTGCAGGCCGGCGGTGCCGAGGTGTGGATCGCCGCCGCCAACCCGCTCTCGACCCAGGACGAGGTCGCCGCCGCGCTCGTCGTCGACGACGGCGCCGCCGTGTTCGCCCGGCGCAGCGTCGACCGGGCGACGGTCTTCGCCCACCAGCGAACGGTGGCGTTCGGGGCACCGGACGCCTCCCCCACCCCGGTCATCACGATGGACGACGGTGGCGATCTGCTGGCGCTGTGGCACGGGATCCGTCGCCCGGGTGACACGACGCCCGCGGACGCCGGCCCCGCCGCGACCGACGCCGACCCGCCGGCCCGTGGCCTGATCGGCGGCACCGAGGAGACCACCGCCGGTGCGTTGCGCCTGCGGGCGATGGCCGACCGCGGCGAGCTGACCGTCCCCGTGCTGGCCGTCCACGAAGCGGAGACCCACCGGGTCGTCGAGAACCGTCACGGCACCGGCCAATCCGCGCTCGACGGGATCCTGCGGGCCACGAACGTGCTGCTCGCCGGGCGCACGCTCGTCGTCATCGGGTACGGGTCGTGCGGGCGCGGCGTCGCGGCCCGCGCGCGCGGCATGGGCGCGGCCGTGACGATCTGCGAGGTCGAGCCGATACGGGCGCTGGAGGCCAAGCTCGAGGGGTTCGACGTGGCACCCGCGCTCGAGGCGGCCGCGCTCGGCGACGTCTTCGTCACCGTCACCGGCAACCGCGACGTCCTGACCGCCGAGCACTTCCGGGTGATGCGCGACGGGGCGATCCTCGCCAACGCCGGGCACTTCGACGTCGAGATCTCGCTCGCCGATCTCGCCGCCGTCGCCGACGGCCCGTCGACCGAGGTCCGTCCGCTGGTCGATCGGTACGTCGTCGACGGGCGACGACTGCACCTGCTCGCCGGTGGTCGGGTGGTCAACCTGGCGGCGGCCGAGGGGTATCCGGCGTCGGTCATGGACCTGTCGTTCACCAACCAGGCGCTGGCGGTCGAGGCGCTGGCCGTCGACCGCGAGCGGTTCGCGCCCGGTGTGCACCGCGTGCCGCAGGAGATGGACGCCGAGATGGCCCGGTTGAAGCTCGCCAGCCTGGGGATCGGCATCGACACGCTCAGCACGCGTCAGGCCGAGTACGGACGGGCGTGGACGTGAGCGCGATGACGGGCGGCGCACGCCACCGATGAGCGGAGATCCCAGCGGCCGGGACGGCGGTGCCGATCCGGCCGGGCCGCCGCACCTGACGCTCGCGCCGGGCGCGGACGTCACCTTCGAGCACGAGGACCGTCGCAGCCGCTTCGTCTGCACGTTGCGGCGGGTCGAGGACGAGGCGGCGGCGCGGGCGCTGCTGGCCGAGCTACGCAGCGCCCACCACGCGGCGCGCCACCACTGCTCGGCGTTCGTGCTCGGGCCGCGACGGGCGTTGACGCGATCCAACGACGACGGCGAGCCGTCCGGCACCGCCGGCGCACCGATGCTGCAGACGCTCATGGGGTGCACGCCGCTCGGCGCCGACGGTCTCGTGGTGACCGACGTCGCCGCGGTGGTCGTGCGGTGGTTCGGCGGTGTGCTGCTCGGCGCCGGTGGGCTGGTTCGTGCGTACTCGGCCGCGACCGACGGGGCACTGGCCGCCGCGACGTGGGTCCGACGTGAGCCCCGGAGCGTCCTGCGGGTGCGGCTGCCACATGCCGTCGCGGGCCGTGCCGAGCACGAGCTGCGCACGCTCGACGTGGCCGTGCGGACCGGGGAGTACGGGCCTGCCGGGGTCGCGGTGGAGCTCGCCGTCCCGCGTGACGGCCCGGCCGAGGCGGCGCTCGAGGGCTGGTTGCGTCGCCATCGCCTGACCGCCGAGGACGGCGGGATCGAGTGGGTCGACGTGCCGCTGCGGCGCGGGTAGCGGGCAGGCCCGCCGGGCCGATGCACCTCCGCCGCCACCGAGCGATCGCCTGCCGGGGGCCAACGGCCGACCCCGGTCGGTCAGCTGCCGTCGGCGATGCGCCGGAGGGCCTGCGGATCCTCGAGCGGCCGCTCGAGCGTGAGGCGCACCGTCGCTGCGGCGGCGTCACCGTCGTGGTCCTCGATCGCCGTCGCCAGTCGGCGCAGGGCCACCACGTCGTCGCCCGTCGGCGCGAGCGCGGCGTTGGCGCCCGGCACCCGGTCGAGCCCCGACACGAGCGAGTTGAGGGCCAGCCGGTAGGCGAGGTTGTCGGCGCCGTCGACGAGCAGGTCCCAGAGCTCGACGAAGCGATCGACCCGGGCGTCGACATCCGGCGACGCGGTGGTGAGGTCGTCGGCGAGCCACCGTGCGAGGTCCGCCGCGCGCGTCCGGGCGGCGGGCGTGGCCCGCTCGGCGAACCGGCGCGCCGCGTCGATCCCGATCGCCGCACGCAGCTCGACGACCGAGCGCAGCAGCTCGTGCTGCGGAGGCGCCTCGGGCGCCAGCGCGATGTCGAGCAGCAGGTCGAGGCCACCCGTCCGCCGCCAGTCGCGCACCCGCGTCGGCCCCCCGTGCGAGATCTGGACGAGGCCCGCCTGGTCGAGCCGCTTGAGCGCCTCGCGTACGGCGTGACGGTGGACCGACAGTGCCTCGCTCAGCTCCCGCTCCGACGGCACCGCGTCACCCGGCCCCAGGTCGTCGGCGAGGATCGCGGCGCGGAGCCGGGCGTGCACGGCCTCCGAGCGCGGGACGCCCTCGGGCAGCGGGCGGAGGTCGATCGCCATCGGCGTGGTTGTACCAGTACGGCGCAGGAGCGAGACGCCACGGGCGTCGTGGCACGACGACCGCCAAGGCGCGACGCCCCCGCGTCGGGGCTTGCCCGCGGACCCGCCAACTGGTACAACCACTAACTGGTACAACCAGATCGGTCGCGGATCGCGGCCGTCGATCCACGATCCGCCACCGAGCCCGCCGCCATGGTCAACCTCATCGTCGCCGCGATCCCGTTCTTCGTCCTGGCCCTGGCGCTGGAGCTCCTGCTGCTGCGGGCCGCCGGCCGCCACGACCACGACGATGCGGCGTCCGACGGCCGGTCGACGCCCTCCACGACCGGCCGCCCGTCCCGCCGACCGCGGTGGATGACGGCGACGTACCGTCCACCGGCGTCCCGCGCTCCCGGCGACCACCGACCGCTCGGCTACGACCCCCGGGACTCCGCGACGAGCATCTCGCTGGGGCTGGGCAAGGTCGTCGGCGATCTGGGCTGGAAGCTCGTCGTCGCCGTCGCCTACGCCGGGCTGTTCGTCCTGTCGCCGATCAGCCTGCCGACCGACGCCTGGTGGGTGTGGGTGCTGCTGTTCTTCGCCGACGACCTGTCGTACTACTGGTACCACCGGCTCGCCCACCGGGTGCGGCTGTTCTGGGCCAACCACGTCGTCCACCACTCCAGCGAGCACTTCAACCTCTCGACCGCGCTGCGGCAGACGGTCACCGGCTGGGACACGATCATCTACTGGGCGTGGATGCCGCTGGTGGGATTCGAGCCGTGGATGATCTTCCTGGCCCAGTCGTGGAGCCTGCTGTACCAGTTCTGGATCCACACCGAGCTCATCGATCGGCTGCCGCGGTGGTTCGAGGCGATCCTCAACACGCCGAGCCACCACCGGGTCCACCACGGCTCGCAGGAGCAGTACCTCGACAAGAACTACGCCGGCATCCTCATCGTCTGGGACCGCCTGTTCGGGACGTTCGAGCCCGAGGACGAGCGCGTGCGCTACGGCCTGACGAGCAACATCGAGACCTACCACCCCGTGCGCGCGGCATTCCACGAGTACGGCGCGCTGTGGCGCGACCTGCGCGGCGCCGGATCGCTCCGGGACCGGATCGGGTACCTCGTGGGCCCGCCGGGGTGGGCGCCCGCGAGCCCCGGCGATCGCGCACGCTCCGGCGCCGACGATCCCCCAGCCCGTCCGGCGCCCGCCGACGTCCGCCCGACCCGCCCGACGGCCACGGGCGACTGAGCCGTCCGGCCGGCGACCGGCCCGCGATACTGCACCGATGGACCTCGGCATCCAGGGACGGGTCGCGATCGTGGGCGGGGCGACCGCCGGCATCGGTCGGGCGATCGCGGTGGCGCTCGTGGCCGAGGGCGCCCGCGTCGTCGTCAGCTCGCGCGACCCCGACCGGACCAGCGCCACGGCGACGGAGATCGGCGCCGCGGGAGCGGTGGCCTGGGACACGCACGACGTGGCCGGCGCCGACCACCTCGTCGACGAGGTCGAGGCGACCGTCGGGCCGCCGGAGATCGTCGTCGTGAACACCGGAGGGCCGCCGACCGGTGACCCCCTGGAGATCGCCGACGAGCAGTGGGACGATGCCCACCGTCACCTCGTGCGCAGCCCGATGGCGCTCCTGCGGCGCGTGCTGCCGGGGATGCAGCAGCGCGGATGGGGCCGGGTCGTCAACGTCATGTCGTCGTCGGTCCGCGAGCCGATGCCCCACCTCGTCCTGTCGAACGCCGAGCGGTCGGCGGCGCTGGCCGCGTTCAAGACCCTCGCCGGCCGCGTCGCCGGCGACGGCGTCACCCTGAACTGCCTGCTGCCCGGCCGGATCGCCACCGACCGGTTGGCGGTGACGCACGGGTCGCTCGAGCAGGCCGAGGCCCAGGCGCGCACCAACGTCCCCGCAGGGCGCCTGGGTCGCCCCGAGGAGATGGCGGCCGCGGCCGCGTTCCTCTGCTCGGAGCAGGCGGCCTACATCACCGGCGCCGCGCTACCCGTCGACGGCGGCCTCCTGCGCGGCATCTAGCGCGGCGGGACGACCCCCGGCAGGGCCACGGTCGGCGTCCCGGCGCGGATCCGGGAGGGCGACCGGGCGGATGCCCTTCCCGGCACGGCCCGGGCGGCATAGGCTGACGGGCATGGCTCCACGACTCCCTCGCCTCGGCGGCCTCGTCTCCAAGCCCGTCGACACCGTCGGACGGGTCGCGAACACCCCGATCGGCAACGCCGGGCGCTTCCGCCCGCTGTACGCGTTCAACCTCGTCGACCGCATCGTCAACGGGACGAGGACGCTGGAGGACACCGTCCACGGCAAGGTCATCGTCATCACCGGTGCCTCGTCGGGGATCGGCAAGGCGACGGCGCTCGAGCTGGGCCGGGCCGGGGCGACCGTCCTCCTCGTCGCCCGCGGACAGGAGGCGCTCGATGAGACGCAGGCGGAGATCGAGGCCGACGGCGGCACCGCGTTCGCGTACTCCTGCGACCTGACCGACTACGACGCGATCGACGCGCTCTGCGATCGCGTGCTCGACGAGCACGGGCGGGTGGACGTGCTGATCAACAACGCGGGCCGCTCGATCCGTCGCTCGATGGAGCTGTCCTACGACCGCTTCCACGACTTCGAGCGGACGATGCAGCTCAACTACTTCGCACCGGTCCGGCTGATCCTGCGCCTGCTGCCGGGGATGCGCGAGCGCGGCGAGGGCCAGGTCATCAACATCAGCTCGATCGGCGTCCAGGCGCGCGCCGCCCGGTTCGGGGCCTACATCGCGTCGAAGGCCGCGCTCGACACGCTGTCGGACGCCGTCCAGGCCGAGGCGCACTCCGACGGCGTGCGGTTCACCACGATCCACATGCCGCTCGTGCGGACGCCGATGCTCGCGCCGACCAAGGCGTACGACCGCGTGCCGACGCTGTCGCCGGAGCAGGCGGCCGCGGTGATCACCAGCGGGATCGTGCACCGTCCACGGCGGCTCGGATCGCCGATCGGGCACGCCGCGGCGTTCGTCGACGCGATCAACCCGCAGCTGATGGACATCCTGCGCAACCGCGGCTACCAGCTCTTCCCCGACTCCAAGGCGGCGCAGGCGGCGGGGAGCACGTCGACGCGCAGCCTGCCGCCCGCGGTCGGCGAGGAGGAGCTGACGCGGGCCGGTCAGGCGTTCGCCCGGGTCACGCGCGGCGTGCACTGGTAGCGCGTCCGCGTCCGCGGCTCGGGGCGCGCCCAGGTCTGGCGCGGCCCGAGCCATTCCCGGTCCGCCCCCGGCTCGGTCGCGGTCGGTCAGAGGTCCTCGGGCCGCACGTCGTCGGCGTCGCCCGACGCGGCGGTCGACTGCTCGTCGGGTGCTTCGCCTCGGTCGTGGTAGATCGGGTCGGTGGAGTGCTGGTCACCGTGCGACGCGTGCTCGATCAGCTCCTTCTCGGCCAGCTCGAAGCCCTCGGACTCGCCCTCCCCGGCCTCCTCCAGCGGGGCCTGCTCTGCCCGGCGACGGGCGTGCAACCGCGCCGCGTGGTCGTCCTGCTCCATCCGGTCGCCATCGGTCATGTGCCTCCCATACCCACGGACGTCCGCCGGCGAACCCGCGGTGAGCCCTCACGACCACTGCCCGCCCGTGGCTGGTACCTCCGCCCCGTGGCTGGTGCCTCCGCCCCGAACCAGCCGCGCGTCACGTGCCGCCGCTGACCGGCCGGCCGCATAGGCTGCCCCGGTGCCGGTCATCGACGTCGACGTGTCACAGGTGCACGACTGGGAGGCGTTCCACGACGTGTTCGCCCGGACGCTCGGCTTCATGGACGGCTACGGGCGCAACATGGACGCCTGGATCGACTGCCTGACGGCCGTCGACGAGGACGACGGCACCTCGGCCGTCGTGGTCGGGGACGTGCTGACGCTGCACCTCGTCGGGATGGACGGCCTGCGCACGCGGCGCCCCGATATCCACGCCGCGTTGCTCGACGCCGCCGCGTTCGTCAACCACCGCCGCATCGAGGTGGGCGAGCGCCCGATCCTGGCCCTCGCCTACGGGTGAGGTCTGCGGTATGGGTCCGCACGGCGCGCAGCGCCGATGCGCGGGCACGGCGTCGACGTCGGGCACGTAGACCTTCACGCAGCCCGGTAGATCGGTCCCCGACGGATGGGCGGCCCGACACGACCGGCGCTCGGCCGCTGCGACGCCGGTGCGCTCCAGCCGGGTGCGCGCGGCCCGCAGCACCTCGCGTCCCCGCTCGGAGGTCCGAGCCAGATCGGCAGCGAACAGCGCGTCGTCGAAGTGGACGGGTGCGCCCGACGGGCCCACCAGTGCTCAGCCCTCGCCGTCAGCGGGCAGCGACGCGCCGAGCTCCTGCTCGAACGCGGCGACCTCGGTCGTCGTCGCCGGGCGGCTGCCCCGCTCGTGATGGACGTCCGCCATCGTCCGGCCCCCGGGCTCGGGCTCGATCTCCTCCAGCGCCCACCCAACCAGGCGGTACACCGCATCCTCCGGCAGGCCCACGCGTGTCGCGACGTCCCGCGGTGCGAGCCCTTCGGCGACCAGCCGCAACGCCCGCTCCTCGACCGGTGCCAGCGGCGGGAGCTCCGCGACAGCCAGTTCTCGCATGTCGAACATCGGTACCCGGCAGCGTACCCCAGCCGAGTCGTCGCCTCGTCGCGCCGCCCACCGGGAACCGTCATCTCAGGCGCGTACCGTGGATCATGTTGATATCAGCCGTCGCGTTCGAGATTGACGTCGCCCGACGCACGCTGTTCGTCGGCGAGCGTCGTGTGCCGTTCCCGATCCCCGCGAACCTTCGCCCCGACACGACGAGCATCAGGCACACCATCGCTTGGATCCTGAGTGTGTACGACACGGCGCTCTCGCCGGCTGCCATCCCTGACGAACAGGGAACGGCAGAGGCGCTCGCCACGCAGTGGGCGACGTCGTTCGCCAGCGTCGCGCGAAGCTTGCATGCTCACCGCGAACCTCCCGAGATCAAGTGCCGCGCTGCCCACGCCAACCTGCTCCTCGACGCCATGGCAGACATCCTCAGCGCTGCCACCGACGCTGGGGTCTCACCAGAGGAGGCCATAAGTCGTCTCACCGCACCGCAGGATCCGCTGTCGCGCGCCCCGTTCTTCGGCCAGCTCCGCCAGGTCAAGCTCGAGGAGGCTGTCGTCCTGGTCGCCGACGGCCGCGCCGGCTGACGCGCCCACGACGAGGACCTAGCCGAGCCACACCACCGAACGGCCCGGAACGCAGTACCCCCAAGGGGAATCGAACCCCTGCTACCAGCGTGAAAGGCTGACGTGCTAACCGCTACACCATGGGGGCGGGACGCCACAGTGTAGAGGGGCGCGGGCGGTGGCCGGAGTCGACCCGACGGCACGGACGACATCGGCCCGGCCCGCGATCCATGGCGCCCCCGCCCCGGACGTGGCGCTCAGCGCCGCACGATCCGGACCCGTGCCCGGCGCTCCTTCGAGCGATTGCCCGCGGCATCGGTGGCGACGATCCGCAGGCGGTAGCGCCCGGCGCGCAGCGCACGACCCTTCAGCCTGCCGGTGAACCGCACGGTGTCGACGCCGGCGGTGCCGCGCCGGCTCAGCGTGCCCACCCGCGCGTACCGCGCGCACCTCCGCGCGCGCCGCCGGGCACGCGTGCTCCTGACGCACGCCTCGCCGCGCCGGCGCCCAACCGTGATCCGCTCCACGGTGACCCGCAGCCGGGCATCCTCCGACAGCGTCAGGCGCACGCGCGTGCCGACGCCCCGCCGGCCGCGTCGCGCCGGAGCCAGGCGCCGGCCGGCCCGGAACGTGCGCCGCGACAGCGACACCCTCGTGATGCGCGGCGCCGTCGCGTCGACGGCCGGCACCGGGTTGCCGGCCCCGCCTCCGCCCCCTCCTGCGCCACCGCCACCCCCTCCGCCGGCGCTCGGCGGTGTCACGCCGGTTACCCGGGCGACGGCGTTGGCGGTCTCCAGTCCCACCCACAGGGTGTCGCCGGGTCCCGCGGTGATGAAGCGCGGCCCCGACGCCGCGGGCATCGCCAGCGTCGAGTAGGTCCCATCGGTGGCGATCCGGCCGATCGACGGGCCGGCGAAGTTGGCGGTCCAGTACGCGCCGTCGCCACCGAGAGCGATCCCGAACGGGTCGACGGTGCCGGTCGCGGTCTCCTGCACCGCCCCGCCGAAGGTGAATCGGCCGACCCGGTGGGCGCCATCGGGGTTGGTGAAGGCAACCTGGCCCGCAGGCCCGGCGGCGACCTCCTGCGGGAGGCCCCCGATCGGCGTCGTGGCAAAGGTCCCGTCGGGGGCCATCCGCACCAGGCGCTGCCCGCCGGCGTCGACGATCCACAGGTGCCCGTCGGTGCCCGCGGCGATCCCGCGTGCGCCCATGCCCGGCACGGTGAAGGCTGTGGCGGTGAGCGGGGCGGCCGGCGGAATTCGCAGGACCTTGTCGCCGCTGGCCGTCCAGAGGTTGCCGTCGGGGCCGGCGACGATCCGGCGCGGGTCGACGATGTCGGGGAGGGCGAAGGTCGTGGCCGCACCCGGGTTCGCCGGGTCGATCCGCGCCACGCCGCCGCTCTGCGTCACCCACAGGCGACCGTCGGGGCCGCTCGTGATCCCGACCGGGAAGGCGACGCCCACCGCGTCGAACCCGGTGACGGTCCCGGCCGGGGTCACCCGGGCGATATCGGGGGCGGTGTCGCCGAGGGCGACCCAGATGTTGCCGTCGGGACCGGCCGCGAGCTGCCGGGGTTGGGCGGGCAGGGCGAAGGTCCCCTCCAGCGTCGGGGCCGCCGCGGCGGTCGAGGGGAGCGCGACCAGCGCGAGCGTGGTGGCGAGGAGCAGACGGCGGGAAGTGGGCATCGGCGGTGACGATCGGCGGGCGAAGGGTCGGGCCCCGCCAAGATCGACGGCGTCGCGACGGGGACCGATCGGAGTCTCCCCCGCGCGTGGGCGCCCGTCGTCGGGACCGCTTCGCCACGGTCGACCGATGGCGTCGCCGCAGGTGACCTAGACTGGCTCGACGGCCCCCGTGGCGTAATGGCAACGCACGCGCCTTTTAAGCGCTGAGTTGGAGGTTCGAGTCCTCCCGGGGGCATCGATCGGGTACCACGGCTCCTTCTCGCGCCAGTTCGGCGTCCCGGAGAGCGTGCGCACGCGGTGGCCGTGACCCCATGGCGCCGGCCGCCGAGCGCCCCGAACGTCTGTCCGGGTAGGCGCCGGACGCTAGGCCTCCCGCTCGGTCGCGCGGTAGACCGAAACCCGTGACCAGCGCCCCTGCTTGCGCGACGGCGCCTCGAGGAGGAATCTCCTCGCATGACCCCTGCCTCATCACCCCCACCGAACGATCGGCGCACCCGCCGACCCTCGCCCGCCACCGTCATGGCAGGCCTTGCCCTCTTCGTCTCGCTCGGCGGCACCAGCTACGCCGCCGTCTCGCTCTCCAAGGGCGAGGTCAAGAGCCACCACATCGCCGACCGCGCAGTACGCAACGCCAAGCTCGGCACCCACGCCGTCACCGGCAACAAGATCAAGGCCGGCGCGATCACCGCATCGAAGATCCGTAACGGCAGCCTCCGCACACGACACTTCGCACCCGGCGTCCTCCCCACCGGTGGCGGCGCGGCGGGAGCGGCCGGAGCCGCGGGCGACACCGGTGCGACCGGTTCCAACGGTGATACGGGCCCGAAGGGCGACGCGGGTTCGGCCGGCCCGAACGGACCCGCCGGACCGACCGGACCCCCCGGACCGATCGGACCCGCCGGAGCCATCGGACCGGACGGACCCGCCGGCCCGATCGGCCCGATCGGCGCAACCGGCCCCGTCGGATCTCCCGGCCCGTTCCTCGCCACCGCAACGGGCTCCGGCGCCATCTCGACCATTCTCGGGGGACTCGCCGGCACCGGCCTCGTGCTACCCCTGCAGGGCACGTCGTCGACGACGATCCCGATCCTCGGGCCGACGATCCCGTTCGAGGAGCCGATCGCCAAGGCCGCATCCATCGTCCCCGCCGACATCACGATCACCTCGATCCGCCTCGGCGCCCGGACGAGTACGCCCCCGCCACTGGTCGGCTCGACGATCCACCTGCAGGCCACGCTGTACTCCGCGAGCTCCTACGGCGGCCCGCTGACCCCGGTTCCGGGCGCGACCTGCATCACGACGCCTCTGTCCGACCCGGTCACGGTCGGCGACACGGTCGAGGGCACCTGCACCGGCCTCTCGGTCCCGCTCGCGGCCGGCGACACCGTGGTCATGGTCGTCTCGGCCGAGGAGAGCGGCCCCAGCCTCGGCAACAGCCTGCAGATCGAGACGTCGGTGTCGATCGGCGCGTCCTGAGCCTGAATCCACCGATTCGATTCGGGGAGGGCCTGGATTGCCGGATCTGGGGCGTTCAAGATGATCGAGGGCCGCGAAGCGGTCCTCGATCGGGTCGGTGAGGTCGTTCTCGACCGGTTCGAGCGCCCGAAACGCGATCGCCGGGGTGTTCGCGGGCAGGGGCGCCCGCGGCGGGTATTACACGTCGATGGATGAGGTCCCGCGCCGGGTCAGCCTGGCGGCGCGAGTGCGCGTAGCCGTTTCAGCGCGTCCTGGAACTGCGTCTCCCATGGCCACCGCGCCGGCATCGAGAGTCTGATCTGGCGGCCGTGGCGGGTCAGCCGGCCGGGCACCGAGAGCAGCCGGTCACGGATCGTCCGGGCGGTCCGAACCGTGGTGCCCGGAAGCCCCAAGGTCTGGGTCCAGCGCAGCAGGTTGTGCGCCAACGCAGCAAGGACGGTCCATGCGCCGTTGGCGTTGAACCGGCCGGACGGGAAGTGCGCCAAGCCCTGGTCCTTGAGGTCGCGAATCGCGAGCTCCACGACGGCGTGCTGGCGGTGCTCCGCCTCGACCACATCGATCGGGTCGGTGCGGTTGGTGAAGAACGGAAAGTGCCGCCACTCAGGGAACATCTCGTCCTGCTTGCCGAGCAGCCGGACGCGGCGAACGATCAGGCGGCGGCCTTTGAATGTCGTCTCCGCGATCTGTGCGACCCCGGTCTTCGGGTACTCCTTCAGCCTGGTCCAGGCATCGTCGTCGATCGTCTCGACCGCCGTACGGATCGGCTTCTGCATCCGCGCGCCGATCGAATACAGCCAGCCCGCCGCCTCGAGCTTGGCCATCAGCTTGGTGTTCCAAAACCCCGAATCGGCGCGCAGCAGCTTCTCGCCCGTCGCACCCGCGCGCTGCAGGCGCGGCAGGAGTTCGTCGACGAACCGCAACACGCCGCGGGCGGTGTTCGCAGAGCCCTTCCGGAAGCGGATGTGGAGGACCTCGCCGGTGTCCGCGCGGGTGGCCAGCAGCGGGTGGTAGCCGCGGACCTTGGAGTACCCGTACGAGGTGCCCTCCTTGGCGTAGTCGTGGGTCTGGCCGACGAACGAATCGACATCCACCACGAGCCGGCCATCACCGGGGCCCGCACCGGCGGCCCAGGCTCGGCGCAGCATTTCCGCGAACACGCGATCGACCTGCCGGACGTGCCCGAACGTGAACGCCCGCAAGAACGTGCCAAGCGTCGACGGTGCCAGCGCCGCGAACCCGAGCACCGCTTCGGTCTGGCCAGCTTTGAGGATCGCGCAGTCGTCGATCGAGTCCGCGCCAAGCGTCATCGCGTGCACGATCGACGCGACTTTTCGGCCGACGTTCGCCGCACCCGCAACGTCGCCGAGCGACAGCCACCGATCGACCAGATCGACGATCCCGAGCCTGCTGGCGAGGATCGCGGGGAGCATCACGCCGGCGTTCGCTACCGACCGCTCATCATCAAACGAAACGACCGCGTGGTCGTGCACCATGTGGGTGACCTCCCGAGCGGAGCCGCGACAGCCGCTATCTGTCGCTACCAAGCCCCGCTTGGGAGGTCATCCTCATCCACCGCCCCGACAGAACGGTGGATCGAGGCTGAGTCGGTGGGCGGTGCGGCCTCGACGGGCCGCACCGCCCACCAGCCCGGCTACCGCGGCGTCGCCGTCACCACGACGTTGTCGCGGTAGTGCCCGGAGCGCCGGTCGAACGGCCCGCCGCACGTGACGAGCACCAGGCGCCGCTTGCCGGTTCGACGGAAGATGCTCGACGGCAACCGGTTCTTGCCCACCCGCCGTACCGACGTGACGCGGTAGCGGCGGGTTCGGCCGTCGGCGCTGCGCACCCTGATCGTGTCGCCACGGCGGGCGCTGCCCAGGCGGAAGAACGCTCCGGCACCCCGCTTGGCGCTGTCGACGTGACCGGCGATGAGCGTCGTCCCGCGCTTGCCGCCGGGCGCGGCCCCGTCGGCCCACCACCCGGCACGCCGGATGTCGTTGGGCACGTGCAGGATCCCCTCGTCCGTGTCGATCTTGACCGGCGCGACGGTCGCACGGATCCGCAGGCGGTCGAACCGCAGCGACGTCGGACGGGACCCGTCGGCCGAGGCCGTCGCGTCGTCCCGCAGGTCGTCCACCGGCTCGGCGCTGTCGGTCGGGATCAGGGGCTGGGCGAGTGCCGTCTCGGACTCCTCACCGCACGCGGTGACGGCGCCGCGGTTGGCCTCGGACCCCGCGATGCGCTCGCGGTACGTGTAGAAGCCGGCCCTGGCCACCCGCACCCGTGCCGTCGTGTAGTCACCGTCGCCGGTGACGTTCACGGTGCCCTTCCAGTACGGCGTGCCGGTGCACCGGATCGCCGCCCGGGTCGCGAACGGGCCGAACAGCTCGGCCTCGACCCTGGCCGGCGTCTTGCCCAGGCCGCTGACGGTCAGCCGGTCGAAGATCCGCGACCCGGGCCGTACGACCTGGCTCGACACGCGCGTGCGCACCTTCGGTGCCGCCCGGGCGATCGTCGTCTCGGCTGCCTCACCGCACTCGGTCTTGAACCCGTCGTGGGCGTCCGACGCGAGGATCTCCTCGCGGTAGGTGTAGTAGCCCGCCTGCTCGAGCTTGACCGGCGCGGTCACGTAGCTGCCGTCACCGTCGGCGGTGAACGTGCCCTGCCAGTACGGGGTGCCCTGACACGTCATCGCGTCGCGCGAGGGGTACGGGCCCCACAGCTCGGCCTTGACGTCGGCCTTCAGCCGTCCGAGGCCGGTGACGACGGCGGTATCGGTGACGTCGGCGCCGACGGCCGTGTCCTGCTTGCTGATCTGGGTGACGATCCGCGGGGTGCCGCGGACGATCGACGTCTCGGTCGCCTCGCCACACGCGGTCTGCGACGCACGGGCGAACCCGGCCGCGGGCGTGTCCTCGCGGTACGTGTAGTACCCGGGAACGGTGACCCCGACCGGATCGGTGAGGTACTCGCCGTCACCGGGAGCGGCGAACGATCCCGACCAGTGGGGGGTGCCCTCGCAGGTCATCGCATCGCGCGCCGGGTATGGGCCCCAGAGCTGAGCGTTGACGGTGATCGACTCGGTACCGACGCCCTCAACCCAGACGCGGTCGCGCAGCTGGGCGCCGGGCGTGACGACGGCGTCGCTGACCTGGGTGCGGACGCGCGGCTGGACCTCGACCCGGAACCGCTCTTCGGGCACCGCGCACGGGGTCGTCGTACCGATCACCGACTGGGTGCTCGGCACGATCACCTGGTAGCCGTACCACCCGGCGGTCGGCGCGGTGACCGGCGGGGCCTGGGACTCACCGGGACCGGCGTCGTAGTGCACCTCGGCCACCGGCGGTCCGTCGCAGCTGATCGCCTCGGGGTCGCGGGCCGGCCCGAAGAGCCGCACCGTGACGCGGGCCTTCCAGCCGGTGGGTGCGCCGGCGATCGTGATCGCATCGTTGTTCGGCTCGCCGAGCAGCACCGTCTTGGGGGTGGCGCTCGTGGTGACCTTGACCCGTGCGGGCGACACGCGGGTGCTCGCGGCCGCCTCGACGGTCGCCTTGGCGGGGACGACGAGCCGTTGCCCGCTGCGGGCGGACGCCCCGCGGGTCGGGACGTACAGGTCGGGCGCGGTCGCCGCGAGGGCGTCGGTCCTCGCCTTGAGCTGGATGCCGGCGACATCGGTCGCCGTCAACGTGACCCGCGCGATGCCCTTGCGGCTGGTGGTGACCTTGCCCGGGATCCCCGATGCGCCGGTCGAGCCCTTCAGGTCGATCGGCACCCGCGGGACGAGCGCCCCCGACGCCGCGCGCACGCGGATCGTGGCCGAGAACCGGTCGCCGACGGTCGCCCCGGTCGGCGCCTTCACCTCGATCCGGTACGGGCCGGCGTACCGGCGGGCGTCGCGGGCGATCCGGTCGTGACGGGCCTTCACGCCGATCGCGCGGGGGTCGACCTCGCCCGGGGCGCCGTCGCCCATCAGCCCGTGGACGTAGAGCATCACCGCCGCCTGCTCGCGCTTGCTCTTGGAGCGACCGTGGTTCCACAGCGCCCACGACATCCGGCGGATCTTCGTCGTGGAGACCTTGCGGCCGTCCTTGTTGCGCAGTCCGGCGATGTCGCGCTTGCGGTAGTCGAACGCCTTCGACGGGTACCAGAACCGCAGGTCGATGCAGAACGCCGAGTCGGTGACGTCGGGGATGGCGCGGCGGAAGTTGCCGAACCACCGCAGGCCGTAGCGGTAGCGCTCGTACGTGCCGAAGCCGTTGGTGTCACAGGTGTTGCGGCCCGCCCGGGAGCACGGGTCGTTCTGGTTCGGTGGCTCCGCCGCCTGCGCGACTGACGGGCCGCCGAGCGCGAGGGCGACGAGCAGCACGACGAGCGAGAAGGGACGGGACACGGCCGGGATTGTGCCCGATCGACCCGACGGCGGGAGGGTGAAGATGCCGAGCGAAGGCGCCCAGGGCCCGGCGCCTCGGGCGGTCAGGCCCTATGGTCGACGGAGCCATGAGCGAGCAGAAGGACTTCGTCAACGTCTACGCGATGTACGCGTCGTTCAAGTTGCGGTCGGCCGCCCGCGGGAGCGGCGTCACCGACGGCGACCTCGCGCTGCTCGCCAAGGATGCCGAGGCCGCCCTCACCGGCGGCGACGCGATCCTCCGCGGCTCGTACTCGACCGTCGGGTTCCGCGCCGAGGCCGATCTGATGCTGTGGCTCATCGGCCCGAGCGCCGACGCGCTGCAGGACGCGCTGGTGCGCTTCAACCGCACCGACCTGGGCCGAGACCTGGACCAGTGGTGGACGTCGATCGGCGTCCACCGCGAGGCCGAGTTCAACAAGGCGCACGTGCCCGCCTACCTGGAGGGCACCGACCCGCGCAAGTACCTGTGCGTGTACCCGTTCGTGCGCTCCTACGACTGGTATCTGCTGGATCCGAAGGAGCGCGCCACGATGCTGCGCGACCACGGCATGCTCGCTGCCGGCTACAAGGACGTGCGCGCCAACACGATCAGCGCGTTCGCCCTCAACGACTACGAGTGGCTGCTGGCGTTCGAGGCCGACGAGCTCACCCGGATCGTCGACCTGATGCGCGACCTGCGCGCCGCTGAAGCGCGCCGCCACACCCGCGAGGAGCTGCCGTTCCTCACCGGCATCAAGAAGCCGCTGGCCGACGTCGTGGCGGATCTGGCCTAGCGGGCCGACGTTCCACGGGCCGAGGATCGCGCGCCGGTTCCTGCGGACCCGCCGGCGCGCATCGTCTACCGGATGCCTACCGCAGGACCTCGACGTCGTAGGCGGCCACCCACGGGTCGACCGAGACGATCGGCAGGCCCTCCGCCCGGGCCTGCGCGACGAGCAGTCGGTCGAACGGGTCCCGGTGGTGCAGCGGAAGCGCTCCGACGGCGTCGGCGTGACGAGCCGTCACCGGCAGCCACCGCACGTCCGTGGTCTCCAGCCGCTCGAGCAGATCGGGCAGCGGCGGGTCGAGCTTGCCCAGCGCCCGCTTGATCGCTCACTCCCATGGCACGACGGCGCTGATGACGATCTCGGTATCGGGGTTCATGAGCCGCTCCTCGACCGACGCCGACAACCGCCCGACGTCGCCCTGGATCCACCACAGGACGACGTGCGTGTCGAGCAACACCGTGAGGCGCCGGCCGGTCAGTCCACGACGCCGAGCGATCGCGCGACGTCGTCCGGCAGATCGTCGAAGTCCTCCGCGATCCGCAGATCCGGCACCGTGCCGCGCAGGCTCGCGAACGACCGACGCGGCGCCTCGACCGGCGTCAGCCGCACCGCGGGACGCCCACGACGGGTGATCACGACGTCCTCGCCGGCAAGTGCGCGCTCGAGCAGCCGCGACAGATGCGTCTTGGCCTCTTGGACGCCGACCGTCGTCATGCACAGCATCCTACAAGCTGACTAGGTAGATGACCAGGAGGCGAACCGCGGCCCGCCCCGGAACGGGTCGTCCGGGGTGCCCGTGGACCGACCCGATCTCGGTCGGCCGGTCTCCGGCCCGCCGCGCAGCCCTCCCCGCACGCCCACCGCAGCCGTCCGCGTCAAGCGACAAGCTTCAGCAGCGTGACCGCGACGCACGCGGGGCGGTCCTGGTGTGCCAGCTCGAAGGTCTGCTCCAGGCGCAGGAGGAGGTTCCCGTCCGTCTCCTCGGCCTCGGCCAGCCGTAGCCTCAGCCGCAACCGGGAGTCGACGGGGACCGGCGCGACGAACCGTACTCGCTCGTAGCCGTAGTTCAGGCCTGCGGTGAAGCCCTCGAACGTCACAATCTCGTAGGTCATCGCCGGGCCGAGCGCGAGCGTCAGGAGGCCGTGCGCGATCGTTGAGCCGATCGGTTCCTCGGCTGCGCGCACCGGATCGGTGTGCAGCCAGTACCCGTCACCGGTGCAACGGGCGAACGCGTCGATCCGGTCCTGTCCGACGCGCGTCCATGCGCTCACGCCGAGCTCTCGTCCGGCCCGCGTGGTGACCTCGCCCGCGCCCCGCAGCACCAGCGGCCCACCGGGCGGCGGAACGCTCGTCCCGTCGAGGGCACGATCCCCCGTCGGGGGTCTCGGGCAGTCGGTGCCGTGACCGGTCGACGGCGCGCTCATGCCGTCGGCGCCCCGGGCGGACGGCGACGGGCCAGCCCGTGGATCCCCGACTGCGACGTCGGGAGCGTGCCGGCGGCGAGGATCGCCGCATCGCCGGTCTTCGACGTGTTGGAGACGAGCACGCGGGCGTCGATCCGCCACCCCTCCGGGTAGCGCGTGAGCTCGTCCACGTAGCCCAACGACAGCGCGTAGTCGGCGTTGCGGAGCGGATCGCCGTCGGCGTTGGCCATCGTCCACGTCCAGGTCGTGACGTTCGAGCGCATCGTCGCGCGGTCGTCCCCGTGCAGCTCGACGACCGCGTTGCTGATGTTGTGCACGACCGCCGCGATGTTCGCCGTCGAATCGGCGTACCAGGCACCGATCGCGGCGCGGCCGCGCACCGGCCCGACACCATGGTCGTCCGACCCGTCCTCGGCGTAGACCTCGCTCCCGATCCGGTCGATCTGGAACGTGTCGATGAGGTGACAGAGGTGGTGGTTCAGGTCGATGATCGCCTGGCGATCGACCAACCGACGGACATCATCCTCCAAGGACATGGGGCCTCCTGTGGGTCGCGGGGGACGGGGGGATGGGAAGGTCGTGGGCGGCCGTGCGGTGCACGGGGGATCGGCGTCGCCGCCGCCCGACGGTGGCGACGGCACGGTTCCCACTCACGCGGTGCCCCCGCGACGGTTGAGCGTGTAGGCGAGGACCGCGACGAGCGTCAGGACGCCGGTCACGAACTGGCTGTACGCCGGCGAGATCTGGAGGATCGGGGCGACGTTGACGAGCAGCGTGAGGAACAGCCCGGCGATGACGCAGCCGACGAACGACCCCCGACCGCCGGCGAGGCTCGCCCCGCCGATGACGCAGGCCGCGAACGACAACAGGGCGTACGATCCGCCAACGTTGGCGTCACCGACGCCGGTCTGCGCGGCGAGGAAGAGCCCCGCGATCGCGGCGATCGCCGAGCAGGCCGCGAATGCGCCGAGCTTGATCGCCGTCACCGGCAGCCCCAGGCGCAGGCTCGACTCCTCGTCGAACCCGGACGCCCGCAGGCTCAGACCCGCACCGGTCCGCATGAGGACCACCTGCATCGCGATCGCGATGACGAGGATCACCGGCAGAGCGACCGGCATCCAGCCGACCTCGGCGAGCAGCACGCGCGTGAGCTCGGGGCTCACCACGCCACCGGGCGTCGGGCGGGCCATGAGCGCGATGCCCCCTAGGATCCCGAGCATGCCGATCGTCGCGATGATCGCGTTGACCCGCAGCACCCGGACGACGAAGCCGTTGACGAGCCCAGCGGCGGCGCCGATGACCACGACGAGCAGCAGCCCGGGGACGAGTCCCACGAACGCGTCGCCGGTGACGTGGAACGACGCGACGACGACGGTGAGGGTCATCATCGCCCCGACCGAGATGTCGAACCCGCGTGCCAACAGCGCGACCTGCTGGCCGATCGCGACGACGATGAGCGGCAGGCTCAACGCCACGAGGCTCGTGAGGTTGAACGGCTCCAGGAACACGCCCGAGTCGATCTCGGTGTAGCCGGCGACGATGACAAACAGGGCGATGAGCGCCGTGAGCGGGAACCACGGCGCCGCGATCGCGTCACGGACCCGCGAGCGCCGATCCTCCTGCGCCCCCGAGACCTGTCGGGTGTCGCGTCCCTCGGTCGACACGAACGCTTTGACGATCCGCCCCTCGGTCAAGTCGTCGCCGCTCAGCGTCTCGGTCACCACGCCGCGCGAGACGACGTGTACCCGGTCGCAGAGCCCGGCGAGCTCGAGCGAGTCGGAGGAGCACACGATGACCGCGGTCCCGCGGTCGGCCTGCGCGCGCAGGGCGCCGTAGATTTCGAGCCGTGCCATCGCGTCGACGCCCTGGGTCGGCTCGTCGACGACGAGAACCTCCGCCGGATCGAGCAGCGCGCGCGACATGACGGTCTTCTGCTGGTTGCCGCCCGAGAGGTCGCGGATCGGCTGGTCGCGGCTGGCGGCGACGATGCCGAGCGCGTCGGCGGCATCACCGAACGCCCGACGCTCGCGTCTCGCCCGGACGACGCCAAGCGTCGCGAACCGGTCGAGCACCGGCGCGGTGCCGTTGTCCTGCACCGAGAGCTCGGTGAAGATCGACTCGGCGACGCGGTCGCCGCTGATGAAGCGCAGTCCGGCATCGATCGCCGCCCGGGGGTTCCCGATCGACCGCTCGTGCCCACCGATCGCGACGCGCCCGCCGGTCGTGGGTCGCAGCCCGACGAGCGACCGTACGAGCTCGCGCTGCCCGTTGCCCTCGGCCCCGGCGATGCCGACGACCTCACCGGGTCGGACCGCGACGTCGACGGGACCGAACCCCGGCCCGGTCAGGTCGGTGACCTCGAGCCGGGGTGCCTCCCCGCTCGGGGGCCGCTTGTCCGGGAAGGTCAGCTCGATCGACGCACCGACCATGAGGTTGACGATCTCCGGCACCGACCAGTCACCGCCCGGGTAGGTGCCCTGGGTGCGACCGTCGCGCAGGACGGTGACCTCGTCCGCCATCCGCTCGACCTCGTCGAGCCGGTGGCTGATGTAGAGCACCGCAGCCCCGCCCGCCGTCGCCTGCGCGACGAGGCCCTCCAACCGGGCGATGCTCTCCGCGTCGAGGGTGGCGGTCGGTTCGTCGAGCAGCAGGACCCGTGGATCGTGAGCGAGCGCCCGGACGACCTCGAGGAGCTGCCGCATCCCGGGCGACAGGCTCGAGACCGGCTGGTCGAGGTCGATGGGAAGATCGAAGCGGCTGAGCATCCGCTCCGCGTCGCGCCGCCGCAACCGGCCGAGGTATCCGGCGGTGCCGGCGTTCGACAGCAGCACGTTCTCGGCGACGGAGAGGTCGGGGACGAGCGCGGTGTCCTGGTAGGCCGCCTGGAGTCCCAGGCGCCGCGCGGCGCGGGCGGAGGACCGCTCGAGGGCCTGACCGCCGATCTCGACGGTCCCCTCGTCGGGGCGCAGCACCCCGCAGGCGGTCTTCACCAGCGTCGACTTGCCGGACCCGTTCTCGCCGACGAGGGCGTGGACCGTCCCGGCGCGACAGGTCAGGTCGACGTCGTCCAGGGCGCGCACGCCCGGGAACGACTTGCTGATCCCGCGCAGGACGAGGGCCGCATCGGCCGGGGCAGGGGCGGCCAGGCCGCCGGCGGCCGAGCGTCGCGGAGCGTTGGTGGTCATGGAGTCGTCCTCACTCTGGCGGGTGCCGCCGGCGGACCGGCGGCACCCGCGCGGTGGCTGCTACTTGGCGCCCAGCGCCTGCTTGACGATGTCGATCGGTGCGAACGTCGCCGGGGCGTACCCGTCCGGCAGGTCGAGGGTGTCCTCGACGTATGTCATCGCGTCGGCGGTGTCGACGATCGGCTGCGGCAGGACGATCTGGTCCGACACCTCGTTGCCGAGCTCGCGCTCGATGCCGGCGGTGACCGCTGGGCGCGGCGTCCAGGTCTGCCCGTTGATGATGAAGTTCGGGCGGGAGCCCTTCGGCAGCGCCTTCCAGGCCTTGTAGTACTGATTGCTGTTGGCCCAGGAGATGATCACCGGCACGGGACGCTTGGCCCGCTTGTAGGGGACGAAGAAGTTCGCACCCGTGTTGTCGTAGAGGATCGCGTCGACCGGCTTGCCGGTCGAGATGAGCTCGGAGCCGGCCGAGATCTCACCCTGCGGCGTCCACTTGGTGTTGCCCTGGTGGGCGACCTTCCACCCGTTCGACTCAAGCTCCTTCTTCGCGCAGTCCTGCCACGGCGTGGACGCGTTGCCGGGGATGCCGGTGAAGAGCGCCGCCGCCTTGTGCTCGCCGCCCGCATCGACCGCGCGCTTGGCCATGTTCGTGCCGGCCGCGCACAGGTCGGGGAGCACCTGGGTGGCGATGTCCGTCCCGCCGCGGGCACCGGGGACCGGGCCGATGTAGGGCACGACGGAGATGCCGCGCTGGTGCGCCTGCTTGATGAGGTTGAGCATCGACGAGGCGAAGTCGAAGTACCCGACGATGACGTCGACGTCCCGGGACATGAGGCTGCGGAAGTTCGCCAGCGACTGCTGCTGGTTCGCGTTGCCGTCGGTGTAGATGATCTTGCGCACCTGCGGGTAGGCGAGGGCCTGCGCGGTCGCCTCGACCCGCGCCTGCTGCCGCCACGGGATGCCCCCGAAGGGGTCGGCGATCCCGACGACGAGATCTCCCCGACCGGTGTCGCACTCCGCCTTGCCGATGCACTCCGCGAGCTTCGCCTGCTGCTCCGGGGTGAGCGGCTGGGCGGCGACGCGCAGCGCCGAGACCATCACCGGATCTATCTCGTCGACCGGGACGTCGGCGAAGAACGCTCGCCGAATCGCCTGCTGCAGGTCCGCGTCGCTGACGTCCTTGCCCGGCAGGTCGGCGACGGCGGTCGACGTCGAGCCGGCGGGCGCCTTCGCCTCGTCGCCCGACGAGTCGTCCGATCCGCAACCGGCGACGCCGAGTCCGAGGACGAGCGCCGCCGCGAGGGCCACCCGTCCACGTCCGCGCCGGGACGGGTGCGCTCGGCGCTCCACGTTGATCGTCCGGTGGTCATCCTGCGACATGATCGTCGCCTCCTTGCGTGGTGTTGTTCTGAGGAATGGGTGGTGGTGCGTCGGTCGTGTCCCGCCTGCGCGACCGGCCGCTGAGGCCGGTGACCACCGCGACCGCCACGACGAGCACGACGCCCTGGACGAGCGATTGCGCGCCGGCCGACAGGCCCTTGATCGCGAGGAGGTGGACCAGCCAGACGAAGAAGAAGGCCCCGGCGACCGTCGATGCCACGCTCGTCGGGCCGCCGGCGAACAGCGCACCGCCGAGCGCCACGACGATGAACGTCGAGAGGAGGTACGGGTCACCGAGCGTGAGGTTCGGCCGTTCGACAAACCCGGCGAGCAGGACACCGGCAATGCCGTACAGCGCGCCGGCGCACGCGTAGCCGGCCACCTGGTAGCGCGCGATCGGGACCCCGATGATCCGAGCGGCGCGCGGGTTGGCGCCGGCGGCGACGTAGCGTCGCCCGACCGTCGAGCGCCGCAGGGCGAGGGCGACGAGCGCGGCAATCGCCACGGCGATGAGCAACATGACGCTGATGCTCGCCACGTAGCTCGTCGCGACGTCGCTCAACGCCGGAGGCGTGGTCGTGTTGAGGACCTCGTTGCCCTGGTCGGTGATGAGGAGCGCCAGTGCCCCGACGACCCCGCCCATCGCGAGCGTCACGATCAACGGGTTGAGTCCCGCCGGCCCGGCGAGGACCCCGTTGACCGCCCCGATCCCCGCCGACGCGGCGATGACGAGCACGAGGCCGACCACGAGTCGCCCGTCGGATCCGTCGGTGAACGTCAGCAGGAACGCACTGGCGAAGGACATCGTGGCAGCGGCGGAGAGGTCGAAGCCGCCGGCCGTGACGACGAGCAGCTGCCCCAGCGACGCGATGACGAGCACGGCGATCATCGGCGTGTCGAGCCGCCGCGACGAGTCGTTGAGCACGTCCGGCGCGATCGCAACGATCGCGACGAGGAGGAGCGTGACCGCGCCCCAGATGACGCGGTAGCGCGGCGGGAACCGGAAGCTCAGGGCCGACGGCCCGAGCGCCCGGCGCGGCGCCGTGGAGGAGACGGGGGCAGCGCTCATGGCCGGTCCGTCAGGCGACGTCGATCACGACGCTGCCGAGCGCGTCGACGTGGGCGCGGTCGCCGGCGCGCAGCACGAGGGTCGTGTCGACGTACTCGACGATCCCGGGGCCCTCCACGAACGACCCGGGCACGAAGGCGTTGCCGTCGTAGATCGGGGTCTCCTGTCGCTCGAGCCCGCGCTCGTACCAGATCACCCCACGGTGGCCCTTCGGGGCGAGCGGGGCTTCCACGCCCACGTCCTCCCGGGCCGCCAGGCCGGTGTCCGACACCCGTGCCCGGGCGCGGACCCGCAACCCGGTGAGGGCGAATCCGGCCTCGGAGTAGCCGCTGTCACGGCCGAAGAGACGCTGGTACTCGTTCTCGAACAGCCCGACGAGGCGGTCGGCGACCGCCCGGTCGTACACCCCGTCCGGGGCTGTCACGGCCACCTGGTTGATCTGGTGCGTGTAGCGCATGTCGGCGATGCGCTCCCACTCCAGGGCGTCGACGCCGACGCCCTGACCGACCATCACCGCACGGACCTTCTCCTCGAGCTCGCTCCATGACGCGTTGAGCTCGTCGGGATCGAACGGGTGGGTCATCGCCTGAGCGACCTCCTCGACGACCACGACGTCCGACGACGCGATCCCGAAAGCCGACCAGCCACTGGCGAGGTCGCTGAGCGGGACGACGACGCGCCGCATGCCGAGGTCCCGGGCCAGCGCCGTCGCGTGAACCGGCCCGGCGCCACCGTAGGCGTGCAGGACGTAGCCCCGCGGGTCGTAGCCCTGCTGCACGCTCGCCAGGCGGATCGCGTCGGCCATCTGGTTGTCGACGATCCGTGCCGCGGCCGCGGCCGCGGCCGCGGCGCTGAACCCGAGCGGCTCGCCGGCGCGCTCCAGCGCCTCCTTCGACGCATCCGTGCCCAGCGCGATGTCACCGCCGAGGAAGTACTCGGGGTTGAGGTAGCCGAGGACGAGATTCGCGTCCGTGACCGTGGCGTCGGTCCCCCCGCGGAGGTAGGCCGCCGGCCCGGGACGCGCCCCGGCGCTCTGCGGGCCGACGCGAAGGGTCGCGGTGTCCTCGTCGTAGTGGATGATGCTTCCGCCGCCGGACCCGACCGACCGCACGTCGAGCGTCGGGACGAAGTACTCGTACTGGCCGTAGCGCGTCGTCGGGCGACTCAGCGGCTCCCCGTGACGGATGACGCCGACGTCGAACGTCGTCCCGCCCATGTCCGTGGTGATGACGTCGGCGGCCGCTTCACCGCCGGCGGCCTCGGCCCGTGTCAGCGCTCCCGCTCCGATGACGCCCGCGACGGGGCCCGAACCGATGGTGAGCAGCGGCAGTCGGCGGGCGTAGGCCGAGTCGATGAGGCCGCCGGAGCAGCTCATGATATGGACTTGGTCGTCGTAGCCGAGGTCGCGGAGGTCGCGCTCGAGGTCGCGGAGGTAGTCGTTCATCGCCGGACCGATGAGCGAGTTGACGACCGTGGCGACGGTCCGCTCGTACTCACCGTTGCGACGGATCACCTCGGACGAGAGCGACACGAACGCGCCGGGCGCCATCTCCTCGATGAGCTCCCCAACGCGGAGCTCGTGGCCCGGGTTGGCGATCGACCAGAGGAACGCGACGGAGAACGCCTCAACGCCCTCGTCGAGCAGGCGCTGGATCGCCTCCCGGGACCGCTCCTCGTTGAGCTCGACGAGCACCTCGGCGTCGAAGGTCACCCGCTCGTCGATCTCCTCGACGAGGTGCTTGGGCACGAGCGGATCGGCCTTCGTCTGCGAGGCGACGTGGGCGATGTACTCCGGCGGCATCCCCGTCAGGCGTCCGCCGGCCTGCATGCCGAAGATGATGTCGCGGTGCCCGCGGGTGGTGAGCAGGCCGACCTTGGCGGTGCGTTGCTCGACGAGGGCGTTCGTCCCCACCGTGCAGCCATGGTAGATGCCGTCGGCGTCGCGCAGCAGCTCGCCGAGCGTCAGCCCGAGCCGCTTGGCGGTCTCACGCAGCGCGTCGACGAACCCCGTCTGGAAGTCCGGCGGCGTCGACGGCGCCTTGCCGATCGTCACGGTCCCGCTCTCGTCGATCGCGATGCAATCGGTGAACGTGCCCCCGATGTCGACTCCGATGATGCGTCCCATCAGTGCTCCCTTCCGGTCGTGATCGATCGTTGGCCTAGGCGAAGCGGAATTCGGAGAGCAGCGGCTCGTCGGCCTTGACGAGCTCCGTCGCCATCTGCACGTGGCATCCGGGACAGCAGAACCGCCGCAGGACCACTTCGTCGTCGAGGAAGTACGCCGGGTCCACGACGAGCGGGATCACCGTGATCGGGCCCTCGATCGCCAGCAGCCCGTGCTTGTAGTTGCCGCGGTAGTCGGAGATCATCTCGCCGCAGCGGCTGCACGCCAGCACCCGCCGTCCGTCGCGATCGCAGGCCGTCAGGTACTCGTGGACGCTGCGGTCGGCCTCACCGGTCGCCGGCGTCCGCACGTCGTCAGGCCGCTCGTCGGTGAGTCCGGGAGCGGGCTTCCAGGTCGCGCGGTCGGCCAGCAGCGCGCCTCGGCATCGCTCGGTCGCGGCGACGTCGAGCGCGCCGTCGCCGTCAACGACGACGCCGTGCAGGTCGTGGGCGGCCTCGCGGGAGACGTAGCCCAGCTCGACGTCGCGGGCCACGCGCTCCGGTTCGCGGTCGAGCGGGTCGCCGTAGCCACCACCACCGGTGAACGTCGTCTCGAGGACGTCACCGGGACCGAGTGGCGCGCCGTTGGACTTCGCCCGCAGCAGGACCCGCTCACCCGCGTCGAGGTCGTCGATGTCGTCCGGGACGAGCCGGTCGCCGAACCGACGCTCGACGTCGGTGTCGCGGGCGATGAGGTAGCGGGCGGTGGGCGACGGCATGCCGCCGAACATCCCCATGCCGCCGTGGGTCGAGACGCCCGACCCGCCGGTGTTCGTGATCGCCTCGATCGACTTCGCGCGGTACGGGGTGATCCCCTCCTCCATCCCGACACCGCCACGCCAGCGACCGACGCCGGCGCTGTCGGTCTGCTCCCGACGGTAGAGGTACACGATCGGGTACCACTGCTCGCTCGCCTCGATGTTCAGCAGTCGGATGAGCGGGCTCCACGCCGGACCGCTCGTGTCGACGCCGTCCTTGTAGGAACGGGCCCCGGAGCCCATCGCGACGGCGTCCATCAGCGCGGTGCCGAAGTAGCGGTCGCGATCGTCGGTCCCGGCGAGGACGAGCAGCGGCCACTCCGGACCGGCGCCGACGATGTCCTGCTTCTGGTCCGGGTCGGTCGCGAGCATCCGGCCGAAGACGACCATCAGCGCGTCCATGTGGCAGAGGATGTTCATCACCCCGCCCGAGACCGCGGCGGGGTAGTCGCAGCAGGTCAGCAGCCCGGGCGTCGGGTCGAAGTCGATCTGGCGCTCGGCACCGCCGAGGCTGAACGTTTGCTCGGTGAGCATCGTCACCGCGATGACCCCCATGACGCTGCCGGCGAAGCCCGTGAAGACGAACCCGTTGGGACCCTGGTCCTGTGCCTCGGTTCCCTCATTGGTGACGCGGATGCGATCACCGGTCTTCGTGACGTTGACCTGCATCCGGTGGGTCGTCCGGTCACCCGGGAGCTTCTCGTCGAAGTAGCGCACCTCGCTCCACGTCCCGTCCGGGATCCGCTCGAGCTTCTGCGCGAACGCGCGCTGGGCGTTGTCGAGGATCCGGCGCATTGCGCCCTTGACGGCCGGTGCGCCGAACGTCGCGCACGCCTCCTGGATCTGCTCGGCGGCGAACCGGCACCCCGCGAGCTGGGCGCGGAGGTCCAGTGCGGTGAGGTCGGGCATCCGCGACTGGCGGCGGTACATCGTTTCGAGGTCCCGGCGCATCGTGCCGCGCTCGACGAGCTTGAAGGGACTGAAGAGCACCGGGTCGCTGAAGACGTCGACGGCGTTCTGCGGCCACCCACCCGGGACGAGGCCACCGAGGTCGTACTGGTGCCCGGCGTTGGCCACCCAGGCGAAGAGCTCACCGTCGACGAACACCGGCTGGGCGATGAGGACGTCCATCTGGTGTGCGGCGCCGACCCACGGATCGTTGCCCAGGAACGCGTCGCCCTCGTGGATCCCCGGATCACCGGAGTAGTTCTCCATGATGTATCGAATCGCCATCGGAGCACCCGACGCGAGGTACTGCAGGAACGGCGCGTTCATCGCGATCTCACCGGTCTCGGTGAGGATGCACATGTTGAAGTCGAGGGCCTGGAACGTCGGCGATCCCGAGATCCGCGTCAGTGCCTCGCCGTGGGCGATGTTGATCGTCCAAAGGCGGTTGCGGATCACCTCGAAGGTCACCGGGTCGAGATCGTCGTCGGCCTCGTCGTGCAATGGGAGGTCCGGGGACACCCGGTCCATCCAGTCCGCCTGCGCGCGGTACGAGTGCCGCAGGCCGTCCCACGCGATAGCCGGAGCCTCCTGCGCACCCCGGGTCTCATCGATCGATTCCGCCATGTCTCTCCTCTCCCCACGTTGCCGTCGCCGCGGGTCGCGCTCTCCGTGCAGCGAACATAGGCGACGGGGAACGCCGACCGCCAACCCCGTTGGCGGAAGCGCTAGGTGCCGGTCCGGAGCACCTTGGACCGTCCCTGCGCCCCGGGCCACCGACGGCGCTCGCCCCCCCTCGCGGACGGCCACCGGTCCCCCGCCGGTGCAACCGCCCCTGGGGGCGTGGGTCGGCGCGCGGTCAGCGCAGCGGGGCGCCCCAGGTCGTCTGGGCGCGCAGCTGGGGCTTGCGCACCTTGCCGCCCGCGTTGCGCGGGAGCGGCCGGTCGCGGACGACGACGTACTGCGGGACCTTGAAGTCCGCGAGCTGCCCACGGACGTGCTCCAGCACCGCCTCAACGTCGAGCTCGCGCCCGGGCAACGGCACGAGCACGGCGCCGACCTTCTCCCCCATCATCGTGTCGGGTACCGCGAGGGCGGCGGCCTCACCGACCCCGGGGGCGCCGGCGAGGGCGTTCTCGACCTCGATCGAGTGCACGTTCTCACCGCCCCGGTTGATGATGTCCTTGATCCGGTCGACGATGTAGAGCCGCCCCTCGTCGTCGATCCGACCGACGTCGCCGGTCCGCAACCAGCCGTCGAGGAAAGTTGCCTCGGTCTCGCGCGGCTTGCGCCAGTACCCGCGGACGACGTTCGGCCCACGGACGAGGAGCTCGCCGACGCCCGACGTCGGATCGGGTGCGTCGATGGCGATGTCGACCACGGGCATCGCCCAACCGACCGACGTCGGGTGATCGGCCGCCGCCTCGTGCGGGAGGAACGACACAAGCGACGACGACTCCGTCAGGCCGAAGCCGTTGCCGACCCGCGCCGCAGGGAACCCCGCCTGGATCCGACGGACCATGGCGACGTCGATCGGTGCCCCGCCGTAGAGCACCCAGCGCACGGAGCCCAGGTCGCTCCGTGCCGTGTCAGGATGTCGCAGCAACGCGTGATAGACGGCCGGTACCGACACGAGGTGGTTCACCCGGTGCTCGACGATCGCCGTGAGGATCCCGTCGAGGTCCAGCGCCTGACGCAGCACCTCGACGCGCCCGCCGAGGTCCAGCAGCGGAATCATCTGACTGTTGCACCCGGTGACGTGGAACAACGGCACCGACACGAGCGTGCTGAGCGACGGGCCCTCCTCCCGGTCGATCCCGAGCAGGCGGACCGCGCTTTCGCTGTTGGCGAGGAAGTTCGCGTGCGACATCATCGCGCCCTTCGGGTCGCCGGTCGTGCCGCTCGTGTAGAAGATCGCCGCCACGTCGTCGGGGGCCCGGTCCTCGACGACGTGCGCGTCACCGTCAGGCAACCCGTGCTCGATATCCAGCGCGAGCACCGCCCCGGAGTCCTCGATGAGGTAGGCGACCTCGGGGTCGGCCAGGCGGACGTTGACCGGCACTGCGACCGCCCCGGCGAGCTGGACACCCCAGAACGCGACGATCCAGGCCGCACCGTTCGGCAGGCGGATCGCCACGCGGTCACCGCGACCGACACCGAGCTCGGCGAGGCCACCGGCGACCCGTGCGGCCGCGTCCCACAACTCGCGGTACGTCAACCGGGGGCCGCCGAGCTCCACGACCGCCGTGGCGTCCGGGCGTGCGTCGACACCCCGCCGCAGCATGGCGACGAGCGACGGGGGGCGATCCCGATAGCGGCGGATGCCGTCGGCGCCCACCTCCACACCACGGTGGTCGAAGGGGTTCGCGCCCCGGTCTGCGGGCTCGATCCGTGTCACGGTTCTACGCTAACCGTGGCGTCACTGGCGTTAGCGCCAAACCTGCCGGCGTCAGGGTCGGCCGTCGTCCGACCCCGCTACGACCGCCCGCGCTGGTCAGAACGGCACCGACGCCGTGACCGTGGTGCCGCCGGCCGCGCCGCCGCCGACGCGCAGCTGACCCCCGTGCTCGCGGAGCTCGCGACGCAGCAGGTCCAGCCCATGGGTCGGCCCACGCCGGCGGCGCCGGTCGATCCCCGGTCCGTCGTCGCGCACCGTCAGGACCATCCGGCCGGCGCGCGAGATCCGCAGCTGCACGACGACCCGACAACGCCCGGCGTGCTTCGCTGCGTTGACGAGCGCCTCCCGCGCCGCCCGCACGACGACGTCGGACGCCGGACGTGACATGCCGCCGGCGGTCTGCGCCACCCCGTCGGGGATGTCGACGTCGACGGTGATGGCATGCTCCTCCTCGATCCCGGCCGCGATCAGCGCGATCCGGTCGTGCACTGCGGCCCGCGGCGGCCGCGCGAGTTGATGGATGACCTCCCGGATGGCGGCGTCGCCCCGCAGCAGGAGCGACCGAGCATGGGTCGCGGTCGCGGCCGCCTCGGGCGACAGCGTCTCGTCGTCCATGATCTGCTCGAGGTCCATCTGGGCCGCGAACAGGATCTGTCCGACCGTGTCGTGCAAACCGTCGGCGATCCGCTGCCGCTCCCGCAGCCGGGTCACCTCCGCCCGCTGCCGGGCGTACCCCTCCGACGCCCACGCGAGCGCAGCGACGTCTGCCATCCGCGTCAGGGCGTCCGCCTCGTCGGTCGTGAACGACGCCGCTCGGTGCCGGACCGCCGCCAGCACGCCGGTCCGCCGGTCGGCCAGCCGGGACTCGACCCGCCGCCACGACCGCCCCGGATCACCGGCCGACCCCGGCGGGACGACCGCCGCGCCGCACGGCCCGTCGGCCTTGAGCAGGCGCCGTTCGAGACCGGCGTCCCGGGGGCCGCGCCGGGCGGTGATCGTCGGCCGGTCGGTCGGAACCAGGGCGAGGAGCTCGACGTCGATGACGTCGGCCAGCTGCTCGATCGACTCCTCGAGCAGCGCGTCGACCGACGCACCGGACACGATCCCGACCGCGGTGCGGGCGAGGATCGCGTCGAGCTGCTGGCGGCGTCGGAGCGCACTCGAGCGCTGGAACGCCTCGACGACCGACGCGACCCGCGGCACGACCGCCTCGGCGAGCGCGAGGTCGGCCGACGTGAACGGCTTGCGCTTGTTCACGAGGTGGATGACGCCCCGCGCCGTGTCGCTCTCACCGGCGGACAGCGCCAGCGACATGATCCGGCGGATGCCGAGAAGCTCGAGGTAGTCCGGCGGCTGGCGTGGATCGGTGCCCGCGTCGTTGCAGAGATACGAGCAGCGGGTCGTGAACACGTCCGCCGAGGTCAGTCGGCCGTCCCGCACGTCGACCTGGCAGGAGTCGGTGGCCGACACGTCGACGCCGAATGACCCGGGCACCATGTGCAGGACCTCGCGATCGGCGTCGAAGAGCATCAGACCGAGGCCGCGCGCGCCCATGACGCTGCGGGTGACGTGCTGCAGTCGCGCGACGAGCGACGGGAAGTCCGGGGCGGACGCCGCGTCCGCGAGCTCGAGGAGCGCGCGAGGTGACGGCGCGACGGTCATTCGGCGCTCACGAGGTGCTCGGGCGCGGGTGGTAGCAGGCCGTTGCGGATCGCCTTGGCGATGAGCTCGGTCCTCGTCCGAGCCCCGACGAGGTGCTTGAGCCGTTGCATGTGGAAGCGGACCGTCGACTCCGCGACGAACATCTGGGCCCCGATCTCGCGGTTCGTCAGGCCCTCGGCGGCGAGCTCGAGGACCCGGGTCTGCTGCGGGGTGGGCTGAGCGGTGCCGATCCGCTCGTCGACGAGCTCGTGGAGCCGCCTGACGATCTGGCTGGCGGACTCCGTCCCGTCGCCGTGCCCGCCGCGGGCGCGGTCGATCGCGAGCCGTAGCTCGGCGACGCCCGCCGCCTTCGTGACGTACGCGTCGGCGCCCGCCGCGTGGGCCTCGCGCACCGTCTCCTCCGAGAGGTACGTCGTGAGCACGACGATCGTGAGCTCCGGGTGCCGGGCCCGGAGGCGACGGCAGAGCTCGGTGCCGTTCATGTCCGGCAACCGCAGGTCGACGACGACGACGTCCGGGGTGTTGCGCGCCGCCGCCCGCATGGCCTCCGCGCCGGTGGCCGCCGCCACGATCGACCCGTACCGACCCGCGGCCGAGAGCCGGGCCTTCAATCCGTCCCTGACGATCTCGTGATCGTCCACGATCAGGATGTCCACACCACTCTCCGATCCTCCACGAAGCGCTTCTCCTGCGTCCATCATGCCGCTCCGGCGTTGTCGGTAACGACAGTTTTCCGCAGCGGACCTTCGGACTAGGTTGATCGTCGATGCCCGATCCGTCCAACGTCGTCCTCGTCACCGGGTCCTCCAGCGGGATCGGTGCCGCCATCGCCCGCGAATTCGCCCGCAATGGCGCCACCGTCGTCGTCAACTCGCGCAGCGCCGTGGCCGAGGGCCGGGCGCTCGCCGACGAGATCGGCGGCGTCTACGAGCAGGCCGACGTCAGCGACGCCGCCGAGGCCCGGGACCTCGTGGAGCGCGCGGTCACCCGACTCGGACGGCTCGACGTCGTCGTCAACAACGCCGGGACGACGGCGGTCATCGAGCACGACGACCTCGACGCGGCCACCCCCGAGGTGTGGCGACGGATCCTCGATGTGAACCTGCTCGGCGCGTGGTCCGTGATCACCGCTGCGGTGCCGCACCTGCGCGCCGCCGGCGGCGGGTCGATCGTCAACGTCTCGTCGACGTCGGGCAGTCGACCGACCGGCAGCTCGATCCCGTACGCCGTGTCGAAGGCCGCCGTGAACCACATGACGCTGCTGCTCGCCGCCGCGCTCGGCCCGACCGTGCGCGTCAACGCCATCGCGCCGGGCCTCATCGACACCCGCTGGACCGCCGACTGGCAGGCGGCGCGGGAGAACGTTGAGCAGCACGTCGCCCTGCGCCGCGCCGGGCGACCGGACGAGATCGCCCACGTCTGCGTCCAGCTTGCGATGTCCACCTACGCGACCGGTGCCGTGGTGCCGGTCGACGGTGGCCTGTCGCTCCAGTGACCCACCCAGGAGGAGAGATGACCGAGACGATGACCGCCCGCGAGGGGATCCAGGAGCTTTACGGCCGGTACCCGATCGAAATGGACCGGGACAACGAGGTGGAGCTGCCCGACTGCTTCACGGAGGACGGCGTCTTCACGATCAGCGGCCAAGGCCGCCACGTCGGTCGTGAGGAGATCGCCGAGCTCGTGCGGCGCACTGCCGCGGGCCGTCCCCGCCATTACACGACGAACGTCCACATCCAGGCCGTCGAAGGGGATGCCGCCCGTTCCCGGGCGACGTTCCTCCTCGTCGACGTCGAGACCGGGGCCAACGTCGCCTTCGGGAGCTACACCGACGAGCCGGTCCGCTGCGCCGACGGACGCTGGCGGTTCCGCTCGCGCCGGGTGCAGTTCGAGTGGACCTCCGCCGACTACGCCGCGGCCGGCCGCGCGAAGGCGACTCCCCTCCCGGACTGAGGGCAGCGGTCCCGGGCGGGGAGGGGCGGCGTCGTGCGGGACGGGGCGGCGTGGAGTGCAGGGCTGGGTGGCGCCGCGAGACGGGCGCCTACCCTGCCGACCCGTCACCGACCGCGGATCGCGGTCACCGCCCGCTCGAGGGCATCGATGTGGGCGGCGGCGCCCGACAGTCCGCAGCGCATCGTGTTGACCGCCGCGTGGGTAGCACCGACCGACCCCCACGCCGTGGCCAGCGCCGCCGCGCGGTCGGGATCACCGTCCCACCCCTCGATCCGTGCCTCGATCCCGATCGCATCGGGGTCCCGCCCCACCGCGGCGGCCGCATCGCGGACCGTGCCCAGCTGCGCGGGCACCTCGTCCGGGTCGACCGCGACCGGCAGCCAACCGTCCCCGAGCCGGCCGACGCGCTCCAGGGCGCGGCGCGACCGACCGGCGCCGATCCAGAGCGGGATCGGGCGCTGCACCGGACGGGGCATGATCCCGACCCCGTCCGCCCAGTCGTCCCCGCCGTCGAACCGCACCGTTCCGTCGGTCCAGTAGCGCCGCAGCAACGGGATCTGGCGGTCGATCCGCCGGCCACGGTCGATGAACGTCCGGCCGAGCGACCGCTGCTCCCACGCGTTCCAGCCGACGCCGACGCCGAGCCGCAGGCGACCACCGGTGAGGATGTCGACCTCCGCCGCCTGCTTGGCCACCAGCGCCGTCTGGCGCTGTGGCAGCACGAGCACCCCGGACACAAGCTCCAGGTCGCAGACCCCGGCGAGGAAGCCGAACAGCACCATGACCTCGTGGAACGGGTCGCGGACGTCGTACGGCCGGGCCGACGTCGCGCCGGCGCGATGGGCCGCGTCGACGAAGTCGGAGTGGACCAGCGGATCGACCGCCGTGACGTGGTCGTAGACGAGCAGGTGCGTCAGGCCGAGGCCCTCGACCGCCTCCGCGTACGCCCGGATCGCCCCGGGGTCCGGCTCGATCTCCACCTGGGGGAAGACGGCACCGAGGCGCATCACGGTCGCAGCACGACCTTGCCGCTGCTCCGCCGCTGCTCGAGCCGGTCGAGCCCGTCCTCCGCCGCGTCGAGCGGGAGCACGTGCCCGACCGCCGGCGACACGCGACCCGCCGCCCAGAGCCCGACGAGCTCGTCGGACGCCGCCGCGACGACGGCCGGATCGAGGCGCATGAGGCGCCCGAGGAAGAACCCCGCGACCGCGATGTTGCGCCCGACGAGGAGCGTGGGATCGACCGACGGCCACGCGCCGCCCGCCGAGCCGATCGCCACGACCGTCCCGAGCGGGGCGAGCGCCCGGAGGCTGTCGGTCGTCACGGTGCCCCCGACCGGGTCGACGACGACGTCGACGCCACGGCCGTCGGTGAGCTCCCGCGCCCGCGCGACGACGTCCTCCTCGCGGTGGTCGATCGTCGCGGTCGCACCGAGCTCGCGGGCGAGCGCCAACCGCTCCGGTGCCCCCGCACTGGCGAGGATCATCGTCGCTCCGAGCTCCCGGGCGAGCTGCACCGCGGCGGTGCCGACGCCGCCCCCGGCCGCGTGGACGAGCACCGCCGACCCGGGGCCGACGCGCACCTGCCGCGTCAGCGGGACGTGGGCCGTGAGGAACGTCAGGAGGAACGCCGCCCCGGCGACCGCGTCGACCCCGTCGGGGAGCACGACGCACAGTGCGGCGGGGACGACGGCGAGCTCGGCCAGGCCGCCGGTCCCGTCGGTCATCGCCATGACCCGCTCCCCGACGCGGCGGTCGGTGACACCCGGACCGACGGCGACGATCTCGCCGGCGACCTCGCTCCCGAGCACGAACGGCGGCTCCGGCGCCTGGGCGTAGCGGCCGCGGCGCAGCAGCACGTCGACGTAGTTCAGGGCGGCCCCGCCGACCCGGACGAGAACCTCACCGGGACCGGCGACCGGGACCGGGCGCTCCCCGACGGCGATCGTGCCGCGTAGACCGGGATCGATGCATTCGACGACCTTCATGCCCAGACGCTAGTCCGAGCATGACGACACGCCAGGCCGGACTAGCGGAAGCGACGGTCGTCCGTGGGCCGGTCGAGCCGGTCCCACGTCGGGCATGTCCTGGACGCTATCCCGCCAACGCCATCGCGACGAGGGCGACCGCGTACGGGAACACGAGGCAGGCGGCGACGCGACGACTCATGCTCGGGAGCCTACGCCCCGCGGCGCCGGGTCGCGGGTCGACTCACCGTCGCCCCCCGACGGTGAAACCACGCGCCGGCGGCCGGGGCCTCTGGTCGGCTCAACCCCGTCCGGCCAGCGCGTCGTGGAGGACGTCGATCGACTGCTCCAGCTGGTCGACGGTCGCCTGCTCCACGCGGGTGATGCCGACCTTGCGGTTGACCCAGGCGTTGACCTCGCGCTGCGACGCGCCGCGCTTGCGTCCGAGCTCCGACACGAGGCCGTGGCGCAGGTCGCGCAGCTGCTGCCGGCGCTGCCAGAGCGGCACCTCCTGCGTGGCGGCCGGAGGGCCGGCCGGGACGGGACCACCGAGCGTCGCCACCGCGCCGGCGGCGGTCGCCTGGGCCTGTGGGTCCACGACCGGGGTCGCCCCGCCGAAGAGGTCGAGCTGCGCGGCCGGGGCCATGTCGGCGGCCAGCGCCTCGAACGCCGGACGCAGCCCGGCCTCGTCCTCGACCCGGTTGGCCGCGTCGAGCGCCTCGTCGTCGAGGAACTGATCGGGGTCGGCATCCTCACGCCGGCGCAGCAGCGGGATCAGGTCGCGGTCGACCTCGGCGGCATGGGCGCGCAGGGTCGCCTCGGCCGGCAGGTAGATCCACGACGGCTCCAGTGGCCGTCCGGGCACGGTCCGCACGAACCGTCCGACGATCTGGCGGAAGATCATCGCGGTCTTTGCCGCTGTGGCGTACACGCCGACGCGCAGCCGCGGGATGTCGACGCCCTCACTGACCATGTTCACCGCCACGATCCACGGGTCGCTCGCGTGCGTGAACTCCGCGAGCCGCCGGTGGGCCTGCGGATCGGTGTGCATGACGACCGTCGGAGGCGACCCGACGATCCGGTGCAGGACGGCCGCCACTGCCCGGGCGTGCTCGCCGTCGGCGGCGACGACCAGGCCGCCGGCGTCGGCGTGCGGCACGCCGCCGGGCCCCGCACCGCCGCTCTCCCGCACGCCCAGCAACCGCCGGTGCGCCTCGCCGAGGATCTTCGGCAGCGCGCCCTCGAGGTCGGCCGAGATCGCGGTCCGGTAGCGGCGCGAGCGCTCCTCTCCCGCGACCTGGTCGGCGAAGCTGCCCTCGACCGTCTCCTCCCCGGACCGCCAGGTCATCGTGCCGTCGAACGGGATGAAGGTCACCGGCCGGCAGACGCCGTCGCGGACCGCTTCGGCGTAGCCGTAGGCGTGGTCGGGCCTGGCCATGCCGTCGTCGTCGTAGCGGACGCCCGGGATCGGGCTGGCGTCGGAGCGGAACGGGGTGCCCGACAACAGCAGCCACCGGCGTGCCCGGCCGAGCGCCCGCGTGAATCCCTGGCCCCACGCCATCTCGTCGCCCAGATGGTGCGCCTCGTCGGCGATCACGAACGTGCTGTCGAGGCACTGCGACGCCCACCGCTCCGCCGACTGCGCCACCCGGGCGTAGGTCACCGCGACGCCGTGGAACCCGGCCGGCGGGGTGAGCTCGGTCGCGTCGGGCGCCAGGTGCAGCCCGAGCCGGGCGGCGGCCTCCGCCCACTGCCTGGTGAGCGGGGCGGTCGGGCACACCAGCGCGATCCGGTCGGCCTCGCGCGCGTAGAGGAGCCGGACCGCCTGCTCGAGCGCGGGACGGGTCTTGCCCGCACCGGGCGCGGCGGCCATGAGGAACGTGCCCTTCGGCCACTGCTCCATCGCCGCGAGCGCCTGCAACTGCCACTGGCGAAGGGCGGGTGTGGTGGTGGCGGACACGGCGGATCGAGGTCGTCGCGGTCCGGAAGCGGTCGGTCGCTCCAGGGTGCACGACGGGGGTCGACGACGACGTCGGGGCGTCGACCGAATCAGACATGGTGCGCAACGGACCGGACGGACGGCGTGACGCCCGGCACCCATGGGCTGCGCGGTGCGACGGGGGTCGCGTCCGAACCGCGGCGGTGCGTCGCCGGCGCCCGCGACGCACCGCGACCCTGAGGGCGATCCTTCACCGGAAGGGGTGGGCGGGGGTCCGGCACCACGCTAGGGTGCGGCCCATGGTCGTCGTGATAATCGTCCTCGTCATCGTGGT
>JBFWKS010000010.1:0-37481 GCA_050252545.1 Solirubrobacteraceae bacterium
TCACGCTGGCCCTGCTCGGCTCGCGCGGCGTGGCGTTGACGTTCGACCGGATCGAGGCGCTGACCGCGCCGCTGCTGGACTACGTCGAGCACCGTGAGCTCCCCGGTCCCGTCGCCGAGCTGCGGCGTCCGGCGGGGCTCCGGCGGGGCCTCGACAGCCTCGTCGACGCCGGCGTGCTGAGCCGCTACGACGGCGGAACCGAGCCGGTCTGGTCGATCGCCGACGGCGGGCACCATGTGGCCGCCTTCTACCGCAACGGCACGCTGCACCACGTCGTCAACCGGGCGATCTGCGAGGTCGCGCTCCTGCGGGCCTCCCGCCTGACCGAGATCGCCGACGTCGAGGACCACGGCTGGCGCGAGGCGCTGGCGATCCGCGATCTCCTGAAGTTCGAGTTCTTCTTCGCCGACAAACCGACGTTCCGTGACCAGATCGACGCGGAGCTGCAGGTCCTGGCCCCGGACTGGCGGACGGCGGTGTCCGCCGGGCGCGCCCGCGAGCTGCTGACCGCCGCACCGATGGTGCTCGCCAACCGCGCGCTGCGCTCGTTCGCCGACGCGCAGCTCGTGGTCGCCGAGCGGCTCGCCGAACGCGACCCCCGCTCCGCCGTCGATCGCGACGCGTTCCTCGGCGAGTGCTACGACGTCGGTCGCCAGATGCTGCTGCAACGGCGGATCCTCACGCCGGAGGCCGTCGGCCGCGAGCTGTTCATCGCCGCGCTCGACCTGGCCGCCAACCGCGACCTCGTCGACCCCGGTCGCGACGAGGTGGCCCAGCGCCGTCGCGCCTGGGTGGAGGAGATCGAGGCGCTGCGTCGCGATCTCACCGAGCTGCACGAGCTGGACCGCTCCCGAGAGGACGAGGCAACCGATGACGACCACCGCTGAGCTCGTCGCCCGGGTCGAGGCCGCCCCGCGCGGCCCCGAGGTCGTCGCGGCGTTCGACTACGACGGCACGCTGGTGTCGGGGTTCTCCGCGTCGGAGTTCTTCCGCGAGCGGCTGCGCACCCGTCAGATGGGCGCGTCGGAGCTCGTCGGCCTCGTCCGCGCGGCGCGGAGGGGGATCGACTCGGACGAGGCGTTCGCGTCGTTCCTCGCGGGTTCGTTGTCGCACTGGGCCGGGCAGCGCGAGGCCGACCTCGACAAGCTCGGGATGCGGCTCTTCAAGCACCGCACCGCCGCGCTGCTGCGCCGCGAGACCTACGAGGTGCTCGAGGCGCACCGGCGGATGGGTCACACGCTCGTGATCGCGTCGTCGGCGCTGAGCTTTCAGACCAACCCGGTCGCCCGGGCGCTCGAGGTCGACCACGTCATCTGCACCCGCGCCCAGGTCGACGACGACGGACGGCTGACCGGCCGGGCCGAGGGACCACCGGCGTACGGTCGCGAGAAGGCCCGTCGCCTGCTCGACCTGATCGACGGGCTCGGCGCCGACCCGGCCGGGTCGTTCGCGTACTCCAACGGTGGCGAGGACGTGCCGTTCCTGCAATCGGTCGGCAACGCCGCGGCGGTCGCTCCCGATGACGACCTGGTCCGCGCGGCCGCCCGCCACGGCTGGCCCGTCCTGGACTGCCGCGACCCGGCGCCCCGCGCGACGCTCGCCGACGCTGCTCGCACCGTCGCGTTCTACGGCAGCTTCGCCGGCGCGATGGGGGCCGCCGCGGGCATCGGGCTGGCCCGCCGCTCGCGGCGGTCGTTCCTCGACATCGCCTTCGGCGTCGGAGCCGACATGAGCCTCGCGGCCGCCGGCGTCGACGTCCGCGTCCTGCGCGGATCCGCGCACCTGTGGGACGCCCGCCCCTGCGTGTTCGTCTTCAACCACTCGAGCAAGATCGACACGATCGTCATGGCCAAGCTCCTGCGCCAGGACTTCACCGGCGTCGCCAAGGCCGAGGCCAAGAACGTGCCGATGTTCGGCCAGCTCTTCCAGCTGGCGGGGATCGCCCTGATCGACCGCGCCGACGCCGAGAGCGCCCGGGCGAAGATGGAGCCGCTGATCCAGCGCCTCCGCGAGGGCACGTCGGTGGCGGTCTCGCCCGAGGGCACCCGCACCCCGACCCCGCGGCTGGCCCCGTTCAAGAAGGGCCCGTTCCACATGGCGATGCAGGCCGAGGTGCCGGTCGTGCCGATCCTCTTCAAGGGGATCGACGAGGTGCAGTGGCGCGGGGCCCAGATCGTCCGACCCGGAACCGTGGAGGCTGTCGTGCTGCCCCCCATCGACACGTCCGACTGGCGACCGGAGACGGTCGACCGCCACCGCGACGACGTCCGCGACCAGATGCTCGCGGCGCTCGACGACTGGCCGACCCCCGGGCCGGCGCGACTCACCGAGGGGGCGACCCGATGACCCGCGCACCGCGCGTCGGGGTGCTCGGGGCCGGATCGTGGGGCACCACGGTCGCCTCGCTCGCCGCCGCGAACGCCCCCACGACGATCTGGGCTCGCAACGCCGAGCAGGCCGCCGAGATCGACGAGCGCCACCGCAACGAGCGCTACCTCGGCCCGCGCGACCTGCACCCGGGGCTGCGCGGCACCGACGACCTGGAGCGGGTCGTCGCCCAGGCCGACGTCCTCGTCCTCGGCGTGCCGTCGAAGGCGCTGCGGAGCGTCGCCGCCGCCGCGGCGCCGCACCTGAGGCCGTGGGTCCCGGTCGTGTCGCTCATCAAGGGGCTGGAGCGCGGCACGCGGCTGCGACCGAGCCAGGTCCTCGCCCAGGAGCTTCCCCAGCACCCGATCGCCGTGCTGTCGGGACCGAACCTCGCCCGTGAGGTCCTCGACGGGATGGCCGCCGCCGCGGTGGTCGCAACCGCTGACGACACCGTCGCCCGGGCGCTGCAGGACGTCTTCCGCTCCGACCGCTTCCGCGTGTACCGCAACGCCGACGTGCTCGGCTCGGAGCTCGGCGGGGTGCTGAAGAACGTCGTGGCGATCGCCACCGGCATGGCCGACGGGCTCGGCGTCGGCGACAACACCCGCGCGATGGTCATGACGCGCGGCCTGGCCGAGATCACCCGGCTGGGGATCGCGATGGGCGCCGACCCGGCGACCTTCACCGGCCTGACCGGGATCGGCGACCTCATCGCGACCTGCACGAGCCCGCTGTCGCGCAACCGCCGGGTCGGGGTGGCGCTCGGCGAGGGCCGCACGCTCGCCCAGATCATCGCCGACATGGACCAGGTCGCCGAGGGGGTCGTCACCGCCCGGCCGGTCGTGGAGCTCGCGGCCGAGCACGGCGTCGACATGCCGATCGCGATCGAGGTCGACGCCGTCGTCAACGAGGGCCGCGGACCGGCCGACGCCTACCGCGGCCTGCGCCGGATCGCCCCCGAGAGCGAAGGACACTCCGTCGCATGAGCACCACCGACCGGCCGCTGGAGTGGGGCACCGCCGACTTCACCGCGCTCGAGGCCGTCATGTGGCGGGCCGAGGCCAACCCGACGCTGAGCTCCAACTCGGTCGTCCTGGAGCAGCTGGACCGCGCACCCGACTGGCAGCGCTTCCGCGACACCCACGAGTGGGGCAGCCGGATGGCACCGCGCTTCCGTCAGCGGGTCGTCGACGGGCCCGGTGGCGTCGGCCGTCCGACCTGGGTCACCGACGAGCGGTTCGACCTGGACCGGCACGTCCATCGGGTCGACCTCGACGGCGGGGGCTGGGAGTCACTCCTGGGCCGGGTGGCACGGATCGCCCAGGCACCGTTCGACCGGCGCCGGCCGCCGTGGGAGGCGACGCTCGTCACCGGACTGCCGGACGGGCGTGCCGCGTACGTGCTCAAGCTCCACCACGCGACGCTCGACGGTGCCGCCGGGATGCAGCTCCTCGGCGGACTGCACTCCCGCTCCCGCACGCCGAGCGCCGACAAGCCCCAGCCGCCCCCGCCGGCCGTGGAGCCGCCACGGATCCTGGCGCGCCAGCTGCGCCGCGACGCCGACGGCGTCCTGGGCCTCGTCCGGCGGTTGCCGGCGCTCGGGCGCGCCGCCGCGCGCGCGGACCGGACCGTGCGTGACGCGATCGACTACACCGGGTCCCTCCGCCGCGTCCTCGGCGACGTCGATGCCGAGCCGTCCCCGCTGCTGGCGGACCGCGACGGGCAGTGGCGCTTCCAGGCGATGGACGTCCGCCTGAGCGACCTGAAGGCCGCGGCCAAGGCCGCCGACGCATCGCTCAACGACGCCTTCCTGGCGGCGGTGCTCGGTGGCTTCCGCCGCTACCACGACGAGCTCGAGCATCCCGTCGGCGCGATCCCGATGGCGATCCCGATCTCGATCCGACGCCCGGACGATCCCGCGGGCGGCAACCGGTTCGCCGCCGCCCGGCTCGCCGGACCGGTCGGCATCGCCGATCCGGTCGAGCGGATGCACGCGATCGGGAGCGCCGTCCGCGCGGTACGGCAGGAACCGGCGCTCGACGCCGTCGGGGCGATGGCGCCGGCGCTCGCGCGCCTTCCCGGGCCGATGGTGGCGGGCCTCGCCGGACGACTGACGACCGCCAACGACCTGCAGGCGAGCAACATCCCCGGGATCCGCGACGAGGTGTATCTGGCCGGTGCACAGGTGGAGCGCTGCTACGCCTACGGACCCCTCCCCGGGTGCGCGGCGATGGTCGTGCTGGTGAGTCACGGCGACACCTGCTGCGTGACGGTCAACTACGACGCAGCAGCCCTCACTGATCCCGCGCGGTTCCGGCGTTGCCTCGCCGACGGGTTCGCCGAGGTCCTCGCCCTCGTCCCCGACGCCGCTCCACCGGCGGTGCGGCGATGAGCCCGCTCGCGCCGCTTCACCGCGCCGGCGAGGGCTCGCCCGTCGTCCTGCTCCACGGGTTCACCGCGTCGTGGCGGGTGTGGAACGGGGTCATCCCGACCCTCGAGCCACACCACGACGTCGTCGCCCTGGCCCTCCCCGGCCACGCCGGGTGGCCCGACGCCCCCGGCCTGGACCGCGGCGTGCCGGCGATCGTCGACGCGCTCGAGCTGCGGCTGGACGAGCTGGGGATCGGCCAGGCCCACCTCGTCGGCAACTCGCTCGGCGGCTGGCTCGCGATCGAGCTGGCCCGCCGGGGACGGGCGCTCTCGCTCACCGGGCTCTCGCCCGCCGGCGCCTGGGAATCCGACGCCGCCCGTGCGCGCGTGATCCGGCTCATGCGGCTGACCGCGGGACTCGCGGCGCGCACCCCGCCGTCGCAGGACAGGATGCTGGCACGCCCTCGGGTGCGGCGGGCCGCGTTGCGCTCGGTCTCCGAGCACGGCGAGCGCCTGTCGTACCGCGAGGCGGTCGAGCTGATGGAGGACGCGCGCGCCTGCACCGCGCTCCTGCCGTTCCTGCGGTGGGTGGTGACGGCACCGTCGCTGACGAGGGTGCCCGACGTGCCGACCTGCCCGACCGTGATCGCCTGGTCGGAGCACGACCGCGTGCTGCCGTTCCCGCGCTACGGGCGACCGATGGTCGAGGCGCTCGGGCCCGTCGAGCTGCACCGGCTGCGTGGCGTCGGTCACGTGCCGATGCTCGACGACCCCGCCCTCGTCGCGCGCACGATCCTGAGCCTCACCTCTCGCGTGGACGACCCCACAGGAGCCCTCATCCCATGACGCAGAAGACGACCGACCACATCGACGGGACGCGCGGCCGGCTGGCCGTGCACCGCTGGATCCCGGGAGACCCACGGGCGGTGGTGGTCCTCGCCCACGGCTACGGCGAGCACGCCGGACGCTACGACGCGCTGGCCCGGCACCTGGCCGGACGGGGCCTGGTCGTCGTCGCCCCCGACCATGCCGGCCATGGTGAGTCCGAAGGCGAGCGCGCGCTGATCACGGACTTCGAGGACGTCGTCACCGACCTCGACCGCGTGACCGAGACCGTTCGCGACGCGTTCGAGCGCCTTCCCCGCGTGCTGCTCGGGCACTCGCTCGGCGGCATCGTCGCCACGCGACTGGCCCAGCGCAACGCCGCGGTCTGGCGGGGCCTGGCGCTCAGCGGCCCGGTGATCGGCGGCAACCCGGACATCCTCGCGCTGATCGACCTCGACCCGATTCCCGAGGTGCCGATCGACCCGGCGACGCTCTCGCGGGACCCGGCGGTCGGCGAGGCCTACGCGGCCGATCCGCTCGTCTACCACGGAGCGTTCCGCGTCGAGACGCTCCGCGCCGTGGCCCAGACGGTCGCCGACATCAACAGCACGGTCGAGGGCCTGGAGATCCCCCTGCTGTGGCTGCACGGCGAGGAGGACGGACTCGCCCCGCTCGACGTCACGCGCGCCGCCGTCAGCGAGCTCGGTGCCTCCACGGTCGAGCAGCACGTCTACCCCGGCGCGCGGCACGAGGTCTTCAACGAGACCAACCGCGACGAGGTCATCGGTCACCTCGACGCGTTCATCGACCGGGTCGTCGCCGACTGATCCGTGCGATCTCGTTCGCGCGCGGGCCCCGTCGCAGGGCCCCGCGCACGGTGACGATCAGACGGCTGCGCCGTCCTTCTCCGCGATGATCTCGCGGTACATCGGGAACAGCGGCTTGGTGACCGGCACGAGCTTCAGGATCTTGCTGACCGGGCCCTTGGCCTTGACCTTGCCCTTGGCCAGCCCGACGGCCAGGTTGTACTCGCCGCGCCAGTACTTGTCGGCGGTGTCGGCGGACATCCAGAGCTTGACGTCGGCGTCCTTGTCGTCGCCGCCCTCGATGACCTCGACGGCCGGCTCGGTCATGCGAATGGTGAGGGTCGTGTCCGGGTCGGTGTAGTACACCTGCATCACGACGCCGGACGCCGCGAGCTTCGGGCCGGATTCGGGATGCTCTCCGGCCTTGCGGAAGACGCCGCCGATGTACTTGTAGACCTCGTCGGCGTCGCTGAAGTAGGCCATGGATGTCCTCGCGTGGTTCTGCGGTTTGCGGCCCGGGCGGGCCGGGTCGCGCGGCGCGACCCGCCTGCCAGCCTCCGTGATCGGCGGTCTCGGAACGTCTCCCCCGGGGGGGACGTTGCTCCTCCACCCGATGGGTCAACGGTGCACGACGCGTCGCGGGTCATGGCGTGGATGCGTCCGGTCGCGTGGCTCGGGCCCGTCGGGGGTAGAGCCATATCCCCCCTCCGAGGGAGGCCCTTCTTCCGTCCCGCAGACGTCGCGAGCGCTCCACGGTGCGAGATTCGTCCTGTTGGGTCCGGGGCCGCGTGCTTTTTCGACGTGGTGAGCGGACGAGGGTGAGCGTCCCGACCACCACGGGTGGCGGGCGAGGAGCGTGGAGAGTGACTACCGTGACCGCAACGGCATCTGCCGAGGAACTCGTCGACCTACTGGTGCGGTTCTTCGATGGTGGCTCGCACGACCAGGAGCTGGCCGAGCGCGTCGCGTTCGCCAACACGACGATGGCGATCCACCTGACCGACGCTGCCCGGGAGACCGGCTGCACGGTCCATCTGACGCGCATCCCGCTGGAGTGCGTGCCGGGGATCGACGCCAACGCGGAGATCCAGGTCTACACGCCGACGAAGGTCCTGCTGGACGTGATCGCCGGACGTCGCGCGATGTCGATGGCGATCGCCGACGGCGACATCCAGTACACCGGCCCCGTGCGGAAGTTCCTGCGCGTCGCACCGATCCTGCAGCGCTTCGACTTCGACATCTGGCGCGGTCACGTCGGTCGCCGCTCCGACGCGGAGCGGCGGGCGCAGGCCGCCGTCGACGAGCGGCCGAGCGTTCCGGGCGTTCCCGGAACCTGATCCGGCGTTCCCGGTCGCCTGCCCGGATCCGCAATCCCTTCCCGATCCTGTGCGCCGGTGAAGGCCCGGGGCGATCGTTCGCAGCCGTCTCGCGGAGCCGGACGTTTGCCTCGTGCCCGACCCGCGCGACGGGCGGCGTTCACACCGCGTCGATCGGCTGCGGCGTCGTCGCCGACCAGGCCGCCGGGCGTCCGCCGGGCCAGTAGCCCAGCATCAGGGCGCCGAGGCACCCCATCCACCCGGCCAGGAGCGCGTCACCGATCGGCAGCACGACGAACGCTGCGGCGGCGGCCATCCCCCAGTACCCGAGGAAGCGGGTCAGCAGCCCGACCTTCATCGCCGCCACGGCGATGAAGCCGAGCCACAGCGCCAGGACGAGGCGGCTGATCGTGTCGCCGGAGTTGGCGGCCCGCAGGAGCGACGAATCGTCGATGAGCTCTCGGGCGCGTGCGGTCGTGCCACCGCCGGCGGCGACGAACTGCTGCGCGACGTCGCTGAGGGCGACGAACCCGATCACGGTCGAGGCCGCGACGAGCCCGGGACCGGCGAAGGTGAGCCACAGCGTCGGCTTGGTCGCGACCCGCGCGTCCCGGGTGCGGACGAGCGTCCACAGATGGAGCCCGACCAGCGCGACGAGCACGAGGCCGGCTACGCGCAGGCCAACCGCGATCGTGTGCTCGAGCTCGTGAGCGTGCAGATCGACGAGCCGCTGCGCGTGGTCGATCGGACGGTCGGCGTATCCGGGACCGACCGGGGCCGGGGTGCCGGTCGACGCGGTCGCCGTCAGAACGACCGACGCCAGCATGGCGTGGATGCTGGCGAACGCGGCGACACCGACGAGGCGTCCGCGGCGATGCTCCTGCGCGAGCAGGGCATCGGCCGCGGACGCGTGCCGGCGGTCAGTCGCCACCGCCTCCGCCGCCCAGCGCGCTGGGCGCGGCCTCGACGCGGGTGTACTGCCCCTTCGGCTGCTCGTACTCGAAGTCGGGCTGCCGGTTGGGCTCGCGGTAGTGGTTGACCTTCTGGTCGAGGATCTGCGGGACGAGGCCCTCGTCGAGGAGCGGCGCGACCAGCGCACGCAGCTCGGGGGTCCAGCCGGAGAAGGTGCGGTCGCCGACCGGGCAGAGGCAGCCACCGATCGCGCCGAACTTGTCGAGCCAGGCGCCGGTGCCCATCTTGGAGAGCAGTCCCACCACGTCGCGATAGTACGGCTTGACGTAGCTCAGGAACGGGTTGGCCTCCACGAGCAGCCCGTCTGCGGCCTGCGCGATCGGCCGGCTCTGCTCCGAGAAGTCCTTCAGCTGGACCAGCGTCGGATCCGCGGACTTGGCGAGGCCCGGGAGCGACGCCACCAGGCGGCGGGCCTGGCGGGCCGTCGGCACGAGCTGGTCGAGGACGGGCCGCAGGGTCGTGAGGGCGACCCGGGCGTCGTCGACGACCGGCGTGGCCGTGCCGGCGAACGAGGTCAGGCGATTGACGGTGCCGCGCGTCTGTTGGAGCGTCCCCGGGATCGTGTCGAGCGCGGACTTGAGCGCCTGGTCGCGGGACGCGACGGTCTCGGCGGTCGACTTGACCGATCCGATCAGTCGCTGGATGTCGGCGTTGCGCGACCCGACGGCGTTCATCAGCACGCCGGTGTTCTGGACGATCGCCGCGACCTGGGCCCGGCGGTCGTCGAGGACCGTCATGAGCTTGGTACCGCTCTCGCTCAGTTCCGGAACCCGGTTGAAGAGCTCGTTCAGGTCCTCGGCCCGGCCCTTGACGCCCTTGCCGGAGGCCTGCAGGTTGCGCGAGATTCGCGAGCGGGTCTTCGCATCGAGCGACGACAGCACCCGGTCGATCGGCACGGCCTCCTTCTGGGCCTTGACGGCGATCCGGCCACCGTCGGCGACCGCCCCGGACTTGGCGCTGCCGGGGTCGACCTCGATGTAGTTCTCGCCGACGAGCGTCTTCTGCCGGACTAGGACCTTGGCGTCCTTGTGGATCGGCGCGTGCTTCTTGTCGATGTGCAGGACGACCTCGACCCGCTCGCCGTCACCGACGTTCTTGACGCTGTCGACCGAGCCGATCTTGACGCCGGCGGCGCGGATGTCGGCGTTCTGCGCCAGCTGCTGGGAGTCGGTCAGGGTCGCCGTGACCTCATACGGCTCGGCCTGGAACGGCAGGTCACCGCCGGCCGTGTCCCAGAAGTACGCGAGGATCGCCAGCGCCCCGGCAAGGAGCACCAGGACCGAGACCACCTTCGCGGCGACGTTCGGGGTCTTCACTGGTCCCCCTCCTTCTTCTGGTCAGGCTTGGTCGGCAGCGGTCGGGAACCGATGCCGTTGCCCTTCACCGCCCCCTCGGGGTCCATGAAGCACGGCGGCACGATCCGCCAGTTGAAGTCCTTCACCAAGCCCAGGGCAGACGACAGGTCGACGATCGCGTTGGCACGCGCGTTCGCGACGATGCTCTCCTGCTCGTGCCACTTGGTCATCGACATCAGGCGCGACAGGAACGTGCCGGTGACCGGCAGGCACTTGGTCACCATGTCGAGGCCCTTGTCGACCTGCGGGATCTGCGGGTTGAGCCAGCCGAGCGTCTGGTCGATCGCACCGGTGTTCCCCGGCAGCTGGACCGCGAGCGGCTTGAGACTGCGGACGGCCGGGCGGAGCGCGCTCACGGCCGGGATCGCCGTGGTCGCGAGCGACCCGAGGTCCTCCAGGCCCTTCGGCAGCGCCTCGGCGACCGGCACGAGCGACTTGACCGCCGCGTCGAGCTTGGTCTGCGTCGTCCGCAGGTTCCTGAACGTCGAGCTGACGACCTGGAGCGTGCCCGGCAGCTGCGCGAGCGTGGAGTTGAGCGTGCTGCCGTGCTGCGCGAGCGTGCCGAGCGTCTTCTGGCCCTCGGCCACGAACCCGCGGAGCTGCTGGTCCCGTGTGGACAGCGTCTGCGCGATGTTCGCGAAGTTCGTCACCAGCCGGCGCGTGTTGGCGCGGCGCGCGTCGAGCACGTCGCCGAGGTCGGCGGCGGTCTCGAGGAACGGCCCGAGCGACGCGAACGTGCGGCGGAGCTGATCGCCGTTGTCCTCGGTGCCCTTGCCGAGCTCATTGAGGAGCGACGCGAGCTGCGGCCGGGTGTCGTCGTCGAGCACGTTGAGGATGCGCCCGACCTCGACCATGTCCTTCGTCTGCGAGACCGGGAGCACCTCGTCGGGCTTCAGCTCGGGAGCGTTCTTCGACCCGCGGCTGGTGACGTCGACGTACATGTCCTCCAGCGCGGTCACCGGGCGAATCGCGACCTTGGCGTCCTTGCGGAGCGGGGCGTACTTCTTCTCGACGTTGAGCACCAGGACGGGCTTGCCGTCGACGAGCTCCGATCCCTTGATGCTCCCGGCCTTGACCCCGGCGATCCGGAGCTCGTGGCGTCCGGGGACGACGCCCTCGACGTTGTCGAACCGGGCCTTGTACTGGACGTACTCGACCCAGGGCTTGTCGCCGGCGAGGTTCTTGACCACGTAGGCCGCGGTGGCGATGCCGCCGGCGATCAACAGGAGGAACAGCATGGCCGGCTTGGCCGAGCGCTTGAGCTCGAGCGCGATCCGGTCGAACCCGGCGCGTTCGCCATCGTTGCTCATCGGGTCGCCTCCTTCTTGGTCTCGCCGAGCTTCGACGCGTTCCGCTTGACCTGGCGGGTGAACTGCTCGAGCGCGTCGCCCTTGAACAGGGCCTTCCCGGCAGACTTCGACACCGCCCGCTGCTTGAGCTCCACCTGGTCCGGTGGCACGCCGGTGATCAGGCTGGTCAGCATCCGGCTGATGCCCTCGCACTCGATCTTCTTGTCCAAGGGGACCTGCCCGTCGGTGATGAAGGTCTGGCAGGGCGAGATCCCGAGGACCTGCTCGCCCGCGCCGGCCTCGAACGTCGCGGCCGTGCCGTAGCGGTCACCGATCGCGACCGCCGAGCCACCGTGGGCGAGGGCGGGTCCGACCAGCGCGTAGTTCGTGAGCTTCGACTCCGGATCGGTGAGCTTCAGCCACGGGATGACCGGGAACAGGGCCTGGTCGAGCACGGGCTCGGCGCGATCGAAGGTCGTCTTCGCGGTCTGCGTGAGCTCAGGGAGCTTGGCGACCGCCGGGCGCAGGGCCGTCAGCGTCGGACGCGTGTCCTTGAGCAGCGGGACGACGTCCTTCAGCAGACGGATCGTGCGGTCCGCGGCCTTCGGGATCTCCCGGGCGCCCGGCCGGAGCTTGGCCGCCACCGGGTCGAGCACGTCGAGCGTCGTGCGCAGTCGCGCGCCGGTCGTACGGATCTCCGCGAGCGCGCCGGGCGCGGTCGCCAGCAGCGACCGGAGGTCGGCCTGGCGCGCGGCGGTGACGCCGAGCGCCATGCGACCGTCGGTTACGAGCTTCGCGAGCGCGACCTCGTCGGAGGCCAGGGATCCGGCGACCGTGCTCGTGTGCTTGATGAGCCGCTGCAGGTCGCCCTCCTTCTGCCCCTTCACCGCCCGGAGCCCGGGGCCGATGCTGCTCATCGCCGGCTCGAGTGCGCGGAGCACCCGCCGCGAGTCGGCGGCGTTGGCGAAGCCCTTGTCGAACTCCTTCAGGATGGTCCTGGTGGACGCGCGTCCGTCGGCGTTGAGCGGCTCGATCGCATCGTCGACCTCGACCTGGCTCGAGGTGCGGCTCATGGCGATCGTCTGACCGCCGAGCTCGGGAGCCGACGGCGATCCGGGATCGAGGTCGACGTAGAGGTTGCGGCCCAGCAGCGTGCGCCAGCGGAGCACAGCGCGGGCATCGTTGTGGACGGTGACGCCCTTGCCGTCGTCGACGCGAAGCGTGACGCGCACGCCCTTGCCGCCCGGCGCGCGTTCCGCGCCGGTGACCTGGCCGACGTCGACGCCCTTGACGCGCACCGGGGTGTACCCGGGGCGGACGTTGGCGCCGTCGGCGACGTCCATCGTCACCGTCTCTCCGGTCGTGGAGAGGAAGGGCAGCTCCGGCTTCGTGTAGATCACGAAGAGGAAGAAGCCGACGATCACGCAGAAGATCGCGCCGTTGCGGACGTTCTTGGGGCGGTGCTGTCCGGGCCGGATCTCGAACCGGCCCGGCCCGCGACCGGTGCTGGGGGTGCTCATCGTCCCGCCCTCGACTTCGCGTTGATGGCATCGAGCTCGGCCGCTTCCTCGAGCGCCCGCTGCTTGCGGTGGTCGATGTTGCGGTCGTACATCAGACCCTTGGCGGACTCGGCGGCGCGAGGCATGAGCCACCCCGCCTGACCGGACCCGTTCTCGCAGGGTCCGGGGTACCCGACGGTGTTGACCATGTGGTCGAACAGCGGGCGTCCGCCTTCGCCGATCGGGAGGCGGGTTCCGGTTCCGCCGGCCAGGGTGTCAGGGATGTTGAACACCGGCTCGAAGCGAATGAAGCCGCCCGCCGAGTTGGAGTACTTCATCATCTCGCTCCACCCCGTCGAGAAGTTGGTGATCTCGCAGGCGCGCGGACCGAGCTCGTCGACGAGCGGCTGCGCCGAGTCGAGCGCCGTGTCGACCGCCGGCAGGACCTTTTCGACGTCACCGAGCGTGCCGAGCGTCGGGTCGACGCTGGCCGTCGCCTTCTGCAGGGTGCCGGTGACGGCCTTGAGGGGGCGCCGGGAGGTCTTCATCAGACGGTTGGTCTCGCGCAACGCCGCGGGCATCGCGCGCAGCGCAGGCCGGCCGGCGACCGCCAGGCGGTCGACCGCGGTCACGAGCCGATCGACCTTCGGCAGGTCGACGTTGAGTTGCGCCATCGTCGGCGCGGTCTCATCGAACGTCGAGCCCAGGCCGTCCTCGGCGTCCGAGAGCGCCTTGAGCGCGCTGGACGTCGGGCCGAACATCGCCGCCAGGGTCTGGCGGATCGGATCGAACGCGTCGGCCGCGGACGCGGTGCCGCGGACGAACCCTCGCATGGAATCGGGGCGCGCGTTGATCGACCGTGCGACGGATTGCGTCTTGGAGAGGAACGGCGGAAGGTCCTTCAGGGACCGGTTGATGTCGTCGCCGGAGTCGGTGGCACCGCCGCCCAGTTCGCGGAGCAGTCGCTGCGTCTCCTGCCGCGTCTCCGGATCGAAGGTCGAGAGCGCCTGATCCAGCGCGACCGGTGCGATCGCGTTGGTCGAGGGGATCGTCCCGCCCTCCGGCAGCGGCTCGCCCTCCTTGCCCGGGATGATCTCCAGATAGCGCACACCGACCGCGGAGCGCAGGCGGATCCGGGTCTTGGAGTCGGACCGCAGCGGCTTGTACTTGGCGTCGAGCCGAACGTCGACGAGCGCCTTGCCGTTGTGAACCCGAGGCTTGAGCACCTGGCCGGCCCGCTCGCCACCGATGCGCACCTCGTAGTGGTTGGAGAGGTTGTCGGCGGCGTCGAACTCGGCCTTGATGTTGTAGTACGAGCGGCCGGGGACGGTGTCGGCGGCGCGATACCCGATCGCGCCCATGACCCCCATGACGGCGATCGCCGCCAGGCCGATCAGCAGGATGCTGATCCGGCTCCGCTGGTGACCCGCCGCCCCACGCCGGGGCGTGCGGGGATCGTGCTTGCTGCGACGGAAATCGCTCATGGCGCCAGGAGCTGGTCGAGGAGGTCCAGGCCCGAGCCCGAGGGCTTGCCGCCTGGCTTGTCACGCTTCTTGCCCTGACCGTTGGTGAGGCCTAGGGCGCTCGTCAGGTCGTTCAGGCCCTTCGTCACCGGCTCGAGTGCTCGGGTCACCGGGTCCAGGGCGGTGCCGACATCGTCGACGGCCTTCTTCACCGGATCGTCCTGCGTCTTGGGTTCCGGCGCGGGCGCCGGCGTGGTGTCGGGATTCTCGGTCAGCGTGCGCTTGGTCGTACGCGCGGGAGCCTTCGCCCGCGACTTCGCCTGGGGGAAGTCGCCCTCGCCGTTGGTCGCGGCATCGCCACCATGGCCGGGACCGCCACCGAGCAGACCGTCGATGAGCGAGTACGCCGTCTCGGGGGCCACCGTCGCGAGCGCGCCGACGTGGTGCCCGAGCGCGTCGCGCTGCTTCATGCCGACGGACCAGTTCTGGACGAACCAGAGCAGGTCCTCGAAGCCGCGGTACTCCAAGTGGTTCAGCGTCGGAATCGCCGAGTCGGAGATCTTGTTGATCCGGTCCAGCGTCGGCATCAGCCGGTTGAGCGGTGCCCGGGCGTCGTCTCCGAGCTTCTTGAGCGCCGGCGAGGCCTTGCGGGCTGCGTCGAGCGCGGGCTTGGCCGCGTCCTCGAAGTCCGGCATCTCGCGGAGGACCGCGGTGAGCGGGGCGGTCGCGTCACGCAGGTCGTCGGCGGCGGGCCGCATGTTCAGCGACGCATGGTCGAGCGTCCGCAGCGTGGACTGCAGGCGCGAGAGCGCCGGCGGCGCCGAATCGATCGCGCGACCCATCGACTCCCGGCGATCCGCCACGACCTTGAGCGTGCGCTCGGCGTCGTCCATCAGGCTCGCGAGCTCGTCGCGCTTGGGCGCAACGGACGCCGTGATGCGGTCGCCCTTGACGAGCAGGCGCTCGACGGCATCCCGCTCCTCGGCGAGCTGCCGGACCAGCTTTCGGGCCTCGTCGAGCGCGGGGGGCATGACGTTGAGCAGCTTGGCGAAGTCCTTGCCGCGCGATCCGAGACCGATCCCGAACTCGTTGATCAGGACCTTCAGCCGTGCCTGGGTGTCGCCGTCGACGGAGTTGAGGATGTCGTCGAGCTCGACCGGGAGCGCGGTCCGCTTCGTCGGGATGCGGTATCCCGCGGGGGCCGCCCGGCCGGCGTCGCCCGGATCGAGGTCGACGTACCGCTCGCCGAGGAGGTCGGTGGGGCGGATCTTCACCGTCGCGTTGCGCCCGATCGGTGCGGCGTTGTCATCAAGATCGAGGGTAGCCACCGCCGTGTCCTTGTCGGTGACCTCGATCTTGGACACCGAGCCACCGGGGACACCGGCGATCTTCACCGACGAGTGCTGACGCAGACCGCCGGCGTTGTCGAGCTCGACCTGGACCCGGTACGGATCCTCGCCGCCGCTGACGACGATGTAGCCGACCACCGCGGCCGCACCCACGACCAACCAGATAACGAGATTGCGGGACATCACTCCGGCTTCCCTTCCGAGTCCTTGGACGGGTCGAGCCGGTCCTTGGTGTAGCCGCACTCCTCGATGAACCACGGCTTGCCGGCCGCGTATCCCGGGGGCCGCCCGTAGGCGTACTCCTTCATCCCGATGGCCCGGTACAGCTGCGGGGTGACGATGCCGTCGGGGTAGGCGTGCAACGACGCCGTCGACGCCTGCACCCCCGCGCGCATGCCGCCACGTGTCGGCTGGCCGTTGTAGGCGCGGCCACGATGTCGGTTCGGGTAGTTCAAGAGCACGTTGTCGATCGTCTCCGCCTGCTTGACCTGGAAGCTCTGCGTCCAGCCGGCGAGGCCGATCACCGCGCCCATCGCCTCCGGCGCGTACGGGCGCAGGCACCGCATCATCGGCTTGGCTTCCTTCAGCGCCGTCGTCGACTTGTCGACGATCGGCTGCGCGTCCTTGAGGAACTGCGTGACGTCGGGGGCGACGTCCGTCGTCGTGCGGATCGTGCGCAGCGCGGTCGGGACGATCGCGTGCAGGTCCCGCAGCGCCGGCCGCGCGACCTTGGCGAGCGCGGGGAGCTTCCGCACGCCCGGCTTGAGGTCGTTGACCAGCGCCGTCAGGCCACCGAGGCTGCCGTCCACGCGCTTGAGCGTCGTCGTGACCTCGTTGAGCGTCGGCGTCAGGCCGTCGAGCGTGGCCTGCGTCGCCTGGGTGCGGTCGGCGAAGGCGCCGAACGTCTGGCTGGCGACCGAGATGAGCCCGGCGACCTCGCCGGACCGCGCCGCGAGGGTCTGGGTCAGGCGATGGGTGTTGGTCAGCAGTCCGCGCAGGGCCGCCGGATCGCTGCCGAGCTCCGCCAGGAACCGGTCGACATCGCGCACCCCCGGGCCCGTGGCCTTGAGGCCGCGGTTGAGCTCGCGCTCGTTGCCCTCGAGGGCGCCGACGAGCTTGCCCTGCAGGTTCTGCAGGTCGTCGCGGGTGTCGTCGCTGAGGGTGTTGACGACCTGGTCGACATCGACGGCCGGCTGGGTCGCCTTGGCGGCGATGATGCCGCCCTCGGGAATCCCCTCGGCGTCCTCCGGCCCCAGCTCGAGGTCGAGCTTGCGGGTACCGGAGCCGATCGTGGTGCCCCAGCGGCTGGTGACCTGGGTGCCCTTGGGGAGCGGCCAGTAGTCGTCGTCGTTGATGCCGATCTCGACGATGGCGCTGCCGTCCTTGTACTCGACCTTGCCGATCTTCCCGACGTCCATGCCGTCGATCTGGACGTCGAGGCCCGGGGTCAGGTTGAACGCCGTCGGGAACGCGGCCTTGACGGTGTGCTGGAGCTCGCGGGTTCCGGCGACCCAGAACACGCCGAGGATGGCCACCACCAGGGTCAGGATGATCCACGGATGGCCCAGGAGCCACCGCCCACCGCCGGTTCCGCGGCGACGCGGGCGGGGGTTTCGGGATCGACGGGCTGCCGGCGGCGCGCCGCCGGGCGTAGAGGGGGTTCCCATGACTCAGCCTCCGACCGGGATCTTGGGGTCGACGCCCCAGAAGAAGAACGTGAATCCGGTGTTGAGCACCATCGTCACCACCAGCGCGACGACCATCGACTTGGCGGTCGCCTCACCCACCCCGACCGGTCCGCCTCTGGCGTTGTAGCCGTAGAACATCGCGGCGATCACGATGGCGACCCACATGACGAGCGTCTTCGTGTAACTGAAGAGCATCGATGGTCCGTCCGTGAACGCCCAGTGGACCGATTCCCATGCCCCTCGCGAGATCTCGCCGATCTGGAAGAGGATGACGAAGACCTCACCGACGTAGAAGAGGACCAGGCCGATGATGAAGATCGGCAGCGACACCAGGATGTTGGCCAGCAGGCGGGTGGCGACCAGGTAGCGCATCGGGTTGAGGCCGAGCGCCTCCATGGCGTCGATCTCGTCGTTGATCCGCATCGATCCGATCTCGGCGACGTACCCGCAGCCGATCTTGGCTCCGACCATGTAGGCGAACATGAACGGCGTGGCCTCGCGGATCGGGCACAGCGCGCTGAACACGCCGGCGTAGCTCGACGCCCCGTATCCGCGGAGGATGTACACCGACTCGTTGCCGCAGGTGAGTCCGAACGTGAACTGCATGGCCCACAGGACGAGTGCCGATCCGGTGATCAGCAGGGCGACCTGGCGCATGAGCTCGGCGCTGTAGCGCAGGACGCCGCGTAGCTCGAGGAACGCGCGACCGCCGAAGGCGGCGATCTCGCCGGCCTCGACGAGCATGTTGCGGACGGGGTCGACGAACCCGTTGGCGAGCCGCTCGAGTGGCCCCGGGGTCTTGGGGCGCTTCGCGCTCGGCGGGCGGTAGGGCTGGGGGGGTGCTCCGGCTTCCATGGGGCTCCTCAGCGCAGCGTTGCCGTCTCCGGAAACGCACCCAGGAGGAGCGAGTTCAGGAGGTAGTTGTAGACGTAGACCGCACAGAAGGCGATGACCACGGCCTGATTGACGGCGCGCCCGACTCCGGCGGCGCCGCCCTTGGCGTTCATGCCCTTGTAGCAGCAGACGACGGCGATGATGAAGCCGAACGTCAGGACCTTCAGGCCGTTGAAGACGACCTCGGCGATGGTGAAGTTCGACGCGAACGTCGACACGTAGCCGGCGCTCGACTCCTGCCAGACGGTGATGTTCGCGATCAACTGGCCGATCAGGCTGATCGCCGTGTTCCAGTAGTTGAAGATCACGCACATGATCCCCAGCGCCAGGAAGCGCGGGACCAGCAGCGTCTTGACGAGGTCGGTGCCGAGCACCGACAGCGCGTCGAGCTCGTCGCGGACCTTGCGGGCGCCGAGGTCGGCGCAGATCGCGGTACCCGCAACGCCGGCGATCACCATCCCGTTGATCCAGGTCGCGAGCTCGCGGACGGACGCCATGACGGCGAACGCGCCGAGGCGGTCCGTCGTCGCGAGCGTCGCAAGGATCGAGCCGCCGGTGACGCCCGGGGCGCCCCACGAGAACACGAGCGTGCAGAACATCAGCGGGATGAACGCCCGCTTGGTGACGAGCCAGCACTGCTCGATGAACTCGCCGCCCCAGTTGTAGGGCGGCAGGACCGCTGCCTTCATCGTCTGAAGGGTCAGGACGGTCATCCCGGTGATCTGCTCGAGCCAGCCGAGCCCGCTCGGCAGGCCGCCCCGCGGCTTGGGAGCCTCGGTGTGCCCTCCGGGGAAGACGTCACCCTGTGCGGGTGCGCCCGTTGGTGTGCCCGTGGCCGTGGCCATCAGGCGTCTCGCTCGACGTGCATCGCTCTCTCTCCGGGGTCGTCTCGAAGCGCACACTGACGGCACTTCGATCGACTTGAAGCACGCTAAACCGCAGCGGGGGGCGTCGACCATCCTGCGGGGGTGAAGGATCCCTCCCCCCTTGGGAGGACTCTCACCTCCGACGTTCGTCCACCGGGAACGCCAGAGCGGCCCGAATGTGCCTTGGGAACGGCCTTTTCGTCCATGTCGGTCACCCGAAGTCGGGAAGGGGGGTACGTCCACCCGTTCCCCGCCGGGGGTCCCTTCCCCCTCGCGCAGGCCCATGTGCTCCCGGTAGAGGCCTCGTGCCGCTCAGGCGACGGCCGGCTACGCGAGGCGTCGCTCCGCCACGCGGCCCCGGAACGACGACGGCCGGGAGCGTGCGCTCCCGGCCGTCGTGACCGTCACCGGCGGTCGCCCGTCGCGGGGCGCCCGCATCCCCTCATGTGGGGTCAGGCCGCGAGGGAAGCGGGATCGAAGCCCTCTTCCCAGTAGTGCGGCGTGATGATCGGCAGACCGAGCTGCTGGAAGATCGGGTTCTCGTTCAGGATCGTGGACTCGAGGATGATCTTCCCCTCGTCGTTGAACTGCAGGAACGTCGAGCCCTTGCTCGTGAGCGTCTTGCCCTCGACGGGCAGACCGCGGAACGTGTCGGCGCCCTCCACCTGCCAGTCCCAGTGGATCATCAGGTGCCCGTTGCCGGCGAAGGCCTCGGTCACGGTGATCGACTGCACGCCGAGTCCGTTGGAGGCGTCCTTGTTCACGTACGGCGCGAGCTCCTCGTTGAACTCCTCCGTCGTGGAGGGCGTGTCGCCGAGGTGGTCGTCGACCATGCGGCCCTCGAGCGCGAACTCCTCCTCACCCGCGTACAGGGCGCGGTGGGCGGCGAGATCGGTGGTGCGCGTCTGCGCCCAGTTGCGGGCGAAATCGATGTTCGTCATCGTCGATCCTCTCAGGCCGTGACGGCGGACTTGGCGGCGAACCGCGGCTTCTGGACGCCCGGATGGCCGATCGCGTTGAGGATCGCGCCGGAGTCCCACCACGACGACTCGCGGACGATCTTGCCCTCGTCGTTGTAGATGTGGAACGTGTGGCCCTGGGTGAAGAACGGCTTGTTCGTCACGTCCAGGCCGATGAAGTTCTGGGCGTCCTCCGGGGTCCACTCCCAGCGGATGAGGCCGCTCTTGTGGTCGCCCTCGTATCCGCGGATACGGAAGTTGTGCACGCCCAGGCCGTTGGTGCGGTCCTTGTTCGCGTACAGGACGAAGATCCGTCCCAGATCACCCTTGTCCCGGATCTGGTACTGGTCGAGGATCGGGTCCTCGAACACGAAGTCGTCGGCGTACAGCGCGCAGATCCGCTCCGAGCTGTGCCGGAACGCCTTCAGCCACTTGACGGCGAACGCGTAATCCATGGTCTCTCCTCTGATCGTGCCGGTGACGTGGCCCGTCCCCCGTCGTCGCCCGACGGGATGACCACTACTGACGACCGTAGTCCCGGGCTCGCACCCCGCCCTCATCCCGCGGGGGGAAGTCGCCCGTCCGAAGGGAGGACGAAGGCCTGCCCCCCTGCGTCATGGGCGTCCGATCCGGCCGGCGCGCCACGATCGCGGGCCGCCGCCACCCGCTACGGCAATGACGCGCGGGTGAGCATGCCGGCACCGATGTCCTCCAGCGGTCCCGGCGGAACCTGGGTCGCCATCAGGATCGCGTCGATGGCATCCGGGTTCTCGGCACCGGAGACGTCGCCCGGGTCGTCCCCCGCAGCGATCGCACGGATCGCCCGGCGCATGAGCTTGGCCGACGACGTTCGCGGCAGCTCCTGCACGCGCAGCACGCGGGCCGGGGCGAACGGGCGACCGAGCTCGCGCTCGACGGCGGCGGCGAGTGCGTCGGACACGTCCGGCCCATCCGGGTCGCTGGGGATCCAGAAGCACCAGATCGCCTCGCCCTTGCGGGGCTCGGGGACGCCGATCACGGCGGACTCCGCCACCGACGGGTCCGCGGCGAGGATGCCCTCGACCTCGGCCGGACCGATGCGCTTGCCGGCGACGCTGATCGCCTCGTCGGAGCGTCCGTACAGGTACCACTGCCCGTCGACGTCGACCTTGGCCCAGTCGCCGTGGTGCCAGATCCCCGGATACGTCGCCCAGTACGAGCGCTGGTACCGGTCCGGATCGCCCCAGACGCCGCGCGTCATCGACGGCCACGCCTGCCGGCAGACGAGCTCGCCGACCTCGCCGCGGACCGGCCGCCCCGCCTCGTCCAGCACGTCGACGTCCATGCCGAGCGACGGTCCACCGAGCGAGCAGGGGCTCAGCGGCTCCACGACGTACGCCGAGAGGAACGAGCCGCCGACCTCCGTCCCGCCGGAGAGGTTGATGATCGGCACCCGGCCCTGCCCGACCCGCTCCGCGAGCCAACCGTAGGCGTCCGTGTCCCACGGCTCGCCGGTCGATCCGAACACCGCCACCGACGACAGGTCGTGGGCGCGGGCGGGACCGTCGCCGTGGACCTTGAGGCTGCGGATCAACGTCGGGGACAGTCCGAGGACGGTGACGCGGTGGTGCTCGACGAGTTCCCAGAGCCGCTCGGGCCCGGGGGTGTCGGCCGACCCCTCGTAGAGCAGCAACGACGCGCCCAGCGCGTGCGCGCCGACCATGCTGAGCGGGCCCATGATCCAGCCCATGTCGGTGACCCAGAAGAACGTGTCGCCGCGGCGGACGTCGAACGCGTAGGCGAGCTCGGACGCGACCTTCACGACGAATCCGGCGTGCGTGTGGACGGCGCCCTTGGGCGTCCCGGTGGTGCCGGACGTGTAGCCGAGCAGCAGCGGGTCCTCGGCGGCTGTCGGCTCGGTCGGCACCGGACCGTCGACCGGCCGCGCCAGGGCGGTCCACGACAGGTCGACCGGCGTACGCGCGTGCGGCTCGTCGTCCCGCTCGACCACGACGACCGTCTCGACCGGCCCGCCGAGCGCCAGGGCGCCGTCCAGGTGAGCCTTCATCGGCAGGCGCCGCCCGCGGCGCCACGACCAGTCGGTCGTGATCACGACGCGGGCCTGGGCATCGTCCAGCCGCGACGCGAGCGCCGATTCCGCGAACCCGGAGAACAGCGGGACGTACAGCGCCCCGATCTTCGCGATCGCGTACGCGGCGACGACCGCCTCGGGGATCATCGGCAGGTACACGCCGACGGCATCGCCCTTGCCGATGTCCAGGCGTCGCAGGCCGGCGGCGGCACGGTCGACGGCCTCGCCGAGCTCGCGGAAGGTCAGGGTCGACCGGTTGCCCCGCTCGTCCTCGTGCCGCAGCGCGACGGTGTCGGCGACGTCGGGATCGTCCCGCCAGCGGTCGACGCAGACGGTCGCGACGTTCAGCGCTCCACCGCCGAACCAGGTCGTCCACGCCGTTCCGCGCTCGTCGTCTCGGACCCGGGCATAGGGCGTGTCGAATCGGATGTCGAGGTCGTCGACGACGGTGTCCCAGAACCGGTCGATGTCGGCCACCGACCGTCGTCGAAGATCGTTGATCGACGAGGCCCCGAACCGCCGCATCAGGCGGGTGACGTTCGCTGCCTCGATGCGCTCGGGCGTGGGCTCCCACGCGTACGGGTCCATCGTCGGAATCTCCCGGATCACGCACGGCCGGACAATCGCCTTAGGAGGCATGGACGTCGTCCCTTCGAGGGAGACGCCCGACCGGCGTCGAGGGCCGATCGCGACGGGGCGGGCCAAGGCCCCGACACGAGGACCGCCGCTCCGCCCCGCCCCGCGCCGCGGGGCGGGGCGGGGCGGGGCGGAGCGGTGGCCGGGTGTCAGCGCTCCAGGGCGCGGGCCAGCACCCGCAGCTGCTCGACCCGCTCGTCGACCGTCGCGGCGATCGGGTTGACGAGGAGCGTGTCGACCCCGGCGTCGGCGAACGCGGCCAGACGCTCCCCGATGCTGTCGGGCGTGCCGCAGAGGCAGACGGTGTCGATCAACTCGTTCGAGAGCTGCGCCATCGCCTCGTCCTTGTGGCCGTCCAGGTAGAGGTCCTGGATCCTCTGCGCCTCGTCCTCGAACCCGTAGGAGCGCACCAGTCGGTTGTAGAAGTTCTTCTCGCGGGAGCCCATCCCACCGACGTACAGCGCCGTCATCGGCCGCAGGGCGTCGCGCGCCACGGAGATGTCCTCGTGGACCGCCGTGTACATGATCGGGGTGATCCGGATGTCGTCGACCGACCGCCCGGCCTTGGCCGCCCCCTCCGCCAGGTGCCCGGCGGTGAGCTGGACGTTCTCCGGCGAGAACAGCACCGGCAGCCAACCGTCGGCGACCTCGCCGGCGAGCTGGGTGTTCTTGGGGCCGATCGCGGCGATGTAGATCGGGATCTGCTCCTGGCGCGGCGCGATGGTGAGCTTGAGCGACTTGCCGGGACCGTCCGGGAGCGGCAGCTGCAGCGTCTTGCCGTCGTAGGCGACGCGCTCGCGACGGTGGGCCATCCGCACGACGTCGATGTACTCGCGGGTGCGGGTGAGCGGCCGATCGAAGCGGGCGCCGTGCCAGCCCTCCGCGACCTGGGGGCCGGACGTGCCGAGGCCCAGGAGGAACCGTCCGCCGGACAGCTGGTCGAGCGTCGCCGACGCCATCGCGGTCATCGCCGCCGACCGGGCCGGCATCTGGAAGACCCCCGAGCCGAGGCCGATCCTCTCGGTCCGCGCCGCGAGCCAGCCGAGCACGGTGGCGGCGTCCGAGCCGTACGCCTCGCCGACCCACACCGACCCGTAGTCCAGGCGCTCGGCCTCCTCGACGAGTCGCAGCTGCTCGTCGGCGTCGAGCCCGAGCCCCCAGTAGGCGATGTGCAGTCCCAGTCGCATAGGGCCGTGACGCTAGTCGCGCGATGGGCTCGCGACTCCCCCCGTTGGGGGCATCTCGCTCGTCCGCAAGACGCGGTCGAGACGCCACGCGCGCCAGGTGTCACCGCCCGCTCCGGGGAGAGAGCGGACGGCGCACCCTGGGGAAGACACCCCGCCTCCGGTTGATGGGGACGGGGCGGAAGCGAGGGTTGGTGGTGAGACCGCCCCCGACGTGCCTCTTCGCTCCGGGTGATGTGGGGAGGACCGGAACGCATGATCAGCATCGTTGATCGCACCCGGCTGGCGCATCCCCCCGACGGTCGGTTTCCGTGCGCCGGACGGAGGATCCGGATGGACGGGTGAGCCCGGCACGCGCCACGTCCGGGGCGCAGGAGCACCGTCACCACGCCAGGATCGCCGGGTCCCGCATGACGATCGGCCGTTGCGGGTATCGCCACCGCAACGTAGGGGTGGTCGGCGTGCGTCCGCGGCCGCCCCGGTGAGCCCACCATGGTCGACCGCATCGCCAACCCCTGGGGGTCCCGGACCCCATACGCCCGCGGCGACGAGTGGCCCGTGCGCGTGGACACGCGCCTGGACGATGGCGTCACGGCCGACGACGTGGACACCTGGGTGCCGACCGCGTCGATCCTGCACTCCAACGGCGACGCGCTGGACATCGCGGTCAAGGACGGGCGGATGGTGGGAGTGCGGGGCCGTGGCGACAGTCGCGTCAACCACGGTCGCCTGGGCCCGAAGGACCTGTTCGGCTGGCAGGCCAACGGCTCCGAGGACCGGCTGACCCGTCCGCTGGTGCGACGGGACGGCGCGCTCGTCGAGACCGACTGGAGCACCGCCATGGACCTGATGGTCGAGCGGTCCAGGGCGTTGCTCGACGAGCAGGGACCGAGCGCGTTCGGCATGTACACGTCCGGTCAGCTCTTCCTCGAGGAGTACTACACGCTGGGGGTGCTCGCCCGTGCGGGGTTGCGGACCAACCACATCGACGGCAACACGCGGCTGTGCACCGCGACCGCCGCCGAGGCGCTGAAGGAGACGTTCGGCTGCGATGGCCAACCCGGGTCCTACACCGATGTGGACCACTGCGACGTGCTCTTCTTCGTCGGCCACAACGTCGCCGAGACGCAGGTGACGCTGTGGGAGCGGATGCTCGACCGGATCGAGGGGCCGGACCGCCCGAAGATCATCGTCGTCGACCCGCGCCCGACCGTGCCCGCCCGGCACGCCGACGTCCATCTGGCCGTGCGCAACGGGACGAACCTGCCGTTGCTCAACGCCATCCTGCACGAGCTCATCGCCACCGACCGCGTGGACCGGGCGTTCGTCGACGCCCACACCGTCGGCTACGACGAGCTGGAGTCGCGGGTGGAGGGGTGCACCCCGGAGTGGGCGGCGGACCTCTGCGGCGTGCCCGCCGAGCAGATCCGCGAGGCCGCCGCGATCCTCGGCGGCAGCAACCGGATCCTGTCGACCTGCCTGCAGGGCGTCTACCAGTCGCACCAGGCCACCGCGGCCGCCGTGCAGGTCAACAACGTCAACCTGCTGCGCGGCGCGCTCGGCAGGCCCGGCGGCGGCATCCTCCAGATGAACGGGCAGCCGACCGCGCAGAACACCCGCGAGTGCGGCGCCAACGGTGATCTGCCGGCCTTCCGCAACTGGGCCAACGACGCGCACGTCCAAGAGCTCGCGGAGCTGTGGAACGTCGAGCCGTCCACGATCCCGCACTACGCCGCACCGACCCATGCGATGCAGATCCTCCGCTACGCGGAGCAGGGGTCGATCCGCTTCCTCTGGGTCAGCGGCACGAACCCCGCCGTCTCGTTGCCGGAGCTCGCGCGGATCCGCTCGATCCTGGCGCGCGAGGGCCTGTTCGTCGTCGTGCAGGACCTGTTCCTCACCGAAACGGCGGAGCTCGCCGACGTCGTGCTCCCCGCGGCGACCTGGGGCGAGAAGGAAGGCACGTTCACGAACGTCGACCGCACGGTGCACCACTCCGACAAGGCCGTCGACCCGCCGGGCGAGGCGCGGTCGGACCTCGACATCTTCCTCGACTACGCCCGCCGGATGGATTTCCGCGACAAGGACGGGGGACCGCTGATCACGTGGCACGACCCGGAGTCGACGTTCCGGGCATGGCAGGAGTGCACCCGCGGCCGGCCGTGCGACTACACCGGACTCTCGTACGAGAAGCTCCGGGCGGGCGGCGAGACGCAGTGGCCCTGCAACGACCGCTGGCCCGACGGCCGCGAGCGGCTGTACACCGACGGCGACTTCGACGCGTCGCCCGAGCGTTGCGAGTCCTACGGCAAGGACCTGCTGACCGGTGCGGCGGTCTCGCCGGAGGAGTACCGCGCGCTCAACCCCGACGGCAAGGCCATCATCAAGGCCGCGGGGTACGTGCCGCCGGCCGAGCCGCCGTCGGACGACCACCCCCTGCGCCTCAACACCGGGCGCACGCTCTACCACTTCCACACCCGGACGAAGACCGGCCGCGCGCCCCAGCTCGTCGCCGCCGCACCCGAGGTGTGGGTCGAGCTCTCCGTGCCGGACGCTGAGGAGCACGGGATCGGCGAGGGCGACGTCGTCGACGTCATCGCTCCGCGCGGCCGCGTCCGGGCACGGGCCCGGATCACCGAGATCCGGCCCGGCGTCGTCTTCGTGCCGTTCCACTACGGCTACTGGGACGCCGACGACGGGACCGACGAGCACGCGCGGGCCGCCAACGAGCTGACGATCACCGAATGGGATCCGGCGTCCAAGCAGCCGATCTTCAAGACCGCCGCGTGTCGGATCGAGAAGGTCGAGGACGCCGACGGCCGGCCCGCACCGGCCCCCACGACCACGGCGTCGCGGCCCGTCCGGAACGTCACCGCCACGGTCGGCGGCACGGCCGCGGCCGTGGACGAGGAGCTGCCGTCGTGAAGATCGCCGTCGTCTTGCGCGAGGTCGAGGAGGCCGAGTCGGAGCTCGCGGCCGAGCTGCGGGCCGTCGGCGAGCGCCATGCCACCGACCACGACGTGTTCCACCTGACCCGGTTGATGCACGGGTGGGTCGACGCCCGACTCCACCGGCTGTCGACGCACGCCGACCGGTACGGCACCGACCTGGACCCGGAGCGTGCCGAGGAGGAGCGACGCCCCGGCGTGGTCGATCGGCTGCGCGAGAAGGGCGCCGACCTCGTCGGCCGACGCCCCGAGCCGGGCCTGCTCCTGCTGCGCGACATGCGTGACCTGCACCTGGCCGCGGCACGCGTGTCGTTGGCGTGGACCGTCCTCGGACAGGGCGCCCAGGCGGTGCAGGACACCGAGCTCCTCGCGACCGTCACGGCCTGCCATCCCGAGGCGATCCGGACGATGAAGTGGACGGTCCAGAAGGTCAAGGAGGCCAGTCCGCAGGTGCTGGCGTCCTGACCCGCGTCGGACCCGGCGGTGACGCCGATAGCCCGTCCGCAGGCGCGGGGCTCCGGCCTCGGCGGGCCGACGCCCGTCACGACCGGGGCGTGTCCGCTCCGGCGTCGCGCCGGGACAGCGGATCGACGGCCGGGCCCTCGAGCACGCTGCCGTCCCGGGCGTCGAAGCGGGAGCCGTGGCACGGGCAGTCCCAGCTCTGCTCCGCGTCGTTGAAGCGCACGTCGCACCCCATGTGGGTGCAGAGCGGCGAGTGCGCGTGCACCGTGCCCGCATCGTCCCGGAAGGCCGCGGTGCGCCGGCCGTCGTGCCGGACGATGCGTCCCTCGCCGGGCGCGAGCCCGGCGACGCCGTCGCGATCGGCGCGCCGCAGGCGGTCTCCGACGAGCGCGATCCCCGTCTCGACGTTCCACCGGGCGAGCTTCGCCAGGCCCCCGGGACGCAGCTGCGTCCTGCGCGACGGATCCCACAGATCCGCGCGACGGTCGGGGCCGCCGACGATCCGCTCGGCGATGGCGTGGGCGGCGGCCGTGCCCCCCGAGAGCCCCCACTTGTCGAATCCGGTCGCCGTCCACAGCGTCGTCGACCCCGGACGCAGCGGCCCGGCGTACGGAACGTGGTCGGGCGTCGCGGGATCCTGGGACGACCAGCGGTGGGTGACCTCGGTGGCACCGAGATGCCTGCGCGCCCACTCCTCCAGGCGCCCGTAGCGCTCGGCGGCGTCGGACGCCTGCCCGGTGGGATGGCCCTCGCCGCCGACGATCGCCAGCTCCTCGCCGTCGGGCCCGGCGGCCGTGCGGACGGAGCGCGACGGCGGACCGACGTCGTAGAAGCTGCCGGTCGTCGGCTCCTGCTCCGTCCGGACCGCGATCGCGTACGAGCGCTCCGGCTCGAGCCGCGCAAAGTACAGGCCGCGATCGAGGATCGGGAAGTGGGTCGCCACGACGACGTGCGCGGCCCGCAGCTCGCCGTGCTCCGCGGTGCGGACCCGGCACGGGCGGCCCTCGCGCACCGCGGTCACGCGGACGCCCTCGGCGATCGTCGCCCCCGCCGCCTCGGCGACGGTCGCCAGACCGAGGCAGTAGTCGCGGCCGTGCAGCTCGCCGCCCCCGTCGACACGGACGCCGGCGAGGATCGGCGTAGGGCTCGGGGCCGGGATCGCTGTCGGGCTCGCGATGAGCGCGTGGGCGGGCAATCCCGCCTCGATGGTGGCGCGCGCCTCCCGCTCGAGCGTCGGCACCTGCTGCGGCGCGCTCGTATAGGTGAACGCCGCACGGTCGCGCCAGTCGCACGCGATCCCCTCGTCCGCGACGAGGTCGCGGACCCAGGCCGTGGCGAGCTGGTTGGCCTCGGCATAGCGGCGGGTCCGCTCCTCCCCCACGCTGCGTCGGAGCCGCGCGTAGCGCAGGCCGTGGGCGGCGGTGACCTTGCCGGTCGTCGATCCGGTCACGCCCGTGCCGACGCCGCGCGCCTCGACGACGAGGACCCGGCGGCCCTCCCGGGCGAGCCGGAGCGCCGCGGTCAGCCCGACGATGCCCGCGCCGACCACCAGCACGTCGACCGACGCCGCGTCACCGGGCTCGAGCGACCGGACGGGGACCGGACGGGCCGTCGCGTTCCAGAGGGAGGTCGTGGCGGGATTGGTCATCGGTGTCACGCAGCCTGCTCGTCGGGGACGGCGACCGGCGACCGCACGACGGCCGCACGGTGCACGAGGAAGGGGCCCAGCACGAGCGCCTGCACCGGTGCCGAGCCGAAGCACTCCAGGGCGTCGAGAGAGGACTCGACCATCGGTCGCCCGGCCGTGTTGAGGCTCGTGTTCACGAGCACCGGCACCCCGGTCCGGGCGTCGAACTCGCGCAGCACGGCGGCCATCAACGGCTCCTCGTCGCCGTCGACGGTCTGTACCCGTGCGGTGCCGTCGACGTGGACCACCGCCGGGATCCGCGGCCGCCAGGCGGGACGCACGTCGTGGGTGAAGAGCATGTGGGGGCTCGGCAGCGGACCACCGGTGAAGATGCCATCGGCGCGCTCGGCCAGCACCATCGGGGCCACCGGCCGGAACTGCTCGCGGCCCTTCACGTCGTTGAGCCGCTCCAGGTTGGCGGTGGACCGCGGATCGGCCAGGAGGCTCCTGTGCCCGAGCGCCCGCGGCCCGAACTCGCTGCGGCCCTGGACCCAGGCCACCACGCCGTTCGCGGCGAGGATCTCCGCCACCGTCGCGGGCAGATCGTCGGGGCGCTCGAACGGCACGCTCGCCCGGCGCAGCACCCGCTCCAGGGCCGCATCGTCCTCCTCCGACCCCAGGGCCGGCGTGCCCATCGGACGGGGACGGTCGCCCAGCTCCCGTGCGCGGTGCAGGGCCGCGCCCAGCGCCGTGCCGGAGTCCCCCGCCGCCGGCTGCACCCAGATCCGCTCGAACGGTCCGTCGCGGTGCAGCCGGCTGTTGGCGACGCAGTTCAGCGCGACGCCGCCGGCCATCGCGAGGGTGCGGTCGCCGGTCCGGTCATGCAGGCCGCGGGCCAGATCCAGGAGCACGTCCTCGAGGCGGCGCTGGACGCTCGAGGCCAGATCGGCGTGCCGGTCGTCCCAGTCACCGCCGGGCGTGACGGCGGGAGCGTGGGCCGACCAGTCGACCGGCCGCGTCACGAAGCCCCCGTCCCCGGTCGCGTGCACGAGCGGCTCAAGGTCGGCGGCGAACCGCGGCCGGCCGTAGGACGCCAGCGCCATGACCTTGTACTCGTCGCTGGCGCGACGGAACCCCAGGTGCTCGGTGAGCGACTCGTAGAGCAGCCCGAGCGAGTGCGGCAGTCGCTGCTCGTCGAGCGGCTCGAGCAACCCGTCGCGGACGACGCCCCCGAGGTAGGAGCCCCGCTCACCCCGTCCGTCGACGACCATCGTCGTGCAGTCACCCTCGCCGCAGGCGAGGTACGCCGACGCCGCGTGAGCGACATGGTGGGGGACGAACGTCACGCGATCGGGATCGAGCCCCGGGAGCAGCGTGCGGAGGAAGAGCGGCGCCCGCTCGGCGTAGAGCGTGCGCAGGCCCTCCCACTCCTCGGCGACGACGTCGCGGGACGGCGGGGCCAGCGACGGGTCGTAGGAGTAGGCGACGGCGTCGAGGTCCCCGGCGGCGATCCCGGCCCGCCGGAGGCAGAAGGCGATGGCCTGCTCCGGCAGCTCCCAGGTCGCGAACGGGACCGCCGGCTTGCCGTGCTTGCGGCGCGAGAAGCGCTCCTCCTCGGCCGCCGCCACCACGCGGCCATCGACGACGATCGCGGCGGCGGGGTCGTGGAAGACGGCATTGACGCCGAGGACGATCATCGCGCGCGGCACGGTCGAGGGCGGGACATCGACGACTCGATACCCACAACGCCACGCTCGCTATCGCGCCGATCGAGGCATCGACCCGAGCCGGGCGTCAGCCGCGTGACGTGACGTGGCGTCCCCATCGTCGTCGGAGCAACCCGGGACGTCGCTCGACCCCTGCCCGGGTGTGGAAGGCGTCGTCTGCGGGTAGGGGCTCACCCGGGTCGCGTGCCACGCGACCGTCTCATGTCCGACTTCGAGCACCTCGATATCTCCCGCAGCCGTGACCTGACCGGTCGCCGGCATCAGCCGCATGTTCGAAGGCTCGTGGTCACCGTCCTCGCCATCGTCCTGGCCGCCGCCGCACTGGGAGCCGTGGGCCAGGGAGAGCGGACGACGCGCGCGGCGGGCCACGCCGCGGACCTGAGCGTCACGGTGCCCGCGACGTTGCGCAGCGGGCTGCTCTGGCGGGCACGGATCGTGATCGACGCACGACGACCGTTGCACGACACCCGCCTGGTGCTCGGCTCCGGGTTCACCCGTGGCATGCAGGTCAACACCATCGCACCGGAGCCCACGAGCCAGACCGTCCGTGACGCCCGACTGGTCCTCCACTACGGCGAGCTGCCACGCGGACGGCACACCATCACGCTGCAGTTCCAGGTCGACGCGACCACGGCGGGTGGTCAGGACATGGACGTCGCCCTGGAGGCCGACGGCCACCGGCCCGTGCGCGAGGACCGCTCGCTCACCGTCCTGCCCTAGGAGCCATCATGGACCTCGTTCTCCGCGCGACGATCGTGTTCGTCTTCATCTGGGTCATCACCCGGGCCGTCGGCCGGCGGGAGCTCTCGACGATGGAGCCGTTCGACCTCATCCTGTTGATCGTCATCGGCGACCTCGTCCAGCAGGGCGTCACCCAGAGCGACCAGTCGATGACCGGGACCGTCGTCGTCGTCTCCACGATCGCCCTGCTCACGGTGGTGACGAGCTGGCTGTCGTTCCGCGTGCCCCGTCTTCGCCCGGTGCTCGACGGTGAGCCGATCGTGCTCGTCGAGCGGGGCCGGGTGATCGAGCGCAACCTCCGCCGGGAGCGGCTGACCGTCGAGGAGCTGGCCGCGGAGGCCCGCATGAACCAGATCTCGTCGCTCGACGACGTACGACTGGCGGTGTTGGAGACCAACGGCAAGATCTCCTTCGTCACCGCTTGATCGGTGTGCCCACACGCGTCGCGTGGTGGCGGCCCGGGACCGCTCCGCCCACCGATTGCCGAAGGGCTCCGGCGGGTACGGGCCGCACAGGTGCGCCCGCCGCACCGCGATGTCCACGACGAAAGGAGTCCCATGCCGCCCCGTGGCGTCAAGCCGGGCACCAAGCGCGCCCGCCAGTACGAGAAGGTCAAGGAGTCCGAGAAGGACCAGGGTCGCAGCGAGGACCGGGCCGAGGAGATCGCCGCCCGGGTGGTGAACAAGGAGAAGGCCCGTCACGGCGAGAGCCGCACGGCGTCGAAGACCTCGACGCGCGACAAGAGCTCGGGCCGGCGCGGCGGCGAGCGATCCGGCACCAACCGAACGAAGGGCCGGACGAAGGAGCAACTCTACGCCGAGGCCAAGAACCTGGGCATCGACGGCCGGTCGCGGATGAGCAAGGACGAGCTCCAGCACGCGATCGCCGGGAAGAAGGGCGCCCGGTCGCGGTAGACCGGCACGGCCGTCCCGCCGAGAGGGATCGGGTCGGCGCCCGGTAGGCAGTGCGGCGCCCGGTAGGCAGTGCGCCACGGCGCCCGGTAGGCGGTGCGCCGACGGCGCCCGTCGCCGGCACGGTTCCCGCCGCGTCACCCACGCAGCGCCGGCAGCACGGTGTCGCGATAGGTCGCGATGGTGCCCTCGGGGTCGGCCTGCCCGATGAGCTGCAGACAGACGATGTCAGCCCCGATCGCCTCGATCTCCCGGATCCGCTCGACGTGCTCGTCGGGGTCCTCACTGACGATGAATCCGGTACGAGCGAACTCCTCGTCGGTCATGCGCTCGTCGGCCAGTCGCTGCATCACCACGGGATCGGCGATGTCGTCGGTGTAGAGCTCCGGCAGCTGGGTCGGCTTCCAGCGCCGGGCGCCGGCGATCACCGCGTCGCGGTCGGCGGCCCACGCCATCCCCGACTGCAGCACGATCGGTCCGGGCTCGCGGTCGTGCCGGTCGCACGCCTCGCGGTAGGCGTCGATCACCGCGGGGGCCTGCTCGGGATCACCGAGGGTCCACAGTCCGTCGCCATGCTCGGCGGCGATCCGGGCGGCGCGGGGGCCGAACGCCGACACGATCATCCGCGGACATGCGTCGGCACGCGTGTACAGCCGGGCGTCCCGCAGCCGGAACCAGCCCCCGTCCATCGTCACGGTCTCCCCGCTCCACAGACGGCGGATCGCCTCGAGACCGGCGGAGAACCGGCGGTGCTGCTCGGCGACCGGCGGCCACTCCAGGCCGGTCGGGGTCTCGTTGACCGACTCGCCGCTGCCCACGCCGAGGGTGACCCGTCCGGGGTGCAGGGCCTCGAAGGTCATGAACGCCTGGGCGATCGTCGCCGGGTGGTAGTGGTGCATCACCGGGGTGACGCCCGTGGCCAGGGGCAGCTCGGTGACCTGGCCGATGGCGGCCAGCGTCATCCAGGCCTGCGATCCCTGGCCGTCGGGGAACCACGGCGCCCAGTGGTCCGACAACGCCAGCCCGTCGAAGCCGGCGAGCTCCGCCGCCCGGGCCTGGCCAAGCAGCTGCATCGGAACGAACTCCTCGGTCGATCCGGCGAACCAGTACTGGGGTTGGGGCATCTGCGAAGCGCTCCTCGTGGCAGGTGGGTGCGACGGCGTGGTGCGGGGTCAGGCAGGACGGTCCGCCGGCGGGGCACCGGCCGCGGTTGCCGGTTCCGTGCGGTCGGCCGATTCGGCGTCGTGCTGCTCCGGCCGCGTGGCCGTAGCGGCGTTGGCCCGGCTGGTGAGCCAATCGAACCCGGCCAGGGCGGTGTCGTTGATCGCCCCGACCGTGCCGACGGCGGTCGCGACCCGGCCCAGTGTCGGGGTCCGCAGTCGCAGCGCGACGAGTCCCAGCCCGACCCACGACCCGGTGCAGCGGGTGCACGAGAGCAGCTCGCCGATCGCGTAGCGCATCCCGTGCCCGCGGGGCCGTCGCGGCCCGTCGGGCGGCTCGTCGAGGAACGGCCTACGGATCCACGCCTCGATCTTCTGCTCGGTGAGGACGCGGGTCAGGGTGAAGGTCGCCAGGCCCAGCGGCACGAGCTCCCGCCCGGCGAGCGGCGCGGTACGGCGCGTCGACCACGCGACGCCCCCGAACGCTGCGGCGTACGCGGCGGAGATCAGGGCGTAGTTCGCCGGCCGGGTCGGGGTCGAGGCGACGGGGTCCATCGCTCGTCCACTGCCCGATGCGGCGGGCCGGAAACCGCGGGTCAGGGCGGCTGGGCGATGGCACGGGGCGGCCCCGCCAGGCGTGATGCTGCGCCGGGCGCCACGTCCCCCCCGAGGTTCTCGGCGATCATGCGCAGCGCCACCCGGGACATCTCGTCATCGATGCCGGCCACCGCGTCGTCGGGAACCGCCACGTCGAAGCCCCGCTCGTAGGCGTCGATCGCCGTGTAGAGCACGCACTGCTCGGTGACCTGTCCGGCGAGCACCAGTCGGGTGATCCGCTCGTCGGCGAGCCACGCCGGCAGGAGCGTGTCGACGAACGCCGAATGCCGCGCCTTCGCCAGGATCGGCACGTCGTCGGCGGGCAGGATCGGCTCGACGAGCCCGGCGTCGCGGGAGCGGCGCAACCGGCCGAGCATCGTCCGGCGGTCGACCGCCCACTCGCCCTGCACGTCGTTGGCGTAGGCGACCGGGACGTCCTCCTCGCGGGCCCGGACGAGGAGCCGTACCAGCGCCGGGATCGCAGCCGCGACGTGGTCGCGCAACGGCCCGCCGTCCTCGTGGTCGTAGGTCTTGAGCATGTCCACGACGACCAGGGCGGAGCGCTCTGGGGCATCGGGGGAGACCGGTCCCGGGCTCATCGCCGCGAAGCACCGGACCTCTCGCGGGCGGGGCGGCCCGGTCGCCGCGTCGCGGAGCGGTCGGGGCGGGTCACGAGTCCTGCACCCCGGGCGAGCCGCCCACGCCGGTCCGCAGCTCGTCGATGCGCAGCGGCCCGCCGGCGTCCGCGGCCAGCGGTGGGGTGTCGCCGCCGCTGCCGTCGTGCAGCCCGGCGAGCAGCTCGTCGAGCGTGGACGGACCGTCGTGGCGCGGCCGCCAACCCAGGGCCTGCAGCCGACCGGTGTCCATCAGCGGCGACTGGTACGCGAGGTCCACCCAGCCGGGCGGGGTCGGCTGCAGGCGGGAGCGCCAGGTCGCCGTCGCCGCAGCCCGCACGAGCCGGGCGGGCAGGGGCACCGGCAGCCCGCCGACGTGCTGCGCGAACCGGCGGGGACTGATCGCCGGGTCCGCCGCTACGTTGTAGGCGCCCCCGGCCGCATCGTCGAGGAGCACGCGCCGGTAGGCGTCGGCGACGTCGTCGGCGTGCACGAGCTGAAACCACAGGCCACGGGGCACCGGGGCGATGGGGGTCCGACCGGGACGGACGAGCCAGCCGGGCAGGAACGGGCCGAAGAAGTACCGGCGCAGCTCCTGGGCCGCCGAGCGCTGCACGATCGGCGCCGGGCGCAGCCGCACGGTCCGGACATCGGGCTGGTCGTGCTCGAACCGGTCCAGCAGCAGCTCGGCGGCGACCTTGTCGCGGGCGTAGAACGAGGTGGGGATGCCGGTGACCGGCCACGTCTCGTCGACCCGGTGCGGTGGCGGTGGACCAGGCCCGTAGGCCGCCAGCGACGACGCGTGGACGACGGAGCCGACCCGGGCCGCCTCGGCGGCCTCGAGCACCCGGCGGGTGCCGTCGACGTTGATCGCGCGGGTCAGGGCCCGGTCGTGCGACGGCTGGATCGCCCAGGCCAGGTGCACCAGCCCGTCGACGCCGGTGAGCAGCGTGCGCAGGTCGCTGTCGCGGACGTCGCCGGCGACCCACCGGACCTTCGGCAGCTCGACGTCGGGCACCCGGCGGGACAGGACGACGATCTCGTCCACCGCGTCCTCGGGGACGAGGGCCCGCAACAGCGCGGAGCCGACGTTGCCGGTTCCGCCGATGATCGCAACGCGCATGGTGCTCGGGTACCCCGACCGATCGCCCCGGAAACGGCGACGGCAACGGCAGGGGCCGGCACGGGCCCGGCCCCGGGTAGCGCTCGCGGAACGGGGTAGAGGGAGCGGAATCGTCGCCTGACCGGCGAGCCGTCCCGACCGGAGAACGACCGATGGATCTGCTCTCGATCTACCTCAACGACCACCTCGCCGCGTCCGCCGGGGGTGTTGCGCTGGCCCGCAGGGCACGCGATTCCCAGCGCGACCGCAACCCCCGGCTGGCGCTGTTCCTCGACGGGATCGTGGAGGACATCGCCGCCGACAAGACGGAGCTCGAGGAGGTGATCGCGTCCCTGGGCCACCGCCGCGATCCGGTGCGTCAGGTCGTCGCGCAGGTCGGGGAGCGCCTCGGCCGACTCAAGCCCAACGGCCGGGTCCTGCGCCGGTCGCCGCTGTCGGACCTGGTCGAGCTGGAGGCACTGGCGATCGCCGTGCAGGGCAAGCGGTGCCTGTGGCGGACGCTGCAGCAGCTCGACGATCGCCGCCTGGCGTCGGTGGATCTGCAGCGGCTCGTCGACCGCGCCGAGGACCAGCACGACCGGATCGAGGCCCAGCGGACCGCGATCGCGCCACGGGCCGTGGCCGGTCACTCCGGCCCGGTCCCCGCGTGACCCGCGGTCCGATGGGCGCACACCGGCCGCCACCGCGTGGTGGCGACCGGCAGAGGGGGGCCGGTCGCCACCGGCGGCGCGTGCGGGTGGGATGATTCACCCGGCGCACGTGCGTTCCCCGGTGGTCACCCGCTCAAGCGCTTGCGCAGCAGGGCCTTGCCCTGCTCGCCGCCCTTGCGGCTCTCGCCCTGGGCCCGGCGGAAGAACTCCGCCAGCTCGGTGTCGCCGTCGCGCTCGGCGTCCTCGGCGTACAGGTCCATCCGCAGCGCGTTGCTCAACGACGCCTCGGTGAACCAGATCAGGTTGTAGTCCTTGTCCTTGGTGCCGGTGACCTCGCCGGTCTCCTGCTGGCCGGTGGTGGCGCTCATGCGTCCTCCTCGTTCGTCTCGGACTGTTCGCCACGCCTACCCGGCCGGTACGCAACGCACACGTCCGATCGTCGCGCAACCTCGCGCCCCGATCGCCGCACGACGCCTGCGCACGCCGCCTGCGCACGCGCGATCACCGCCCCACACAGCCGGTCGCCCGCCCCACCGGGTGGGATCTGCCCGCCATGGGCGGGTCGATGGCTCCCGTCGGGCGTCGATCCGGTGTGTGGCCACACGCATCGGGTATCCGCATCCCGACCACCTCCGGGAACGGGAGCGCCGCATGTCCGAGACGACCGCCGTGATGATCCTCCGCCGCCTGCACGACTGGGGCGTTCGGCGGGTGTTCGGCTACCCCGGGGACGGGATCAACGGGTTGATGGGTGCCTTCCACGACGTCGGCGACGACGTCGAGCTCATCCAGACCCGACACGAGGAGATCGCCGCGCTGGCGGCGTGCGCGCACGCCATGCTCGCCGGCGAGGCCGGAGTGTGCATGGCGACGTCGGGTCCGGGGGCGATCCTCCTGCTCAACGGGCTCTACGACGCCAATCTCGACCACCAGCCGGTGGGGGCGATCGGCGGTCAGCAGGCCCGCGTGTCGTTGGGCTCCGACTAACAGCAGGTGGTCGACCTGCACAACC
>JBFWKS010000011.1:0-34870 GCA_050252545.1 Solirubrobacteraceae bacterium
GTGCGGGGGCTGCCTACCGGCGAAGTGCGCTTCAGCGTGTCGGGCTGCTCGACGAGCGGATGTTCATGTACGGCGAGGAGCTCGACCTGGCGCTGCGGCTGGCCGCCGACGGCTGGCGCAGCACCGCCGTGACATCGGCGCGGGGCACGCACGTCGGAGGTGCGACCGTGGGCCGCCACTCCGCCCGCCAACGAGAGCTCAGCGGGTTCGGGCGGGGATACCTGCTCCGCGCCTATGGGGTTCTGCGGACCCGCGCGGCGCTGCGCGCAGCGGTCGTCGAGGCGATCGTGTGCGTCGTGGATGCCGCCCGTTCGCGCGATCTGGCTTCGACGCGAGGGCGGCTGCGCGGATGGCGGGCCGGTCGTTCGGCCGATGCCCGGCCACGCAACGTCGCCGGGCTCGAACGAGACTTCGGCTTCGTCGACTCGCTGCGGTTCCGCCAGCGCTCGGCCAGCTAACGGTGTGTGCGCCTGGCGATCGCGTCTTCCACGAGGTCGCCGACACAGTCGGACGGGGCCGGGTAGCGGTACGCGTCGAGCGCTGCCCGTCGGGGTTCGTAGCCTGAGGTCGCGCTCAGGAGACGCGCGAGGGCTTCGGCAATCGCGTCCACGTCGCGCGGCGGAACGGCGACGCCCGTCTGCGTCTCGACGATGATCCGGGCGGCTTCGTTGTCGACGCCGAGCTCGAGTATCGGACGCTCGGCCGCAAGGTACTCATAGAGCTTGCCCGTCGCCTGAGACCGGTGTCCCGGCGACGTGAGCAGCGCGAGGGCATCAGCGGCGCGTTGGGTGGCGACGGCACACAAGTGGCTCTGCTGGCCCGCGACCTGGACCATCTCCCGCACGTCGAGTCGCTTTAGCTCGGCTTCCTCGCGAGCGTCCAGCCCACCGACCAGCACCAAGCGCAAGCGGTCGGCTCCCGGAACGTCCCGGTCGCGGATCCGGCGCATGGCTTCGAACAGGGGGCCGGGGTCGCGCCCCCGCGGACCGCTGAGCTGCCCGGTGTGGACGAGATTGAACATCTGGGGATCGAGCGGTACCGGCGCGGTGGCGGCCACGGTGGCGTCGAGCCCCGGATCCCAGGCGTTGGGAACGTGGACGGAATTCGCACCACTGCGGGTTGCGAAATCCTCGGCGATCGGCCGCGTGGCCCCAATGACGACCTCGGCGGTGGACGTCACCCGTCGCTCGACGCGAGCGTCGAGGCGCGCCTGCACCCTGGTGGGCCATTCGCCTCGGAGCGGTTCGAACCGCCAGCCGTCCCGGAAATCGGCGATCCAGGCGGGGCGCTCGCGGCCAAGGAGCAGCGGAACCGTGGCGACCGAGTCCGGCGGCGCGGACGTGATGACACAGTCGATCTGCCGTTCGCGGATGATCCGGCGTGCGGCCCGCGCCGCTGCCGGAACCCACGCGACGAGGTTCGCGTCGGGGACCACGCCGTGGGTCATCCACCGCGGTGCCGGCGTGGTGCCGACTGCGCCGCCGCCCTTGCCGGACGCAGCATCCTCCAGTGGGGCCCGTCCCAGCAGTCGCCGAACCGGAGGCGAAGCCTGCAGGTCCCAGGCCCGGACCACCTGCTGCTCGGCGTCGTCGGCAAGCCGGCCCGTCATGCGGGTCGTCAGGATCGTCACGTCGTGGCCTTCCGCGCGGAGGTAGCGGACCATTGCCGCCCACCGATGCCCGCCGACGCTCCTGTCCGGCGGGTAGTAGTAGGTCACGACGAGGAGGCGGCGGGGCGACATCCGTTGGCGATGCTAATGCCACGGGAACGGGACAGGTCCCGACCCGACGGGGCCGACGCAGGGACGGGGAACGGCGAGCCCGTTGCACGGCCGAGTACGCTGGCGTCATGGGCTGGAGAACTCACGGTGACGGGAGCTTCGAGTCGTCCGAGCTCGGTGCGCTCGGACCGGACTGCGTCTTCGAGGCCGGTGTCATGGTGTTCAACCCGGCTCACCTGTTCATCGGGCGCGACGTGTACATCGGGCACCGGGTGGCCCTACGCGCTGACACCCGGGGGCGGTTCACCATCGGCTCCGGTACCTGGATAGGGCAGGACTCGTACTTTCAGAGCGCAGGTGGCATCGACATCGGAGAGAAGGTCGGGATCGGTCCCCGTGTCTCGATCATCACCTCGGTCCACGAGGAGACCGCGCCGCCGCAGCCGATCATCAACGCGCCGCTCGAGTTCGATGCGGTGACGATCGGCGACGGCTGCGACATCGGCTTGGGTGCCATCATCCTGCCCGGCAGCCGGATCGGCGAAGGAGCACAGGTCGGGGCGGGTGCTGTTGTCAGCGGCGACATCCCGCCGGGTGCCGTCGCGGCCGGGGTGCCAGCGCGGGTTCTGCGGGCGAGGGGGGACCGATGAGTGAGCGGCGGATGCGCCTTGCTGAGCCGACCTTTCCGGAGGGTACGCTCGAGCGTCTCGGAGCGGTGCTCGCCACCGGGAACCTCACACAGGGCCCCGTCGTCGCGGAGTTCGAGGAGGCGGTGGCAGAGTTCATCGGCGTCGGTCACGCCGTGGCCACGACGTCCGCGACGACGGCGATCGAGCTCACGCTCGCAGCACTAGAGATCGGTCCCGGCGACGAGGTTCTCGCGGCGGACTTCACGTACCCCGCGACCGGTAACGCCGCATTGCAGCGCGGCGCGGACCTGCGGCTCGTCGATGTCCGCAAGGACACCTACACGATCGATCCCGATGCGCTGGTCGCTGCGATCACGCCCCGAACGAAGGCCGTGATCGCCGTAGATGTCTTCGGGCTCGCGGCCGACTACGGACGGATCGAACCCCTGCTCCGCGACCGCGACATCCCGCTCGTCTGCGATGCGGCCTGCTCCCTGGGCGGCGCGATCGGTGATCGCCGTACCGGGACGTTTGGTACAGCGTCGTGCTTCAGCTTCCATCCTCGAAAGTCGCTGACGACCGGCGAGGGTGGGATGGTGACGACCGCCGATGGCGCGCTTGCCGAGCGTATGCGGCGGCTGCGTAACCACGGAACCGAACGTGACGGCTGGCGGGCGACGTTCGTCGAGCCGGGGTTCAACTACCGGATGAGTGATCTCAACGCGGCGCTCGGGCTGAGTCAGGTGGACGAGTTCGGCGAAGTCGTTGCCCGCCGAGGGGCATTGGCGGGCGACCTCACGCGCCGTATCGCGGGGATCCCCGGCATCGTCCCGCAGGCCGTCCCGCCAACACATCTCCACCCATACCAGGCCTACGTGGTGCACTGCGAGTCGCCGCTCAGGCGGGATGACCTCGTCCTCGCGCTGCGCGCGCGGGGGGTGGAATCGACGCTCGGCACGTACGCGATGCACACCGAGCCAGCGTTCCGCCAGGCGTGCGGGACAGAGCCCGGTGACCTCCCTGTCGCGGCGAGCCTGGCGGCGGGCACCTTGGCGCTGCCGCTACACCAAGGGCTCGGGCTGGAGGATCTCGATCACATCGCGGAGGTTCTGGACTCCGTCGTCCGGGAACAGGCTCAAGACGTCTGATCGAGGTACCAGCGCACGGTTCGCCGGAAGCCCTCGTCCAGCTCGACGAGCGCTTGGAAGCCGACAGCGTCGCGTGCGGCGGTGACATCGGCCAGCAGCCGTCGCACGTCTCCGGGACGTTCGGGACCGTGAACGACGGGGTGGTCCGGCAGGTCCATCGCGTCGAGTAGCGAGCGAACCATCTGGTTCACGCTCACCTCGGAACCGTGACCGAGATTGAAGGCCTGCCCTTGGAGGTCGTACGCGGCAGCCAGCGCGAGCGTGCCACGCACCGTATCCGACACGTGCGTCATGTCGCGAGTCTGTTCACCGTCACCGTCGATGACGACCGGCTCCCCGGCCTGGGCCCGGCGCACGACGATCGGGATCAGACCCGCGTAGGTCGCGTCGTTCTGTCGCTCGCCATACGTGTTGAACGGACGGACAACGATCACCTCCTGCTGAAACGTCGTGCCGTAGCTCAGCGCCACGAGGTCGGCCCCCGCTTTGGATGCCGCGTAGGGAGTGTGGGCACCCAGCGGATGATCTTCGGTGATCGGGGCCACCCGGGCCGTGCCATAGACCTCCGACGAGGAGAACTGCACGAGACGGCGGAAGCCGTCGGACCGACCGATCTCGCAGATTGCAGTCGTCATCGCGATGTTGCGATCGACGTTCTCCCGAGGATGCTCGAGTGAATGCGGCAGCGGGATAACCGCGAGGTTGAAGCACAGGTCGTACCGGCCGTCGCGGTCCACCAACGCCTGCAGGGCGCCCTGGTCGCACGCATCGATCACATCGAGAGTGCAGCGCTCGTCGTGGAGTGCCGCGGTGAGGTTCTCCTCGCGCCCCAGGCTCAGATCGTCGGCAACGGCGACCCGGGACACGCCCGCGGCGAGAAGGCCGTCGACCAGGTGGCTGCCGATGAACCCGGCACCGCCGAGGACCAGGATGCGCGCGCCCCGGAGGCGGGCGATCAGCCCGTCGGGGAGGGCCGAGGGCGCCTCGATCGTCATGCGCGGGCCTCCGTCGAGCGGTAGCCCGGGACGACGGGCCGGCCGGTGCGACCGGCCTCGCGGATCGCCAGCGCCGTGGAGAGCGCGGCCGCGCCGTCGTACCCGGAGATCGGCGCCGGTCCGCCGATGCGGGTCGCCGCGAGGAACTGGTCCCACTCGACTCGGAGCGGCTCCCGGCGCTGCAGCGCGAACCTGATCATGTCGCCTTCCCCTCCGCCGCGGATGGCGGCGAGATGGTCCCAATCGGTGTTGCGGCTGGGATGCTCGTGGAGCACGAGGTCCTGGGTCAGGTAGTCGACGGTGAACATTCCACGCTCTCCGAGGACCGTGAGCTGCCGGACCTTGGTCGGACTCGTCCAGTTGGTCTCGAGCGTCCCGATCGTGCCCGCGTCGAACCGCAGCGTCGCCGCGAGCAGGTCCTCGTGGTCCGGGTCGCCACCCAACAACGACGCCGTCTCGCCGTGTACGCGCGCCACCTCGTCGCTGGTCACGAACCGCATGACGTCGATGTCGTGGGTCGATAGGTCCAGGGCGACGCCTTGCGACCCCTGCCGGTTGGGGAAGGGGCTGAGCCGACGGGCGTTCATCTGCAGAACCCGGCCGATCTGCCCCTCCTCGAGCTTCTCCTTCAGCGCGACGACGGCCGGGTTGCAGCGCTCGATATGGCCGACGGCGAGCACCAGGCCGCGGGCTTCGGCATCCGAGACCATCGCCTGGGCCTGAGCCTCAGTCGGCGCCGTAGGCTTCTCCACGAGCAGGTGAAGGCCGGCCGCCAAGGCTTCTGCCGCGAGCTCGGGGATGAGGCCGACGGGGACCGCCAGACACACCCAGTCGAGCTCGTGGGCCGCGATGGCCTCGGTCAGCGTCTCGTGGGTGGACCATTGAGATCCTCCCGCGCTCGCCGATTCGCGGCGGCGAGGGTCCGGGTCGACCACCGCGACGACCTCCACGCCTGGGATGCTCGATGCGACACGAAGGTGGTTGGTCCCCATCGCGCCGAGGCCGACGATCGCACCACGTGTGGGGGAATGCTCCGAGCCGGTCATGCCGCGCCGGAGGCTAGCGGCCGGACGCCGTTCGGCGTGGCCTCGAAGAGGCCGGGACCCGCGCTCCGGGCATCGTCGTAGACGTGCTCGATGGCGGCCGCCACGGCATCGGAGTCGTGAACGCGGCGGACGAAGGCGCGACCGGCGCTCCCGATTCGACGGCGACGGTCAGGGTCGTCGAGCAAACGCGCCATCTCGTCCTCGAGCGTCTCGGGCGAGACGGCGATGGCGGGCGTGTCGCGGGCGAACGGCGCCAGAAGCTCCGGCTGGTACTGCACCATGACCGGGCGGCCGATCGCCATCGTTTCGAGGGCCAGCACCCCGGTGGTCTGCGAGCCAAGCTGGTCGACGACGATGTCGGCGTCCGCGATCGCGTTCCAGACGTCGCGGCGGGGCATGCGTTCGAGGAGCCGAAGTTCCACGGGGCGCTGCCGCGACAGGCGCTCGACGGCGCTGACGATGGTGTCGGTGCCCTTCTTCAGGCGGTGCGATGGGGCGTGGACGATCCGAGCGACCGGCCGCTCCGCCGGTCGCGCCTGGGGCAGCCCCTCGAGTTCCAACGGCGTAGGCACCAGGTAGACCGTCCGGAACCACTGGCGCGCGTGATCGGCGAGCTCCAGGTCGGAGACGATCGCCGCGTCGCAGAGGCGCGCCGCAAGCCGCAGGCGGCGACGCATCAGGCGCTCGTTCCGCAGCTGTTGGTTCCGCCAATCGGCATCCGCGCCGATCGGGATCTGGCCCGTGCGGAGACGGAGCCGCACATCGTCGCCCCAGTAGTGCATGACGACTACGGGTCGCCGGCGCGGCTGGATTCGAGCCCAGGCCACGTCAAGGAACTCCGCGAGCGTGTTCCCCGCTTGGAGGTGCAGGACGTCGAAGGCGAACGGTGCACGCAGCGCGGCGGCGGCTCGCGCACGGTAGCCCTCGAGGAGGCGGTCGTGACTCGCCTGGAAGGGATGGGGAACGATGACCCACAGATGGGCGTCGTTGCCACGGCGTCGGAGCGCGTCTCTCGTGGCGGATCCCACCCCCGCGACCTCGACCGCGGCGAGGAGCACACGCCGGCCCGTCATCGCGGCGCACCTCGACGGAGCCGCGCGCGGATCTGGGGGAGAAGCGCGACGTAGTCGCGGATCTCGGATCGGGTCGGTACAAGGCGGTGCCCGATGGGCTCGCCGATGGTGCGACGGTAGAAGTGCAGGGAGAGCATGAAGCTGAGGGCGAACGACAACGAGGAGGCCGCAGCCGCCCCCGTCGCGCCGAAGGTCGGGATGAGAATGGCGTAGAAGATCATCGTGCACGGCGTCACCATGAGCGCGATGTACAGGCTGTACTCCGGGCGTCCGCGCCCGACGAAGGTCGCGGACATGACTCCCGCCAGACCGAGCAGCATCACGCCGGGAAGACGGATGAGTCCGAGTTCGACGGCGTCCTCGAAGTCGGAGCCGTAGATCGGCACGATCAGGAGCACCATGGCACCTGCGAGCACGACGGCACCGAGCAGGACCACCAGCACCACGTGACGGAGGCTCTTGGTCTCGACGAACGCGCGCTGCCGGTCTGCGTCGTTGCTTTGCTCAGCGCTGAGCGACGCCACCCGCGGAAACACGACATCGCTCACGGCCTGGGGGAGCAACCACAACGTCGTCGTGACGCCGATCGCCACGGCATACGACCCGACGGCGGCGCTCGTGGCGACGCTTGCGAGAAGTAGGACGTCGACCCGGTAGTTCAGGATCTGGAGCGCGTTGCTCGCGTAGCCCTTGAGGCCGAACCGGATGGCGCGGCGGAGTTGATCGCCGGGAGAGAGTGGATCTGGGCGATGTGCGACTCGTCCGAGTCGGCGATACCCGAACCAGAACGTCAGCGCCGCCGCGCAGATTTGCGACGCCAACAGCGCCACGATCGTCCCCGTGAGGCCGAACTCGAGGCCCAGCACGAGGACGAGCACCATCGCGCTGCCGGATTGCAACGCCGGCGGGATGACGAAGCCCTCGAAGTGGTCATCGGCCAACGCCACATAAGAGCCGAAGAACCAGGAGAGCGATGCCGGAAGCGCGAGCGCGGCGAGTGCGGTCTGCGTCACCGTCAGGTCGCCGAACGGCGCCGGGAGCACTAGGCGGACGAGGATGGCCAGAGCCGCTCCGGCCATGCCGAGCGCGAGAGCAGCCCACTGGGAAACGGAGAACGCGTCGCGCGGCGCCCAACGCCCACTCCTCACGAAGTACGCGCCACCACGCAGGAAGCCGAGCGACCCTATGACGGTCTGGACGGCGATCACCGAGAGCGCCAGGGCGAATGAGCCCGTGCCATCCCCACCGAGGAGGCGGGCGACGAAAATCGTGGCCACAGCGCCCGTGACCGCCACCGTCAGACGACTGATGCCCCCCATCGCGGCGCCGCCAACGAGCGGTCGGCGCTCCCGGACGGACGCGTCGCTTGGCGACGGCTCGGGTACATCGAGTGGGGACGACACCGATAGCGGACGATCGCAGGTGGTGGGTGCGACTGCGGTCGCGGTCGGTACTTTGGCCCGTCGTCCAGCTGGGCCTTTCCGCAGGATTTGCCTGACGTGGTGGCCGCGCCTACCGGCAGCACCGGCGTCGTCTTGTGCCGTCAGGCGTGCTCGGATCCTGCGATCGACGAAACTCGGGGGGAGAATCGCCGGAGCTATCAGGTACCAAGGCCATGAGCGTGAGAACGAATCGTTGGAGAAGCGGATACCGCCTCGGGATGCCGCTGGGTCTCGCCCTGGCGGCCACAGGCCTCGCGGCGGCCTCGGCGTCCGCGGCCCAATACGAGGTTTGGACCTGCAAAGCACCTGACGGTCGGCCGGCCTCGACGACTGGTGACGCTGACACTGGCTGGCGCAGTGCGGTGCTCAACGGAAATGCCGCAGGGGGCAACTTCATTAGCGACGCCTGCTCGTACGGGGGCGGACTCAACGCGGCCGTAGCGCGGGGGGCACGGCAGCCATCGCCGGTTCATGCTGTATGGCGCTTCAACGCGCCCTCCGACACTGCAATCTCGGCCTACGCAGTCGAGTTGGACGGATACACCCGCGTGTGGTCGGGTGGAGCCAACGCGTTTAGCGACTTCTCGATCGGCACTTCCGCCCAAGCAGATCCGATCTACGACCGGCGCTGGGCGATGGCCGGTACCGTGGCGCCGCGCACCGTTAGAGCAGGATCGCCGGGCGTCGAGTTTGTTCGCGTTCAGGTCGGCTGCGCCTACGCCGCATCCCATCCGACGGCCTGCGACCCCGGGCCGGACGGCGGTCCCGCCAGCTTCACCATCCACCGCGGCATCTTCACCCTTGAGGACCGCGACGCGCCGACCGTGACGGCGATCTCCGGCGATGCCGTGACGAACACGACGTGGGCCGGGCCGACCGGGATCTCGGTTGGCGCCGGCGACCAGGGCGGTGGGGTCTACCGTCTCGCCGTCGAGGTCGACGGGCAGATCGGCACGTACGTCAACCTGGCCGACGCGCCGTGTCGTGCGTGGCCCGGTACCGAGCGGACCTTCATGTCTCCCAAGCCCTGCCCGAGCACCGTCGGCGGGCTGCACCACATCAACCCGACGACGCTTCCCGAAGGCGTCCACACCGTCCGGGTGCTCGTCGAGGACGCCGCCGGCAACCAGACCACCGCCTACGGGCCCACGACCAAGCGGATTCGCCACACCGACCCGGGGCCCAACAACGGCGTCCCGTCCGTCGACCAGGCCCGCCTGTACGTCAACTGGGAAGGCCGCGAGTCCGACCGCCGGACCATCAAGTTCAACAAGCGCCCGGTCCTCAAGGGCCGCCTGACGACCGCCACCGGGCAGCCGATCCGCGACGCGATCATCCGCACGACGATCAAGCGATCCGCGCGCAACTCGCCGTCGTTCGAACGCTCGCCGCTCAAGACCGACGAGGAAGGCCGCTTCCGCTGGCGGATGCCCAAGCGCATCAGCTCGAGGACGCTCACGTTCGCCTACCACCAGCGCGTCCGGGACGACGAGCCCATCGCCGTGCGCAAGATGCGCCTGACGGTCAAGGCCGGCATCAAGCTCAAGCTCAGCCGCAAGACCGCCCGACGCGGGCAGAAGGTCCGCCTGACCGGGACGGTCGCGGGCCGGCCGATGCCGTCCGGCGGCAAGGTCGTCGAGCTGCAGGCCCGCGACCCCGGGAAGAAGTGGATCACGTTCCGCACCGTGCGCAGCAAGAAGAACGGCAAGTTCGCCACCACCTACCGGTTCCGTAACGCCGGACCGGCGCGGTTCCAGATGCGGGCGCGGGCGCGCAAGGCCGGCGACTACCCGTACGCCACCGGCGTGTCGCCGACCCGCACCATCCGCGTGCGCTGACCGGCGAGGCGAAACCCGGCGTGGGACCGCAACTCGCGGCCCCACGCGGGGTTGACAGACTGACGGCACGTGCGCTCCCGGGGGGTCCGGGAGCCCGGCCTCGTCCCCACATGCCGCGTCAACTCGCCATCGTCCCCGCCTACAACGAGGCCGACGCCATCGTCGCCACCGTCGACGACCTACGCGACAACGCGCCAGGGTTCGACGTGCTCGTCGTCGACGACGGGTCGACCGACGCCACCGCCGAGCGCGCCCGCGCGGCCGGCGCCGAGGTTCTGGAGCTGCCGTTCAACCTGGGCATCGGTGGGGCCGTCCAGGCCGGCTACATGTACGCGCTCGAAGGCGACTACGACGTCGCCATCCAGGTCGACGGGGACGGCCAGCACGCCGCCGACGAGATCCGCGCCCTGCAGGACTACGCCGAACAGCACCCCGGGACCAACATGGTCACCGGATCGCGGTTCCTCGCCACGTCCACCACCGACGGGTTCCGCTCCTCGGCCGCCCGGCGCGTCGGGATCCGCTACTTCGGCCGGATGCTCAGCCTCATGACCCGGCAGTCGGTCACGGACCCCACGTCCGGGTTCCGGCTGTGCGACCGCACCGCGATCGAGCTCTTCGCCCGGGACTACCCGCACGACTACCCCGAGGTCGAGGCGATCCTCATGCTCCACGCGCACCGCCTCACCCGGGACGAGGTGCCCGTCGCGATGCGCGAACGGCAGGGTGGCGCGTCGTCGATCCGGCCCTGGCATGCCGCGCTCTACATGATCAAGGTGACCCTGGCCCTGGGCATCGGTCTCCTGCGCGCCCGGCCGACCGTCGAGCCGGGCGACCCCGCCGCCGTGAGCGCCGACCGCGGGATCTGATCACGCCGTGAGCACCCAGCTCCGCGTCATCGCGATCCTCGTCAGCCTGGCGCTGTTCCTGGCCGTCGTCGAGCTCGTCCGCCGACGGCGGCTGCTGGAGCGCTACGCGCTGCTGTGGCTCACCGCCACCGTCGCCCTGACCGGCCTGTCGATCTGGAGCGGACTCCTCGACCGGCTCTCCACCGCCATCGGGGTGCGGTACGGCACGTCCACGCTGTTCGCGGTGGCGTTCGGGTTCCTGACCCTCATGGTCCTGCACTTCACCCTCGTCATCTCGCGCCTGGTGGAGCAGAACAAGATCCTGGCCCAACGGTTCGCGCTGCTGCAGGGGAGGCTGGAGCGGCTCGAGGACGGCGCGTCCCGCGGTGGAGAGGATCGTGGAGAGGGAGGCCACACCGGTCGCCGGACGGCCCTTCCGGCCGCGCCCGACCTGTCGATGCGATCCGACGACCGCTCGGCCGGCCAACCGCAACGTCGCGCCACGACGACGGACCGGGAGCCTCAGGCGGCGGAGGGTCACGCCACCTGCCCCGATCCGGACGCCTCGACCCGCGAGCCCCGCCCGACCGTGCTCACCGGCGACCGCCGACGGCCCGAGTGAGCCCGAATGCGGCGACGATGACGATCGTCATCGTCGCCTACGACAACGCCGACGACCTGCCCGCGACTCTCGACGCGCTCGCGCCACAGCTGCGCGACCGAGACGAGGTGGTAGTCGTCGACAACGCATCCCGCGACGGCAGCGCCGCAGCGGCCCGGGCCGCGATGCCCACCGCGACCGTCATCGACGCCGGCACCAACCTGGGGTTCGCCGCGGGCTGCAACCGCGGCGTCGCGGCGGGCCGCGGCGACCTGGTGCTGCTGCTCAACCCCGACACGGTGCCCGGGCCCGAGTTCCTCGACGCCCTTCGCGACGCGGCCACCGATCACCCGACCTGGGGCGCCTGGCAGGCGCTGGTCACGCTCCCCGGCGGGCAGACGATCAACACCAGCGGCAACCACGTCCACTTCCTGGGGTTCGGCTGGGCCGGCGGGCACGGCGACCCGATCGAGCAGGCCCCGAGCGTGCCCCGGACCGTCGGATTCGTGTCGGGCGCGGCGATGGTCGTGCGCCGCGCCGCGTGGGACGCGACCGGTGGTTTTCAAGACCGCTACTTCATGTACGGCGAGGACCTGGACCTGTCGCTGCGTCTGCGCCTGGCCGGCTGGGAGCTGGGCGTGGTGCCCGCCGCCCGCGCCGAGCACGACTACGCGTTCGTCAAGGGCGACTACAAGTGGTTCCACCTGGAGCGCAACCGCTGGTGGACGGTCGTCGGCACCTACCCCCGCCGACTGCTGCTCCTGCTGCTGCCCGCGCTGCTGGCGTTCGAGATCGCGCTGCTGCCTGCCGCGGCCGCCGGCGGCTGGCTGCGCCCCAAGCTCCGCGCCCAGCGGGCCGTGGTGCGTGACCTGCCGGCGATGCTGCGCCACCGCCGCACCGTGCAGGCGACGCGCACCGTCACGCCACGGGCCTTCACCGAGGGTCTGACGCCGAGCCTCGACTCGCCGTTCCTGGCGGGGGCTGCCCGCGTCCCTGGGGTGGCGGCGGCGCTGAGGGGGTTCTGGAACGCGGTCCTGCGACGGCTCTGAGGATCTGCGGACGGTCGTCGACGCCGCGTCGGGGAAGGACGAGCCGGAGCGTGGGCCACGCCGGTCTCCGGCGACACCGATGCCCCACCGGGGGCCGTCGGCGGTCTGTGACCGATCACACCGGCAATCGGCGCCCAGACCCCTTGCGGGCAGCGCCGTCGGGGCTACAGTTGTTGGACGCGAAGAGGCGGCGCCGCCACGGCACCAAGAGGCCGGCGACGGCCGCCGAATCGTCCACCGCGCCCCGGCCACGGCCGCGCGCTGCATACCAGCGGTCTCCCAGGTCTCCGCCCAGCGGTGGGCACCGGACCTCGGGCGCCGCGCCTCCCGACCCCGGCCTCGCGCCTCCCGACCCCGCCTGTCGCCATGTTCCTCATCACGGCCCTCTCCACCGCTGCGATCGCCTTCGGCATCGGGGCCAACCTGCCCCAGATCGTCCGCATGTCGCGGGCCCGCTCCGCCGCCGGTCAATCCGCGATCGGCTGGGCGATGGGCGCCGTCACCAACCTCTGCCTCGCGTACGTCAACCTCGTCGGACTCGGGGCACTGCTGCTCGGCGTGGCCAATCTCGCCACCGTGCTGCTCTGCTGCGTGGCGATCGCCCTGATCCGACGGTTCGGTCGGCCCGTCACCATCGCCTCCCCGGTGCCCCATCCCGAGGCCCTCGACGCGATGCTCACCCAGGAGCTCGCCCTCACCCGCGAAGCGGTCGAGGCCGCGCAGCGTCGCCGGGACGAGCGTCGTGCCGCACACCGGCCGGTCCCCGAGCAGGATGCGGTCGTCGCCGTCGCCTGACGTATCCGACCGACGGGGGCCCGGGCGACGTGGGGCCGGGCGCACGCGCAGCGGCCCGCATCAGCTCCGCGAGCGCCGCCCCTCCACCAGCCCCCGCAGCGCCCCCTCGAGCTTCGTGCCGATCGCGCGCCAGTCGTAGACGTCCTCCGCGGTCAGCCGGCCGGCGTGGCCGAGGCGGCCTGCGAGGGCGTCGTCGCCCAGCGCCCGGACCGTGGCGTCGGCGAAGCCGTCCGGATCGTCGGCGATGAGGACCTGGTCGCCCTGGCGCACGTCGACGCCCATCGCGCCCATCCTCGTGCTCACCAACGGGCGGCCGCTGGCCAGGCCGTCGAGCACCTTCAACCGTGTGCCGCCGCCCGACAGCATCGGCACCAGCACCACCCGCGCCCGGTCGAACCACGGCTGCATCTCGGGCACCCAGCCGGCCAGCGTCACGCTCGGACCGGCCAGCATGGCGATCTCGTCCGGCACGTCGCGCCCGACGACGAGCAGGCGCGCGTCCGGGCGCCAGTAGAGCACCCGCGGCCAGATGTCGCGCAGCAGCCACGCCAGCGCCTCGGCATTGGGCGGGTAGCCGAACGTGCCGGTGAACAGCGCCACCGGCTCGTCGGGCAACGGCGACGCCACCAGACGGTCGGTGTCGACGCCGTTGGGGATCACCACGGACGGACGGTCGCTGAGCCGCCGGACCTCGCGGTCGTCGTCGGTCGACATCGTCAGCAGCAGGTCGAACGCCGCCAGCCGTCGCGCGTCGAACCGCCGGAACCGTGCCGCCTCGACCCGCAACGCGGCTGCCGCCAGGCCCTCGGCCGACGCCGCGCGCCGCGCGTAGTAGTCCCACGACAGGTTCTCCAGGCCCAGCACCTTGGGGATGCCCGCGGGCAGGTCCTGTGCCCAGCGGGCCGCCCAGTCGTGCTCCACGAGCACCACGTCGGGAAACCGGCCGATCGCCCCTCGGGCTCGCGCCCGCAGCGCCGTCCAGAAGACCTCGGTCTGCCACGCCACCGTCGGCATCGTGGCCGCCCGCACCGCCAGCGACGGTCGCCGGACGAGCGCCCCCAGCGTCTCGGCGGCCCGCGACGACGGCCGGTCGACCGCCAGCAGCGTCGCGCCGACGTCGGTCAGCGACGCCCGGCCCGACTGCTGGTCGCGATGCACCGGCGCGACGACATCGACCGCGTGCCCATGGTCGACGAGCGACCGGATCAGCTGGAACTGCCGGGTCGATCCGCCACTGCCCCCAGGCCAGTAGGGCAGCTCGGGGGTGAGCCACGTGATCCGCACGCGGGCAACGGTAGAGGGCGGGCGGCGGTGCGGGCGCCGCCGACCACGACCCGCGGCACCTGCCGTCCGCGTCCCGCCCTCCCGCGGCCCGTACGATCCTCCGCGACGCTCGGCACCCTGTCGCCGGCGACCCGTCCCCGCGTGACCCCGCCCTCCGCCGCCATTCCACCCTCGCCCGGCGGCCCGCCCGCCGGTGCCGGCGATCCTGGGCTCGGCGGCCCCACCGCCCGCGGTGCGTCGCAGACGGTGATCGCGCAGGTCGGGGCCCGGCTGGTGTCGGTGATCGCCGTCGTCGGCAGTACCGCGATCGTCGTCCGGCACCTGGGGATCGAGGCGTACGCGGACTGGGGGACCGTCGTCCAGCTCGCCGCGTTGATGGCGTTCGCCGTCGACCCGGGCGTGTCGCCGATCGTCGTGCGCCGGATCCTGCAGGATCCACGGACCGCGCCGGTGCCGTCGGCACTGGTGCCCGTTCGGCTGGCGTTGGCCACGCTCGCGTTCGTCGTGGTCGTGGCCGTGACCGTCGGGCTGCGCGGCGACGGCGCGGTGTTGCTGGCCGCCGCGCTCGGCGCCCAGGTCGTGCCTCGGGCGCTGGTCCTCAACGCGACCCCGTGGCTGCAGGTCGATCAGCGGTTGCACCGTCAGACCGCGCTCGAAGCGCTCGCGGCGCTGCTCGGCCTGACGATGCTCGGGGCCGCCGCGGCCGGCGGGGCGTCCGCGGCGGTGCTGGGCCTCGTCGGATTCACGGTGCCGACCGCGCTGCTGGCACTGCTCATGCGGCGTGAGCTGCGGATCACGCCGTCACGGGCCCTCGACGTTCCCGGTCCGCAGCGCGATCGGGTGCAGTCGGTCGTGAGCGAGGTCGCACCGCTGGCAGGGGCGCTCGTCCTCGTCGCGGTGTACATGCGGATCTACATCGTGTTCGTCAACGAGGCCGAGGACGAGGCCACGATCGGCCGGTTCGTCTTCGCGTTCCAGTTCGTCGACCAGCTGATGGTCGCCGCCGGGATCGTCGCGGGCGCCGCGTTGCCGCTGCTGGCCGTCCGTGCGACCGCCCAGCGCCTGCTGCGCGACCACCGGACCCACGACCTGGTTGTCGCGGTCACCGCGGTCGGGGCCCTGATCGGCGTGGCGATGATCGCCCTGGCGACGCCGATCACCGACGTCGTCGGTGGACCCGAGGCGTCCGGGGCGGAGCGGTACCTCCGTCTGCTCGCCCCGATCGCCCCGCTGCTGCTGGCGTCGTTCGTGCTCGCCTACGTCTATGTCGCGATCGGGCAGAGCCGCCGCTACCTCGTCTTCAACGCCGTCGGGCTGGTCGTCAACCTGGCGGCCCACGCGCTGCTGACCCTCAGCCACGGCGCCGAGGCGGCCGCACGCATCACCTGGGGGACGGAGATGGTCGTCACCGGGCTGGCGCTCGCGGGGATCACGCTCGTCGCATCCGGTCGCCGGGCGGCCGCCGCGACCGCGACGGTCGTCGTCGTCGTCGCGGTGGCGTCCGAGCTCGCGGCGGCGGGAACCGTCGCGCCGCTCGTCGCGGCGGGTGGTGCCGGGCTCGTCACGTCGGTCGTCGCCCACCGTCCCCTGCGGTGGATGGCCGACGCGGTTGGCGTGCCGCTGGGGCCGCTCGCGCCGGAGCGGCCGCCGGGCTGAGCGGCCGGGAATGGCGGATGGTCACCCGCGGGCGACGGGCCGCGCTCACGGAGGGGTGGGCCGAGGTCGTCGGGCGGGCGGCGTGGGTGGGGGCGGGGGTCTGGGCGCGGTCGGTGGGACGTTTGCCGCCATATTTGACGGGGTTCGTTACATCGACGGGCGGGGGCGGGGTGCGGGGCGGTCGATGGAACGTTTGCCGCCATGTTCGGCGGGGTTCGCTACATCGACCGGCGGGGGCGCGCGTTCCGTCGGGCCGCATGGGTCGGACGTCGGTGGCGGCCGCAGGGTCGCATGGCGCTTCGCGCTGACGGTGGTCCGGCGGGCGAGCGCGTCGACCGTGGCATCCTGACGACCATGACCGCCGCCGCGATCCGCGAAGCGCGACGCCTGGGCTACGAGACCACCCGTCCCGACGTCCAGCGCCAGGTTCCCGTGACGGCGCGGCGGATCCTCGACCTGGGCTGCGCGTCCGGCGCACTCGGTGCGGCGCTCAAGTTCCGGCAGGACACCGAGGTCGTCGGGATCGAGCTGCTGCCCGAGTACGCCGCCGACGCCGAGCAGGTCCTCGACCGGGTGATCTGCTCCGACGTCGCCGCCGGGCTGGAGGACCCCGACCTAGGCGCGTTCGACTGCGTCATCGCCGCCGACGTGCTGGAGCACCTGCTCGACCCGTGGGCGGTCCTGCGTCGCGCGGCCGACCACGTGCGTCCCGGCGGCACGATCGTCGTGAGCCTGCCCAACGTGCAGTACATCCGCACGTTCCGCGAGCTGTTGCGAGGACGGTGGCCGCGCGAGGACGTCGGTCCGTACGACCGCACCCACCTGCACTGGTTCACGATCCTCGACGCGCGGGACCTGCTGGAGGGCGTGGGCGCGAGCGTCGCCGACACCGAGTGGCTGTACTTCTACGGCCCGCGCCTGACGCGGATCGCCCGTCGCCTGGGACCGCGCGCCGCCCCGTTCCTGGCCGGCCAGTTCGTCATCTCCGGCGTCACGCGGCCGTGAGCGCGTCGGGCTCCCGCGGGGATACCGACGCCGGCCGGGACCCCGACGCCGGCCGGGAACGCGACGCCGGCCGGGAGCCCGACACCGGTCAGGACGTCGACACCGGCCGGGACCGTGGGCCGGGTGGCGACGCCGGGGCCCGGCACGAGACCGGTCGGGGTGGTGATGCCGGGGCCGGACGCACGTCCGGTCCCCGCCGCCGCGTCCTCGTCGTCAGCCAGGACCGCCTTGACGGCCAGGTCGCCGGCACCAGCATCCGGGCGCTCGAGCTGGCGCGTGCGCTCGCGGTGGACCACGACGTGGTCCTGGCCGGCGTCGGCGATCCGCCGGCCACCGTCGCCGGGCTGCCGTGCGTCGGCTACGACCCGCAGCATCCGGGCGCACTGCGAGCGGTGCTCGCGACGGTCGACGTTGCCGTGACGCTGCCGCAGTGGCCGCCGCTGATGCGGTTGCTGCGCGCGTCGGGCGTGCCGACGATCTACGACCTGTACGTGCCGCAGGCGCTGGAGATCATCGGCGGGTTCGCGGGGCTGCGGCCGCGGATCACCCACGCGATGACCGAGTTCGCCGTCGACCGCACCGTCGAGGCGCTGCGCCACGGCCACGCGTTCCTCTGCGCGACCGAGAAGCAGCGCGACCTGTACCTGGGGATGCTGCTGGCGGAACGGCTCGTCGACGGACCCCGCTACCGCGCCGACCCGTCGCTACGCAGCCTGATCGACGTGGTGCCATTCGGTCTGCCCGATGGGCGCGCCACGAGCACCGGTTCCGGGGGGCCACGCGACGCGTTCGAGGCGATCGGCCCCGACGACGACGTCGTCCTGTGGAACGGCGGCGTGTGGCCGTGGCTCGACCCGATCACGGCGGTGCGGGCCGTGGCGCACCTGGCCCAGCGTCGCCCGACCGTCCGACTGGTGTTCATGGGTGCGGCATCGCAGGTCGCTGCCCAGCGCACCTCCGAGCAGGCCCGCGACGAGGCGCGGCGGCTCGGTGTCCTCGACCGCCACGTCTTCTTCCACGAGCACTGGGTGGGCTACGACGACCGAGCCGACTGGCTGCTGCAGGCCGACTGCGCGCTGTACGCCCACCACGACCACCTGGAGACGCGGTTCGCGTTCCGCACCCGGCTGCTGGACTGCTTCTGGGCCGGATTGCCGGTGGTGTGCACCGGCGGTGACGACCTGTCGGAGCGGGTCGACCGCGAGGGCGCCGGACGGATCTTCGCCCCTGGCGACATCGAGGGTTGCGCCGACGCGCTCGACGCGGTTCTCGACGGTGGACGCGGCCCGTTCGCCCCCGCCCTGGATCGGCTGGCGGACCACTACCGGTGGACGTCGGTGGCCGAGCCGCTGGGACGGATGGTCGTGGTCGCGGGGGACCCCGTGGGACGGGCGCCGCGGCGCACGGTGCGCCCCGGTCACCTGGCACGGCACCACGGTTACCGGGCGCTGCGGGTGGCGCTCGACCTGGTCGGCCTGCGTGACCGGCCGCGGGTCTGAGGTAGATCGGCCGTCGCCGGCGGGTCGGCAGGGCCGGAGGATCGTGTTCGGTGTGGGGTGCGCTGCGCGGCGGACGTGGGGCGCCGGTGTGGCAGCGCACCCACCGGCGTCCCTGCCCGCCTCCCCGGCTAGCATCGCCGGGATGCTCGACGCCGTCCTGCGCACCGCCCGCGAACGCGGGCTCGGGGCCCGCCTGTGGCCGCTGCTGCAGGGTGTCGACATCCTCGGCGGGGAGTGGATCGGTCGCATCCCGATCCGGTGGTTGCGCGACCGGTTGGGCCGCCGGTTGCTGGGGATGCGGGTCGATCCCACCGCGCAGCTGTACCGCTGGCGGGAGGTCCGCAGCGGCCGCAACGTCACGATCGGGGCCGGATCGGTGATCGGGTTGTGGGCGACGCTCGACGCTCGTGTCGGAGGCATCACCATCGGCCGGCACGTCAACTTCTCCAGCGACGTCGCGATCTGGACCCAGCAGCACGACCCGCGGTCGCCGGACTTCGCCGCGGTCGGCGGACCGGTGACGATCGAGGACCGCGCCTGGCTGAGCTTCCGCTGCACCGTGCTGCCCGGGGTGACGATCGGCGAGGGTGCCGTCGTCGCTGCCGGAGCGGTCGTGACCACCGATGTCGCGCCCTACACGATCGTCGGGGGCGTCCCCGCACGCCCGATCGGCGAGCGTCCCCGCGACCTGACCTACACCTTCGACAAGGCCGACGCCGCGTGGCTGATCTGACCACCGGTGGCGGCGCATCACGTCCCGCCGGGCGCGACGTTCCACCCTCGCCGGGCGCTGACCCTTCCGCCGCACCCCCGGCCCCCGACGGGATCGCCCACGTCGGCCTCAACCTCCTGTACCTCGTTCCCGGCGCGGTCGGCGGGAGCGAGATCTACGCGCACCAACTCGTCGACGCCCTGGCGCGGCACCGTCCCGACGTGCGGTTCACGGTCTTCTGCGGCCGCGAGGCGGCGCCGTCGCTGCGCGGCGTGGGGTGGCCGGCCAACGTTCGGGTCCACACCATCCCCGTCGACTGCGCCAACAAGCCCGCGCGGATCGTCGCCGAGAACACGCTGCTGCCCGGCGCCGCCGCCCGGGCCGGCGTCGACCTGCTGCACTCGCTCGGCACCACCGCGCCGCTGGTCGCCGGCCGGCCGAGCGTCGTCACGATCCTCGACCTGATCTACGACGCGTTCCCGACGACGTTCCCGCCCGCCGCCCGGATCGGCCTGCGCGTGCTCGTCGGCCCCGGCGCGCGTCGCGCCACCCGGGTCATCACGATCTCGGAGGCGGTCAAGCGCGACGTCGTCGCCCGGCTGCGGGTCCCCGCCGAGCGCGTCGACCCGGTCCTGCTCGGCCACGGGATGCGGGTGCCCGCCGACCCCACCGCGCCCGACGTGCTGCGCGCCCGACTGGGCCTGGGAGATGGCCCGGTGGTGCTCTGCGTGTCGGCGGCGCTCGTCCACAAGAACCTGCCGCGGCTGATCGACGCGTTCGCCAAGCTCACCCCGGCCCGGCCCGACCCGCGTCTGGTGATCGTCGGTCACCACGGTCGCGAGCGCGACGGGCTGGAGCGGCAGATCGCCGAGCAGGGACTGGACGGCCGCGTCGTCCTGACCGGGTGGATCGACGACGCCGACCTCGAGGGCCTGTACGGCCTGGCCGCGTGCTGCGCGTACCCGTCGCTCTACGAGGGATTCGGGCTGCCGGTGCTCGAGGCGATGATCCGCGGGGTCCCGATCGCCTGCTCCGACGCGACGTCGCTCCCCGAGGTGGCCGGTGACGCCGCGCTGCTCTTCGATCCGCACGATCCGGTCGCGATCGCCCGCGCGATCGCGACCCTCCTCGACGATCCGGCCCGCGCGGCCCTGCTGCGCGACCGTGGGCGAGCCCGTGCCGCCCGGTTCACCTGGGAGCGCTGCGCGGCGGGCGTCTGGGAGACGTATCGTCGGGTGCGCACCGCGACTTCGGGGCGTCGTGCGGGTTCCTAGGACCGCACCCCGAACCCGGGGCGATCGGCGATGCGTCGGCGGCCGTCGTTCCCCGTGGGACCTGCTCGCCCACCGCGGTGCCCCCGCCGGCCGACGTCGTCCATCACCCCACTGACCTCCGTGCCCGACACCGACACCCGCGCGTCCGTGCGTCGTCGACCATGGTCGACGGCACCAGCCCCGCTCCGTGCGCTGCTCGGGGCGGTCGCCGTGATCGCGCTCGCCTGGTCGCTCGTCACGCCGGCGTTCATGGGCCCCGACGAGCAGTCGCACTTCGGCTACGTTCAGCACCTGGCCGAGACGGGAGGGCTGCCCGGCACCAACGACGGCGCCGAGGGCTTCTCCAGCGAGTTCCGGGTCGGTGCCGGCCTGTCGGGGATGGGCAACGCGGCCCAGCAGCCCGACATCACGATGGAGTGGAACGCCTCGGTGCAGGAGGAGTGGAAGCGCCGCTCCTCCCACCCTCCCGAGAACCGCCGGGACGATGGCGGAGGACCGGGCAACTCGGCGGCATCGAACCCGCCGCTGTACTACCTGACCGCCGTGCCGGCGTACCTCGTCGGCGAAGCCGCCGGGATCTTCACCCGCGTCGGGCTGGTGCGGTTGGTGTCGATCGCGTGGCTGCTCGTCGCCGTCGTCGGCGCGTGGCTGCTGGCCGGAGAGCTCTTCGGCCGCGACCGTCGCGCGCAGAGCGCCACCGCCGGGGTCGTGGGGCTCCTGCCGATGAGCCAGTTCATCGCGGGCACCGTCGGTCCGGACACGGCCGTGTTCGCGGCCTGGGCGTTCGTCATGTGGCTCGGCGTGCGATTGCTGCGCCGGGGGGCGAGCGTGCGCGGCGTGTTCTGGCTGTCGTTCGCGCTCGGCGTGGCCTGCCTGCTGAAGGCGGCGTCGTACGCCTTGGCACCGCCGGTCGGCCTGCTCGTGCTCTACGTGCTGTGGAAGGCCCGGCGGCGCGATGTCGACCCGATCGACGGGCGCACCTTCGCGCGCGGCCTCGCGGTCGCTGCCGCAGCGCTCGTCGGTACGCTCGGTGTGTGGCTCGTCGTCGCCCGGATCGCCGGGGTGTCCGCCGTGGGCCAGGCATCGGCGGTGACCGGCGGCGACGGCGGCAGCCTCACGGGGTTGTTCTCGTACGTCTGGCAGTACTACCTGCCGATGCTGCCGGGGATGGACCCCGCGCCCGGCCAGCCGGACCTGCCCGTCTACCGCACGATGTTCATCACGGGGTGGGGGGCGTTCGCCTGGCTGGAGGTGCGCTTCCCCGACTGGATCTACCCGCTGCTGCTCGTCGGCTGCCTCGCCGTCGTCGCGGTCGCCGCGCGCACGGCCTGGGAGCGGCGCACCGCCATCAGATGGCCGGTGATCGCGTTCTTCGCCCTCATCGTGGTCGGGCTCGTGGCCGGGATGCACATCACCGAGTTCAACATGGGCGGCTACGGGTTCATCCAGGGGCGCTACCTGTTGCCGCTGGCGCCGCTGGCGGGGCTCATCCTGGCGGTCGCGCTCCGGGGCCTGCCCGGTCCGGCACGCACGCCGGCCCTCTCCGCGGTGCTCGGCACGCTCGTCGTGCTCAACGCGTGGGGGATGGGCCTGGCGATGGAGCGGTTCTATGCGTAGCCCCGCACGCTGGCTGCTGGGCGTGGTGGCCGTGGGCGTCATCGCGGCGTTGCTCGCCCTGACCTGGCGCACGACCACGGACGCGTTCTCGCTGAACGCGCCGCCGAGCGCCGTCGCGGTCGAGCTCGAGCCCGGACAGGAGGTCTGTCAGGGGCCGATCCGCGTTCCCCGCGGTGGCGCGTTCCGGGCCGTTCGCGTGCCGCTGTCGACGCCGGACGGCCCCGGGCCCGAGGTCGACGCGACGGTGCGCAAGGGCGACCGGATGCTCGCCACCGGCGGCATCGTCGGCGGGTACGCCGACGGGGCACTGCCGCCGATCCGGCTCAGCCGGACCGTCGGGGTCACCGGCGTGACGCTCTGCCTGCGCAACGCGGGCAACGTCGATATGGGCGTCTACGGCACCGCCGGGGCCGCGGTGCCGTACTCGCGGGTGCGGGTGGGGGACGAGCGCCCGCCGGTCGACCTGGCGCTGCGGTTCGAGCGACCCGAGCGGTCGCTCGCGTCGGCGGTGCCGGACATCGTGCGACGGATGGCGCTCTTCCGCGCGGTGCGGGTGCCCGGAGGGATCTACGCCGGTGCGATCGTGCTGCTGGTGGTGGCCGGGGTCGCGGCGCTCGTCGTGATGCTGCGCCGGCTCGACGATTGACGGGCGGGGTCGTGACGGCACGCCCACCGGGCGCGGTCCTCACCGGCCCGTGGGCCGTCGCGCGGCGCACCCGGACGGGCGACACGCCGGCGACCGACGCCCGGCGGCGCCGCGGCCCGGCGCCGGGATCCGGCATCCTGTCCGGCGATGGGCGCCCAGCCGACGGATACCTCGACCCCCGAGCCCCCGGCCGCGACGCCGATCACCACCGACGACGCCCCCGCCCGGCTGGCGCGCCTGCGCCGCCGGTTCCGCTCCTCGCCCGAGCGGATGCTCCTCGCGGCGCGCCTGGCGCTGGCGGCCAACATCGGGATCATGCTCACGGGCGCGCTCGTCCGGGTGACCGGTTCCGGGCTCGGGTGCTCCAACTGGCCCAAGTGCGAGACCCGCGTCCTCCCGACCGAGACGCACAGCCACACGTTCATCGAGTTCGGCAACCGGCTGTTGACGATCGGCGTCAGCATCACCGCGTTGTTCGCGATCTTCTGCGCCCTGACGCGGGTCCCGTACCGGCGCAGCCTCGTGTGGATCTCGGTCTGGATCCTCGCCGGCGTGGTCGCCCAGGGCGTGATCGGCGGCCTGAGCGTCCTCTACGACCTGGACTGGATCTGGATCAGCGCCCACTACATGGTGTCGATCCTGCTGCTGCTCGTTCCTGCGGCGGTACTGACCTGGAAGGCGGGGGAGAGCACCTCGGCGCCGCGCGACCACCAGGCCCCCGACCGGCTGACCGCCCGCGCGGTCTTCTGGCTGATGCCGCTGAGCGCGCTCACCCTCGTCGCGGGCACGCTCGCGACCGCCGCCGGCCCCAACAGCGGTGGGGAGGGCACCGGCGACGTCGTCAAGCGGTTCGACGTCCACGGCGTCGAGACGCTCGAGTGGATCGTCGTCCGCCACGGCGTGATCGCCGGGATCTTCTCGGTGTCGCTGGTGGCGGTGTGGGCGCTGGTCCAGTACCGCGAGGGCGGCCGGCGGCTGGCGCTCACCCTGACGCTCGCGGCGCTGCTCGTCGCCGCCCAGGGCCTCGTCGGACTCGTCCAGTACGGCCTGGAGCTGCCCGGCGGCCTCGTCTGGGTCCACGTCCTGTTGGCGACCCTCACCTGGGTGACGGTCGTCTGGGCCTGGCAGACCGCCGGCCCGGCCCGGCGGTTCGCCGACGGCTGAGCACGCCGTCCCTCCGCGACGCGCGGGCGGGAACCTGATCTCGACGGGGGTGGGGCCCGTGGCCCGCGGGCCCGGCGCCGCGAGAGCGACTACTCGACGGTGACGCTCTTGGCGAGGTTGCGCGGCTTGTCGATGTCGCGATCGAGCGCCAGGGCGGCGTGGTAGGCGAGCAGCTGCAGCGGGATGTTCAGGAGGATCGGGTCGAGCTCCGGCTCGGTGCGCGGCACGACGATCGTCCGCTCGGCGAGCTCGATCGGCAGCTCCTCGTGCGCGATCGCGAGGATCGGGCCGCCACGGGCCTTGATCTCGTGGAGCGTCGAGCGCTGCTTCTCGCCCAGCTCGTCGTCGGGCACGACCGCCACCACCGGCATGTCGGACGAGATCAGCGCCAGCGGACCGTGCTTGAGCTCCGCCGACTGGTACGCCTCGGCGTGCATGTAGGCGACCTCCTTGATCTTCTGGGCCCCCTCGCGCGCGATCGGGTAGCCACGGACCCGGCCGATGAACATCGAGTTGTCGAACCCGGCCAGCCACTTCGCGGCCTCCTCGATCCGGTCCTCCTGCTCCAGCACCGCGGCGATCTTGGCGGGCAGCTCGCGCAACGCGTTGATCATCCGGTCGCCGTCGGCGGGCGACAGGTCGCGGATGCGGCCCAGGTGGATGGCGAGCATCGCGAACGCCACGCACGTCGACGTGAAGCTCTTCGACGACGCGACCGACACCTCCGGTCCGGCGTGGATGTAGATCCCGCCGTTGTTGGCCCGCGCGATCGCCGAGCCGACCTGGTTGATGACGCCGAGCACCCGCGCGCCCTTGCGCGTCAGCTCCTCGACCGCGGCGAGCGTGTCGGCCGTCTCGCCCGACTGGCTGACCGCGATGTACAGGCCGTTGGGATCGATGACCGGGTTGCGGTAGCGGTACTCGCTCGCCGGCTCCGCCGACGCCGGGATCCGGGCCAGGCTCTCGATCAGGTGCGCGCCGACCTCGCCCGAGTAGTAGGCCGATCCGCAGCCCAGGATGTGCACGCGCTTGATGGCGCGCAGGTCGTGCGGGTCGAGGTTGAGCCCGCCGAGCTTGACGGTCGAGAACCGCTCGTCGATCCGGCCGCTGAGGGTCCGCTCGACGGCCTCGGGCTGCTCGCCGATCTCCTTGCGGAGGAAGTGCGCGTGCTCGCCGAGGTCGTAGTCGTCGGCGTCGAAGTCGACCCGCTCGGCGATCTTCTGGACCGGCCGGGCGTCGAGGGTGGACGTGGTGAACCCGTCGGCCTCGAGCAGGGCGATCTCGCCGTCCTCCAGGTGCACGACCTGCTTGGTGTGGCGGACGATCGCGCCGACGTCCGACGCGACGTACATCTCGCGGTCGCCGAGCCCCAGGACGATCGGGCTGCCGAGGCGCGCGACGATGACGCGGTCGGGGTTCTCGGCGTCGACGACCGCCAGGCCGTACGCGCCCTCGACGTGGCGCAGGGCGGCGCGCAGGGCATCGACCGGGTCGTCGTGGTCGCGCGCGGCCTGGCCGAGCAGGTGCACGACGAGCTCGGTGTCGGTGTCGGACGTGACCTCGATCCCGTCGGCGACGAGCCGTTCCCGGATCTGTGGGGCGTTCTCGATGATCCCGTTGTGGACGAGCGCGAACCGGCCGCTGAAGTCCACGTGCGGGTGCGCGTTGACGTCGTTGGGCACGCCGTGCGTCGCCCACCGCGTATGACCGATCGCGGGCGTGCCCTTCAGGCGCTTGGGCAGCGTCGACTGCAGGTCGCGGATGCGACCGGTGGTCTTGTGGACCTTGAGCCCGGACTTCCCGGCGACGGCGATGCCGGCCGAGTCGTAGCCGCGGTACTCCAGGCGCTGGAGTCCTTCGAGGACGATGGGCACTCCGTCACGGGTGCCGACGTAGCCGACGATGCCACACATACCTGGGGATTCCTCCTACGTGTAGACGATCCTGCGCAACTGCCTGAGCGACAGTGGCGGGGCGGTGAACCGGCGCGCGGGCAGCTCCGCGGCGATCCGCTCGAACGCCTGCGGGTTGCGCAGGCCACGGCGCTGCAGCTCGGCGTGCCGGCGGCGGACGAACGTGGGGACGTCCTCGCCGAACCACGCCAGCACCTCCGCGATCACGCGGTCGGCCTCGGACGGGCTCAGCGGGGTGGTCTGCGCGAGATGGGCGCGCAGCTCCGGAAACGACGCATGGGGTGCGACGGCGGTCACGGCGGGGGATGTTGGCGAATACGAGCGGCAAACGCAACCGATCTGCCCGATAGCGGGCAGATCGACCGCGGTTGTCCGGTCCCGGGTCGGTGCCCGTGTGATCGATGGCGCGTCCGGGTCGTGACCGACGGGACGGATCAGGCGCCCGCACCGGGCGTACCCTCCCCGCATGGCGAAGAAGACCGACGCGTTCGGCCGCGAGATCGACGAGGACCCACTTGCCGGCCTGCGCGCGACGCCGGGCCCGGGTCCGAGCGACGAGCCCCGCGCCGACCCGTGGGGACGCGGTGGCGAGGGTACGTCCGGCGGGGCATCGAGGTCCGGCGCATCCTCGTCGACGTCCGGCACCGCGTCGTGGTCGGGATCAGGGCAGTCGGCGTTCGGCACGACCGACGCGCAGGCGGCGATTCCCGATTCGGTGCGCGCGATGTTGCGCGAGAGCCTCGGAACCGACGATCCCGAGGAGATCCGACGGCGGGCCGAGGCCGGCACCCTCCCGCCGGTCACGACGAGCGTGAACCTGGATCAGGTGCCCGCGGCGTTCCGCCCGATGGTCGAGCGGGCGATGGGCGCCGTCGACCCCGCCGAGATGCAGCGACGGGCGGCGATGGCCGCGGCCGGTGGCACGACGACGACCGCGGCGCCCGGGGCGCGCGGGCTGCGGTGCATCATCGGCCTCGTGGTCCTGTCGATCGTCGTCTCGGTGGCGGTCGGGGTCGGCGGAGCCGTGATCTCCGCGTTCGACGCGACGAAGGACGCCTCCGACGCCGTGCGACGGATCGGGGACGGGTTCTCGTCGTCGACGTCGTCCGGGTCCGGGTCGTCCGGGTCCCGGTCGACCGAAGCGGGATCGACGGGTGCCGGGGCGTCGACGCAGGGCGCCTCCGCCTCCGCCGACCCGCCGGTGGGGCTCGCCAGGGGCTCGATGCTGCGACCGGGCGAGTTCGGCCGCGCGCTGACGCACCTGCGGGCCGCGGGTGGCCGATCGCGCTCGCTCAGCATCCGGCCCGACCGGATCAACGCGACGCTGCGCCTGAACGACGGGCGCTCCCGCAACGTCAGCATCGATTGGCAGGGCGCGCGTCGGGTCATCACGACCTCCGGCACGTCGTCGCCGGTCGGCCTGACGTCGTTGAAGGGCGTCGAATCGCGCGCACCGAGTCGGGCGGTCAACGGCGCCGCGCGGTTGCTGGGCCGCCCGGTCTCGCGCGTCGACTACGTCGTGCTGAGCACGGCGGGCAGCCTCGGGACCCGGTGGCTCGTGTTCTTCGAGGGCGGAGGCAGCCCGGTGTTCACCGACGCGTCGGGCCGCAACGCGAGCAGGACGCCCAGCTGATCGCGGGTGCTGAACGCCCGCCGGTGCGGTTCGGCGCGCATCGCGTTGCGTCTCGAGCTGCGGGACGGACGCGAGCGGAGGACCGTCCCCGGCACGCGTGGGTCGAAGGTGTGAAGTGCGTCGAACCGGGGGCCGTTCGTGTCGGATGCGTGCCGATCGCGTACCGATCCGGTGGCATCGCCGACGCGGCGCCGGCGGCGTGTCACGGTCGAGCGCATGACCCCGCGAGCGCCCGTGGAACCCTGGCCGGCCGGCTGGCGGATCGAGGATGCCGACGACTGGTGGAGCCGCACCCGCGGCCTCCTCGGCACCCGCTCGATCGCCCCGGGCCACGGCCTGTGGCTGCCGGTCCGCTCGGTCCACACCGTCGGCATGCGCTACCCGCTCGACCTCGTCTGGCTCGACCGGCACGGGGCCGTGCTGCGGGTGGACGAGCACGTGGGACCGGGGCGCGTGCGGTCCTGCCGGGCGGCCGACGGCGGTGTCGTGGAGACCGCCGCAGGGTCCGGACGGGACCTGGCGCGCGGCCTCCGGGCGCGGCTCGATGCCGACGCGTTGCGGACATGCGATTCACATGAGACGATGGGGACGTGGTGATGATCCAGGTCCGCAACGTCCCTGACGATCTGCATCGCGCGCTCCGCGCCCGTGCCCACCAGGAGGGCACGACGCTGTCGGAGCTCATCGCCCGCGAGCTGCCGCGCATCGCGCGCACGATGACGTGGGAGGACGTCTTCGCCGCCATCGACGAGGCCGGGCCCGTGGGCGGCCCGCCGGCCGCCGACCTGATCCGCCGCGACCGCGACACGCGATGACGCTGGTCTTGGATGCAGGCGCGGCCGTTGAGCTGCTCCTGGACCGACCGCGGGGTCGGGTCGTGCGCCGACGGCTCGGAGCGCACGTAGGCGACGTGCATGCCCCGCACCTCATCGACCTCGAGGTCGCGAGTACGGTCCGCCGGCTCGTCGCTGGTGGGCACATCGCCGCGCACCGTGCGAAGGTCGCGTTGCAACACGTCGGAGCGCTACCGCTGGACCGCCACCAGCACGTCCCGCTCCTCCCCCGGATCTGGGACCTGCGCCACGTCTGCACGCCCTACGACGCGGGGTACCTGGCGTTGGCCGAGGTGCTCGGAGGCGCATCGGTGGATTTGGTCACCACCGACGGCCGGTTCGCCCGGGCGATCGAGGCCAACAGCGAGGTTCGCGCCGTCCTGGTGTGACCGCGACGCCGCGTCGGCGCCACGGGCCGATCGCTACCGCTCGTCTCGGTCCTGCTCGTCCGGGTCCCGATCCTCCGGACGCGAGCGGGTGCCGCGCTGGATCAGCAGGCCCGCCATGCCGATGACGATCGCCATCAGGACGATCGTCAGGACGTCTGCGGCGGCGGAGGCGACGGGCACCCGACCATGCTACGGCCCCGCTTCGGGACGCTCACCGATGCACGGCGCGTCACCGGCTCCGACCACCACGAGCGCGCCGATCGGTGGCGCTGGGCTACCCTGAAGAGGGTCGGTGTGCGGTGTCCCGTTGCGTCGCGGCGTGGAAACGCCGCGGCAGAGCGCCGCCCGACGCATCCGCATGAGCACCACGACGCCCCCACGGACGCCGCCGGCGGACCAGTCCTCCGCCACCGACGAGCTCCTCGTCTCGATCGTGATCCCCTGCCTCAACGAGGAGGAGAACATCGTCGCGGTCGTCACCCAGGCCCGCGACGCGATCGCGCAGGCCGACGTTCCGGGCGAGGTCGTCGTCGCCGACAACAACAGCACCGACCGCTCCGCCGAGCTCGGCGCGCAGGCCGGAGCCCGCGTCGTGCACGTGCCCACCCCCGGCTACGGCGCCGCCTACCTCGGCGGGTTCGCCGCGGCGCGCGGCGACTACATCGTCATGGGCGACGCGGACCTGACGTACGACTTCCACGAGCTGCCGAATTTCCTCCGCGAGCTGCAGGACGGGGCCGACCTCGTCATGGGCAACCGGATGAAGAACATCCAGCCCGGGGCGATGCCGTGGCTGCACCGCTACGTCGGCAACCCGCTGCTGTCGGGATTCCTCAACGTCCTCTTCAAGACCGGCGTCCGTGACGCGCACTGCGGCATGCGGGCCGTGCGGCGGGCCGCGCTGCCGGCGATGGATCTGCGCACCCCGGGCATGGAGTTCGCGTCGGAGATGGTCATCCGGGCGAGCAAGGCCAAGCTCGACATCCGCGAGTTCGACATCCAGTACCACCCGCGCGGTGGTGAGTCCAAGCTCTCGACCTGGCGCGACGGCTGGCGGCACCTGCGGTTCCTGCTCGCGCACAGCCCCACGCACCTCTTCCTCGTTCCCGGGCTCGTCCTGCTCGTCCTCGGCGCGCTCGTCATGGCGATGGTCCTCAGCGGCATCACCGTCTTCGGCCGCGACTGGAGCGTCCACACGATGATGGGCGGATCGCTCCTGACCATCATCGGCGTGCAGGTGATCTCGCTCGGGCTCGTCGCGCATGCCTACGCCATGTACTTCATGGGCGACGTGGATCCGTGGTTCGACCGGATGAGAGCCCGGTTCAAGCTCGAGCACGGACTGTGCATCGGTGGCGTCGTCGCCCTGGTCGGCGTGCTCGTGGGCGTGTCGATCTTCATCGACTGGGCGTCGTCGGACTTCGGCGAGCTGAGTCGCGCCCGCGGCACGATCGCCGCCGCAACGCTCATCGTCGTCGGCGTGCAGGTGTTCTTCTCGAGCTTCCTGCTCTCGATCATCGGGCTGCGCCGCGGCGACGAGCGCGCCTGAGCGCTCCGGTCCCGAGGCTCCCGTCAGGAGCGCGCTTGGGCGACCTCCCGCCCGTCAGGTGCGGGCCGCGCTCAACGCGACGACCCGGTCCACCACGCGATCCAGGCGTGACGGTGGGGCGCCCTTCGTCCCGATGAATCCTATGCTCGACCGGGGCGTGACCGTCGAGACCCACGCCAGGAACGCCGCGCGGGACGACCGCCGTCGCTGTGCTGCGTAACGCGCGGTCATCTTGAGCGCGCCCTTGGCCGACGTACCCGGCGGGATCGTGAACCCGCGGTCGGCGAAGAACGGCCGGTACGCCGGCTCCAGCACCCGCACCGCGAATCCGGCCCGGCGGGCCGCGCCCAGGTACTCCCACGCATAGTGGGCGTGCTCGTACCCGTCGAACTGCTCGACGCCGGCCTCGGCGGCGTGGTTGCCGATCCGGTCGAGCAGCGTCCGCAGCGTCTCGTTGATGACGAGCAGCCGGCCGCCGGGACGCAGCACGCGGTGGGCCTCGGCCAGGGCGAGCGGCAGCTCGTCCGCGTCGTTGTGGTGCAGCACCTCGCAGCAGAAGACGAAGTCGACGGTCTCGTCGGCGAGCGGGATCGCGGTCATCGATCCGAGGACGCGCTCGAAGTACACGTCACGGGCGTCGAACCACCAGTCGGCGGTGTGCAGGCCCTGCATCTCGGCGGTCGCGATGTCGAGTGCGATCGGTCGCAGCCCCCGCTCGGCAAACTGGTTGCTCGCCCAGCAGGTGTTGGCCCCGACGTCGAGGATCTGCGCACCCGCCGGCAGATCCACGTCGTTCAGCAACGCCTCGAACGACCGGGCCTGCGTGAACCAGTAGCCGTCCTGCGCGTAGGGCAGCTCCAGGATCCGCGCGCGGTCCCACCCGTCGGCACGCATCAGATCGGCGAACCGCTCCAGGCCGGCCGCCTCGAGATCGACGTGCTCGGGCTGGCCGGTCAGCAGGTGCGCCACGCCCCGCTCGACGGCGAACGTCCCGCCACACGCCGCACAGCCGAGCGTGCCGCGACGGATCTCCCGCTCGTCCCGATCCCAGGCGTCCAGGACGAGTCCGCGTGACGCGCCGCATGCTGGGCAACGGAGGTCCGGGACGAGATCGTCGCGCACCACCGCAACGTAACCCGGCCGGTCTCGGGGATGAGCCGGTTCGCATGCGGCCGCCGACGCGGGACCCCGACGCGCCGGCGGCTCGCTGCCCGCCGCGGCTCAGCCGCCGACGACCACCCGGCGGTCCGGGTCCACCGCCCGGTCGGCCAGTCCGGTGTAGAACGCCTCCAGCGCGTCGAGGCGGCGCGGCCAGGCGTACTCCGCCGCCGTCTCCAGTCCGGCGGCGACGAGGCGGGCACGCAGGTCCGGGTCGTCCAGCAGCCGTTGCAACGCGGCGGCCACGTCGCCCGGGTCGCGTCCCGGCATGAGGCAGTTGACGCCGTCGCGGCAGAAGTCCCGGTTGCCGTTGGAATCGGTGCAGACCACCGCGGTGCCGGCGGCCATCGCCTCCAGTGGCGGCAGGCAGAAGCCCTCGTGCCGGGATGTCTGGACGAGCACCGTCGCCTCGTTGAGCAGCTCGTTGACCCGCTCGTCGGAGGGGTAGCGCTCGAAGGTGACCGCGTCGCCGAGGCCCTCGGCGAGCTCCGGCTCGGTCCCGAACAGGGTCAGCGCCGGCCTGGGGTCCGGGAGCCGGGCGTACGCCGCCCGGGTCAGCGGAAAGTCCTTCAGCGGGTTGGAGCGTGCGGTCGACAGGATCGACCGCGCGTCCCGGGTGGTGCCGTCCAGCCGCCGGTACATCGTCGTGTCGAGCCCGGGGGTGAACGTCGTCGGATCGGGCACCCCGAGCCGGCGCAGCTCGTCGGCCACCCAGACCGACCCGGCGAGGTAGGCGAACTCCGGGCGGTAGCTCGCGTGGACCGTGGCGTGGTCACCCGTATCGGCGTAGTACGACGACTCGACGTCCTGCACGAGGTAGACCGGGATCCCGTGCAGGACCGACGCCTCCCACACCCACGACGACGTCTCCCACCAGGTCGCGACCTTGATCGCGTCGATCGGCCCGAGCGCGTGGGCGAGCTCGCGGTACGTGTCGAACCGCCGCACCGGCACCTGCAGGTCGAACCAGTCCGGTCCCTCCTCGTCGAGCGTCCACAGCTCGGGGTGGTGGCCGCGCTCCAGCAGGCCGTTGAGGTGGGTGAAGATCACGCGGTGGCCGCCGCCGACGCCGGTGTCCTGGGTCACGTAGATCACCCGCAGGCCGCCGTCGTCGGCGCGCACCGGCCGGTGGTCGAGCTGCGCTCCCCAGCGGTCCCAGAACCGTCGCTGCGACGCGATCTCGCGCTCGCCCTGCGTCGTGCCGCGGGTCTTGCTCTCGTGGTGGATGAGCACCGCCTGCGGGGCGTAGCCGACGCGGTGCCCGTGCGCCCAGGCCCGCAGGGCGTAGTCGACGTCCTCGAACGCCATCCCGAAGCCCTCGTCGAGCTCGCCGAGGTCGTCGAGGGCCTCGCGGGTGACGTACAGGCAGGCGCCGGTGGCGGCGATCGTCGGACCGTCGACGTTGGCCACAGGGTCGTCGGCGGGACGGAACCGGAACCGGTGGTCGAACCACTGCGGCTGGTCGCGGTTACGGACGATCCCGCCGTACTGGATCGTCGTGTCGGGGTAGAGCAGGCGGGCACCGACGATGTCGTAGTCGCGCCGGATCGCCGCGTACTGCAGGGCGGCGAGCCAGCCGCGGCGGGCGACGACGTCGCTGTTGAGCAGGACGACGTCCTCGTCCGGGCGCGACGCGCGCAGGCCGCGGTTGCAGTTGGCGGCGAACCCCCGCTGCTGCTCGCCGAGGACGAGCTCCACCCCGTGCCTGGTGGCCATCCGCCGCAGGCCCGCGACGTGCTCGGGGGCCGACCCGTCGTCGCTGACGACGATCCGCGTGCGGTCCCGGTCGGTGGTCCGCCGGACGCTCCGGACGGCGGTCGTCACGAGCGTCGGGTCGCCGTAGGTGGGGATGACCACCGCCACGCGGCGTCCCTCCCGGGCGTACCAGGCCCGGGCCGGACCGCTGCGATCGGTCAGGCCGACGGCGCTGCCGGGCATCAGCCGCAGCGGCGCGGCGATCGTGCGGCGCAGCAGCTCGCGCCATCCCAGGTGCTGCACGGTCAGCCGCGCGCGACGGGGCAGGCCCGTCAGCAGGCGTCGCAGGTGGCGGAGGTAGAGCGAGAGGTCCATGGGGGCGGCGCGGGCCGCAGATCAGGGTACGGGCTGCGTCGCGTGGGGGGCGCGGTCGCCGCGCCGCCGGGACTCAGGCGATGCCGTCGCGGGAGAGCCGTCGCCGCAGCGCTGCGGGGATCCTGTCGGCGCGCGACCCGGCTGCTGCTGCCGCCGCCCGCTCGGTGTGATGGGCGAGCGATGCGAGGGTCACGCGGTCCAGGGCGCCGCCGTGCGCGCCCCGGGCGGCGGCCCAGGCCCGGTCGGCGCGCACCCGGGCCCGTACGTCGCCGAGCAGCCGCCGGGGATGGGCGTCCGTCCGCAGTCCATAGACGTCGTGCAGCGCCCGGAACTCGTCGAAGAGCCGCCGGAACCGTTCCCCCGGCGGGTAGTCGTGGGAGTGCACGACGGCCGCGGCGGGCACGAACGCGCGCGACCAGCCCGCTCGCAGCAGATCGAGCGCGAGCCACTGGTCCTCGGCGTAGGCCACGTCGCGGAACGGCGTGCGCTCCCACGCGCGGCGCAGCAGCGCGCCGTTGGCGTCGGTGTGGAACGTCACGGCCGACGGGACCAGCGGATCGGGCAGCTCGTCCGGGCGGTAGACACGTGGCGCGCCGTCCGGGCCGGCCATCGTCGCGAACGTCGCCTCGAGCTCGCGTGCCGTCGCGATGCTCGCATCGGACCGCGCGAGGTAGGGGCCGCAGGCGAGGGCGACGCGGTGGTGGTCGGGCCGGCCCCGGGCCGGACCGTCGGTGGCGGCGGAGGCATCCGGCGGCGTGGTGCCCGGCTCGCCGACGCCGGTCGGGCCACCGTCGGTCCGGGCGCCGTCGTGGTCGGGGTCGCGATCGTCGCCGGTGCGCGACGGTGCGTCGGACGCTCCGAACGGTGCGGTCAACGCGCGCAGCCACCCGGCGCCGGCGGGCACCGCGTCCTGGGTGAGGAACGCGACGACGTCGCCGCGGGTCTCGCGCATCAGGAGGTTGCGCGTGCGTCCGTGCCCGAACGTCCGCCGGTCGATCCCGATCACGCGAGCACCCGCCGCCCGCGCCCGTTCGACCGATCCGTCGTCCGATCCCGAATCGCAGACGACGATCTCGGCCAGGTCCGGATCGTCCTGACCGGCGACCGCCGCGAGCACGTCGCCGAGCAGCGGGCCGCCGTTCAGGACGGGGATGGCGACGGAGATCGAGCCCACGGGCGGATCGTAGGGGCCGCCGGGGGGCGCGGCGCGACGCCCGCCCACCGTCGCTAGCCTGCCTTCGTCGGGTTCGGGGGGTGCGGATCGTCCCGCGCCCCGCCGCACGG
>JBFWKS010000012.1:0-34457 GCA_050252545.1 Solirubrobacteraceae bacterium
GAACGCCACCGTCGGGCCGTCGAGCTCCTCGTCGACGAGCTCGGCGTCCTCGTCACCCAGCGCGCCGAGCCGGTACAGGTCCAGGTGGGCGATCCGCAACCCGTCACCGTCGTAGCGGTGCGCGAGCGCGAACGTCGGCGACGTCACCCGGCCCCGACCGCCCAGGGCCCGGGCGGCGCCGCGGACGAGGGTCGTCTTGCCCGTGCCGAGATCGCCCCGTAGCAGGACGACGTCGCCGGGGACGAGCGTCCCGGCGATCCGTGCCCCCAGGGCCTGGGTGGCGTCGGCGTCCGCCAGCGCGACGGGGTCGGGGTCGGCGTCTACCACCGCAGCTCGCCGCTACGCAGCCGCAGGCCCGCACCGGCCAGCAGCAGGGCCAGTCCGACGAACCCGAGGCCGCGGAGGTCGAGGCCGGTGTCGGCCAGGCGATCGGGGCGCCGATCGCCGTCGCGGGGTCGGTCCGGGCCGTCGTCCGGGTCGCTCGACGATCCCCCGGACCCGCCACGGCGTTCGGCACCGGTCTCCGTCGGGCGATCGGTGCCGGTACCGCCATCCCCGGAGCCGGCCCCCCCGCCCGACCCGCCCGACCCTCCTGTGCCCTGGCCTCCCGCGGTACCGGAGCCGACCCCGCCCCCGTCGTCGTCGGGAGCGCGGATCACCGGTGGTGCATCCTGCAGCGGCCGCAGCTCGCCCGAGGGCACCGCCTCGGCCCCGGTCTGGGCGTGCGCGGGCCCCGCCCCGGACAGGGGCGCCCCGAGGACCAGCGCCCCGCCCGCCAGGAGCGGGACGAGGCTGCGGCGCACGCGTCGCATCGTCGCGGAGTGTACGGCGGGGCCCGGGCGAGATGCCCGCGCACGGGCGGGACGTGCGTGCGGCGGCCCTGCCGACGGCGGCGTTACCCTGTCGCGTCGTGCCGCCGAACCCCCCGCACCCCGTCCCGCACCCGTCGGGACCCGTCGGGACCTCCGGCGCTCGGGGCGCCGCCGGACGCCGGCGATGACCCGAGGCCTGTCACTCACGCGCCTGCGTGAGCTGCGCACCACCGACACCGGGCGGGCTGCCGAGCTCGCCGCGGCGTCGATGCTCAACAACGCGATCCAGCTGATCTTCGTCGTCGTCCTGACGCGGCTGCTCGGCAAAGCCGGGTACGCGTCGCTGGCGGCCCTGGTCGCGGCGTTCCTGATCCTGCAGGTATCCGGGCAGTCGATGCAGGCCGCGGCGGCGCGCGCCGTCGTGCGCTGGACCGGCCAGGGCCACCAGGAGCCCTACCGCGAGGTCGCCGGCTGGACGCGCCAGGTGCTGATCGTCGCGGTTGCGTGCCTGGTGCTCGGGATCGTGTTCCGCGCACCGCTGGCGCAGCTGATCGGCGTCGACGAGCACCGGGGGGCCGCCGCGCTGCTGCCCGTGACCGGTGCGCTCTGGCTGCTGGTCTGCCTGCAGCGCGGCGCGTTGCAGGGCCTGCGCGACTTCGACTCGGTCGCGGTCAGCATCGTGCTGGAGGCGGTCTTCCGCCTGGGCGGCGCGCTGCTGTTCGTCGGCGTCGGGCCGCTGCTGTGGGCCGACACCGAGGTCACGGGGGCGTTCGCCGCCGCACCGGCCGCGTTCGTGTTGCTGGCGATCGGGATGGATCACCGGCTGCGCCGCCACCACGCGACCCCCGGTGCCGCGAAGGCGTCCGGCAAGCCGATCCCGCTGCGGCAGCTCGCCCAGTGGGAGCTGACCGTCATCGTGTCGCTGCTGCTGCTGGCGCTGATGCAGAACGTCGACACGATCCTCGCCAACCGCGAGTTCGACGACCGCGACATCGCCGCGTCATATGCCGCCGCCGCCGTGGCGGCCAAGGCCGTCGTATGGGTGGCGGTCGGCGTCGCGCTGCACCTGCTGCCGGAGGCGACGCACCGCGCGGTACACGGCCAGGACCCACATCCGGTGCTGCGTCGCGCGCTGGCGTTCCTGGCGCTGATCGGGCTGCCGGCGATCGTGATCTTCGCCGCGGTTCCCGGATGGCTGTTGGAGACCGCGTTCGGCGAAGGCTTCGACGCCGCGTCCGGTGCTCTGCCGCGGCTGGGGATCGCGATGCTGCTGCTGTCGGTGACGCTGATGTCGGTGCAGTACCTGTCGGCGATCGGCCGCCACCGGCACCTGCTGCCGCTGGCGGTGCTCGCGGTCGCCGAGGTCGGGCTGCTCGTCGCCCGGTCGGACTGGTCGGCGAACGAGTTCGCGACGATCGTGCTCGGCATCCAGGCGGTCGCCGCGTCGGTGACGCTCGCGCTGGCGTGGTGGACACCACCGGCGAAGGACGTCGACGTGGTCGCCGTCGACGACGACGTCCTCGCACTGGGGCGCCCGTGATGCGCCGCGCCCTCACGCTCCTGCTGCTCACCGTCGGGTGCCTGCTGCCATCCGCCGCCGCCGTGGCCCAAGGGCCGACGCTTCCCGCCGGGCACGATCCGGGAGCGCTCCCCGACGATTCAGCGCCGGGCCCGATCGCCGACCTCGCGCGGTACATGGCGATGTCGGACGCCCGCTGGTGGGGCGCGCACCAGACGCCCGACGGGGCGTTCGTCGAGCGGCTCGACCGCTCCCGTGCCCGGAACGGGTACGGGCGGTTGATGCTCGGATACGGGATGTACCGCTCGGCGGCGCTGCTGCCCGCGACCGACCCGGCCCGCGGTCCCCTCATCGACGGCGGACGCCGCGCCGTCGTGCGGGTCAACAACGGCGCCAGCGAGGGGTTCCGGGCGCTGGCGATCCTCGCGCTGCTGCGGGACGTGGCGCCCGGCAGCGACGAGCTCCGCGCGTGGGCCACGAGGTACCTGCAGCGCTTCACCGTCACCCAGGTCGGCGCGCGCGCCCGCGGCTGCAAGGCCAAGCCGTCCTGCTACACCAACCTCAAGCTCGTCGAGGCCCTCGACATCCTGCAGCTGCTGTCGACCGACCTCACGTCCCCGGTCCCCGGCAGCCGCCTGGCGACCCGCGAGGCCTCGCGCCGGTGGGCGCGTGACCTCGTCAACAACCGCATCCCCAAGGTCGCCGACGGCAGGCTCCGGATGCGGACGCCGCGCGGCGTCACGAGCGGCAGCGTGCTGTCCGACCCGCCGAACAACCCACTGGCGTACCACGCCCTGTCGACCTGGTTGCTCGTCGGCGCGGTCGAGGAGCTCGGCGCCGCGGCCGGCGCGCGGACCGTCAAGGCGCTGCGCCGGACGCTCGACGCGCTGACCGCGCTCGTCGGTCCCGACGGCGAGATCGCCTGGTACGGACGTGGGCAGGCACAGGTGTGGACGGTGGCCGTGACCGCCGCCGCGGGCGCCGAGGGCGCACGGTACTTCGCCAAGACCGACCCGACACGCGCCAAGCGGTACCTGGCCCTGACGCGCCTGGCGCTCGAGCGACTGCGCGACCGGCACCGCAAGTCGAGCGGCCTGTTGGCGCTCGTCGACACCCAGCGCCTGACCGACGGCGCGTCGACGACGATCCCGCACCGCAACGACACCCGCGGGATCGACGAGTACGCCGGCGACGTCGTCTACGGCGGCCTGAGCCAGCTGGCGCTCTGGAGGACGATCGACGCGCTCGACGACCTGGACCCGCTGATGGCCCACAGCAGGCTCCCGGTGGAGGGCGAGCTGCGGGTGCTCGACCCGAAGGCGACGCGGATGGCGGTCGTCCGTCGACGGGACGTGTGGTTCGCCGTCCACGCCGCGAACCAGCACCGCACCGACCTGCGCTACGACGCAGGGCTGCTGCGGCTGAAGCACCGTGGATCGGACGGGATCTGGAGCGACGTGCTCGCCGCCCGCCCCCGCACGACGACGCCCACCCGGACGCTCACCGCCGCCCCGGCGATGGTCTGGCGCGACCGGTTCGCGTACCCGGTCGGCACCCGCACGCAGGTGATGTCGGACGGGCGCGTGATCATCCGCGGCGGGTACCGGCTCGACGCGCGCCGCTGGCTGCGCCGCGGGATCACCTGGACGTACGAGCCGCTGAGCAACGGGCTCAAGCTCACCGTGCGCGGCCTGCCGCGCGGTGCCCGGCTCCGCCACCGGGTGTTCGCGACCGAGGGCGGCCTGCGGGTGACCGCGGCCGACGACCTGCGCGCCGACAACGCGATCGTGTCGTTCCGGCCCCGGCCGAGCCGGCGGTTCAAGATCGTCCAGGGTGCGTTCCACAGCGCCCCGCTGCCGAACCTGTCGCTGGCGAACGTCACCACCGGCAACGAGAACGGCCGCGCGAGCGTCACCTACCGGGCGTGGAGCTCGAAGGCGCGTCCGGCGTCGGAGGGCGTCGGTGGCGCATCGACCGGCGAGGAGCCGCCCGGGCCGTAGGGCAACCCGGACCGTCCGGGCCGGGTGGCCGTCGGGACCGCATCACGCCCGGTGGTAGCGTCGATGGCGTTGCCCCGACCCCGATCGAGCGAGTCGCGCCATGCCCCTGAGTGGAACGTACGTCCCCGGCAAGTCCGAATGGGCCCGCAAGCAGGCCGAGACCTACGAGGCCACGAACGGCGCCGAGGCGGGTGATCTGCGCGGCGTGCCCGTCGTCGTGATCACGACCGTCGGCGCCAGGAGCGGCAACCTGCGGAAGCACCCGGTGATGCGCGTCGAGCACGAGGGCGAGTACGCCGTCGTCGCCTCGAAGGGCGGTGCGCCGGACCATCCGACGTGGTTCCACAACATGGTCGCCGATCCCCATGTCGAGCTGCAGGACCGCGCCGTCCGGCAGGATTACGACGCCCGGATCGTCGAGGGCGACGAGCGCGCCGCGTGGTGGGACCGCGCCGTCGCCGTCTGGCCCGACTACGCCGACTACGCGACGAAGACCGACCGCGAGATCCCGGTCTTCGTGCTCACGCCACGCGCGCCGTAGCGCCCGCCTCCGGAGCGGCGGTCTCCACCCCGGCCCGTGCCGACAGGCCCCGCCAGCCGCCGAGCAGGATCAGCACGATCGCCATCGGCACGGTCGCCGGCAGCGAGTCGAACCACCGGAACAGCTGGTCGAAGAGCGCTCCGGCGATCCACGCCGCCCCCGCGGCCAGCCACTGCGTGCGCCGCGACGCGCCCTCGGCGGCGAGGATCGCCCCGACCGTCGCGGCGACGAACACGTCGCCATACCCCATCGATGCGCCCTCCAGGCCCACGAACTGCAGCCGTGGCAGCCCCGATGCGGGCGTCGCCGCGTTGAGGACCGCGTTGGGCTCCGCCAGCCCACCGCTGAACACGAGGATCGCGTCGATCACGGCCATCGCGATCAGGCCGACCCGCAGCGCGCTGACCCCGCCGCGGCCGAGCCCGCGGGAGACGGCCCCCGTCAGCAGCCGCGCCAGTGCCACGCAGCTCAGCGCGGTCAGGACCAACGCCGCGATCTGACCGGGACGCCTCCCCTCCTCGGCGATCGCGACCACGAGGAGCGGGGCGACGGGGACCGCCATCCACCAGCGCGCCCCGTGCATGCCCCACGCCAGCGTCAGCGCCGCGAGCGGCGGGATCGCGATCAGCGCCAGCCAGGTGAGCGCCGACGCCGCCTCCGGCACCACCGCCAACCCACCGACGACCACGACGATCGACGCCGGCAGCACCAACGCCCACCCCCGTCCGGTCCAGCGGTGCAGCACCACCGGCAGCCCGGCCGCGGGCAGCGCGACGAGCAACGCCTGCAGGAGCGTCAGGACCGCGGACGGCCACGAGTGCGGGAAGAGGTCCACGGTCAGAACAGGCCGAGCTGGGTCGGGGGTCGACCGGGATCCGGATCGTCGGGACCGGTCGGCGCCACGGCCTCCCGCTGGTCCGGGACCGGAAGCGCCAACAGCTCCGGTAGCCGCGCGACGTCGGCCCGCAGCGCGTCGGTCGAGAGTCGACCGTACAGCGCCGCCGCCGGGTCGAAGAGCGGCAGCACCCGCACCGCCACGCCGCCGACGTCGTGGATCTCGGCCCGGCCGTGCACCGTGCGGATGCCCTCCGGATCCCCGCGCAGGAGCTTGGCCGCGAATCCCCCGAGCGGACAGAGCACGCGTGGGCGGATGATCGCGACCTGCTCGTGCAGGTGGTGCAGCCCGTGCTCGACCTCGTCGGGCAGGGGATCGCGGTTGTCGGGGAGCCGGTACTTGAGGACCGTCGTCACGAAGACGTCCTCCACCCGCAGGCCGGCGACACCGAGCGCGTCGCGGAGCAGCCGGGCCGGCGCGCCGACGAGCGGCAGTCCCTGCCGGTCCTCGTTGACCCCCGGCGCCTGGCCGACCACCATCAGTGCGGCGTCCGCGGGCCCCTCGCCGAAGACGACGGTCGTGCGCCCGGCGACCGGCTCGGAGCAGCGCGGGCAACGCCGGACGCGCTCCCGCAGCGTGGTCAGCGCGACACCGCGGGAGGAGGCCGAGGTCTCGCCGGTCATCGTGCCCGAGCGTAATCGGTCCGACCGGCGGCCCACCCGACCCGGCGGCCATCCGACCGGCGGGTTGGAGATCGGCCCGCCGGGTGCTACAACTCAACCACGGCCGTCATCCCACCCGGGAGACGGACCGCGCCCACCCCTCACCTTCACCCCATTCGCGCCGGCATCCCCACGGAGCTGGACCGGAGACCCCATGGACACGCGTCCTCCCGGCGCGCCCTCTGGCGCGCACACCAACCGCTTCTGCGTGATCGGCAACGGCCGGATGGGCGGTTCCCTCGTCCGTGCGATGCGTCACAGAGGTGTCGCGGTCACCGGTCCCCACGGTCACGGGCACGACGCGGTCGGGGCCGATGTCGTTCTCCTCTGCGTCCCCGACGCCGAGATCGCCACCGCGGCGTCCGCGGTCGCCCCGGGCAGGCTCGTCGGGCACTGCTCCGGCGCCACGACGCTCGCGCCGCTGGCACCGCACGAGGGGTTCTCGCTCCACCCGCTGATGACGGTCCCGCACGACGCCGTCGACCTGACCGGCGCCCCGTGCGCGGTCGCCGGCGGGTCCGACCGCGCCCTCCCCGTCGCCCACGACCTCGCCGACCGGCTCGGGATGCGCGCGGTCACCGTCCCGGACGAGGACCGTGCCGCGTACCACGCCGCCGCGTCGGTGGCTTCCAACTACCTGCTGGCCGTCGAGGACCTGGCGGTCCGGTTGGCGGGCAGCGCGGGCGTCGACCGCACGCTGCTGGCGCCGCTGGTCCGCGCGGCAGTCGACGCCTGGCAGGCCGATGGTGCCCCCGCGGCGCTCACCGGTCCGGTCGCCCGCGGCGACGAGGAGACCGTCGCCCGGCAGCGCGCCGCGGTCGCCGAGCGCCTGGATCCCGACGACCTGGTGCTCTTCGACGCGCTGACCGCCGCCACCGGACGGCTGGCGGCCCGGGCAGGCGCGCCGGTTCCGGCCACCGGGGGCCGGGCATGAGGACCGTCCGCACCGTGCGCGAGCTGCGCGCCCACGTCCGCCAGGTCCGCGCGGCGGGGCGCACGATCGGGCTCGTCCCGACGATGGGTGCGCTGCACGACGGGCACCTGTCGCTGATCCGCGCGTCGGTCGACGACGCCGACGAGACGGTCGCGTCGCTGTTCGTCAACCCCCGCCAGTTCGGGGACGCCGGCGATCTGGCGCACTACCCGCGCGGCGAGGCGCAGGACGCCGCGCTGGCCGCCGAGGCCGGCGCGCACGTGCTCTTCGCCCCGTCGGTCGACGAGGTCTACCCCGCCGGGTTCGGGACCGAGGTCCGCGTCGGTGGGCCGCTCACCGAGCGGTTGGAGGGCGCGCACCGCGGGGCCGCCCACTTCCACGGCGTGACGACCGTCGTCACCAAGCTCCTCAACATGGTCCAGCCGGACGTGGCGTTCTTCGGCGCCAAGGACGCCCAGCAGGTGCTCGTCGTGCGCCGCCTGGTCCGCGACCTGGATCTGCCGGTGCGGATCGAGACGGTCGCCACCGTCCGCGAGGACGACGGCCTGGCCCGCTCCAGCCGCAACCTGCGCCTGTCGTCCGACGACCGCCGGACGGCGGGAGCGCTGCCCCAGGCACTGCAGGCGGCGATCGACCTGTGGTCCGCGACCGACGAGGGGGCGTCCGCCGTCCCGGTCCGCGACGCCGCGCTCGCCGTGCTCGCCGCCGCCGGACTGGATCCCGAGTACGTCGCCCTCGTCGATCCCGACACGTTGCAGGACCGGGCGGCCCTGGACGGTCGTGCGCTGCTCGCGCTCGCCGTGCCGGTCGGCCCGGTCCGGCTGATCGACAACGTCCTCCTCGACCGTGATGCTCCGACGCCGCGGATCGTGGCCGATCGGGCGCCGTCGGCGGCCGCCGTGCCGCCCCTCCTCCGCACCTCGATCCTCCCGACCCCCCCGACGACCACCCAGAAGGGCTGAACCCATGCACCGCACGATGCTCAAGTCCAAGATCCACCGGGCGACGGTCACCGACAGCGACCTGCACTACGTCGGGTCGATCACGATCGATCCGGACCTGCTGGAGGCCGCCGACGTCCTGCCCCACGAGCAGGTGGCGGTCGTCGACGTCGACAACGGCCAGCGGTTCGAGACCTACACGATCGAGGGCGAGCGCGGCTCGGGCGAGGTCAAGGTCAACGGGGCCGCCGCCCGGCTCGTCCACCGCGGCGACACCGTGATCGTCATCAGCTACGCCCAGTACTCGCGCGAGGAGATGCAGGCCTACGAGCCCGTCGTCGTCCACGTCGAGCGCGGCACCAACCGCATCATCGACGTCGACGCCGCCGTCGACGCCCTCCTCACCGAGTCGGCCCGTCCGACCACCGCCTGACCCCCGCCCGCTCCCACCCCTCTCACCTCAGGAGCACCGACATGTCCGCCAGCCCCCGCACCGTCGACCTGCAGGTCCCCGACCGACAGCCGGTCACCGTCACGACCCTGCTGGACAAGAAGCACCAGGGCGAGAAGCTCGTCATGGTTACCGCCTACGACTACCCGTCCGCGCGCGTCGCGGACGCTGCCGGGGTCGACCTGGTCCTCGTCGGCGACAGCGCCGCGACGACCGTCCTGGGCCTGGACTCCACCGTCCCGGCCACCATCGACGAGCTGGTCATGCTCAGCCGCGCCGTGCGGCGCGGGCTGAGGACCGCGTTCCTCGTCAGCGACCTGCCGTTCGGGTCCTACGAGGCGTCCGACGTCGAGGCGGTCAAGTCCTCCCAGCGGTTCGTCAAGGAGGCCGGCGCGCAGGCGGTCAAGCTCGAGGGCGGCGGCGTCATGGTCGACCGTGCCCGGGCGATCGTCGCATCCGGCATCCCCGTCGTCGGGCACTTGGGCCTCACTCCGCAGACGGCCACCGCGCTCGGCGGGCTTCGCGCCCAGGGCAAGAGCGCCGAGAAGGCCACGCAGATGGTCGCCGACGCCCTGGCCCTCCAGGACGCGGGCTGTTGCGCCCTGGTGCTGGAGGCGATCCCGGCCGCCGTCGCCGAGGAGCTCATGCCGCTGCTCGACATTCCGGTGATCGGGATCGGTGCGGGCGCGTCGACCGACGGCCAGGTCCTCGTCTGGCACGACCTGCTCGGGTTGCTGGAGGGCCGCACCGCCAAGTTCGTCAAGCAGTACGCCAACCTGCACGACGAGATGGTCGCCGCCATCGGCCGGTACGCCAAGGACGTGCGGACGGGTGCGTTCCCCGACCGCGAGCACACCTACGCGATCCCGCCCGAGGAGCTGCAGCGGTTCCAGGGCTCGCTCGCCCAGCTGCACGGCGGCGCGCACCGCGCGGTCGACGTGCAGGGCTACCCCGCCTGACCGGGAGGCCGGCACCGGCGCGTCGGCGGCACCGGGGTGGCGCGCGAAACGGACGCATGGGGTCCGAAACCGGCGCCACCCCCCGGGCAGGCCGGCCGGGTCAGCCCGCCGGGATGATCAGCAGCGGCGTCGGGGCGTCGCGCACGAGCTTGGCGCTGACGCTGCCGAGCATCACGCGGCGGATCGGGCCGTGGTTGCGCGACGCGAGCACCAGCAGGTCGGCGCCGGACAGCTCGCGCAGCACCCGTGCCGGGTCACCCTCCCGGACCTCGGTGTCGACCTGCTCCACACCGTCGATCTCGCCGGCGAGTCGGGCCAGATCCTCGCGAGCGGCCCGCCGGAAGCGCTCGCCCTCCTCCGGCCCGCCGAAGTCGACGTAGCGCAGGGTGTGGGCGTCCAGCACCTGCAGGATCCGCAACGCCGCACCGTGACGCCGGGCGAGCTCGGCACCGGCGGCGATCGCGTGCGGCGACTGGTCGGACCGGTTGTGGGCGACCACGACGGTCTTCATCCGGCGCTCGCCCGCGGCCCAGCCGCGCGGTGCCACGGCGACCGCATCGGGGGCGGCGTGGATCACCTGCTCGGTCACGCTGCCGGCGACGATGCGGCCGAGCGTGCTGGTGCGGCTGCTGCCGACGACGACGACCGCCGGGTCGCGCTCCTCCAGGAGGCGATGGAGCCCGTCCGAGGGCGATCCGCCCCGGGTGACCGTGAAGGTCGTGTCGGCGCGGTCGGCCAGCGCGCGGCGGGCGCCGTCGAGCCGCTTGTCGGCGTCGGCCCGGAACGCCTCGTCGTACGCCGCCGGCGTGCCGGCCCACCCCACCGGGGCGGCGGAGTAGACCGCCACGACCTCGAGCGGGCCGCCCGCGGCGTCGGCGAGCGTCGCGCCCAGGGCCACCGCGTCGTCCCCCGTCGGCTCGCCATCGGTGCCCGCGATGACGGAGCGGGGCAGAGAGAACGGTGCGGGGTCGGTCATGGCACCGATCCTAGTTGGTCGTATCCGCCAGGTCGTGACGGTGGACGCTCGGATGGCCCGGCGTCCGCCGCCGTGCCGGTGCCGCGTCGCCGCGAGGGGTCTCGCGGTACGTCTGCTCCTATGCGGCCTGCGTCGCGTATCGCTTGGCGGCACGCTCGCGGGCCTTGGCGGCCTCTTCCTCGCGGTTCTTCGGCGGGGCCTGGGTGACGAGGCCGTCGAGCAGCTCGCGGGTGAGCACGGTCAGCTCCTCGACAGCCCGGTCGAAGATCTCCTGGTTGGCCTGCGAGGGGCGCGTCGACCCGCTGATCTTGCGGACGTACTGCAGGGCCGACGCACGGACCTCGTCGTCGGACGCCGGCGGCTCGAAGTTGTGGAGCGTGCGGATGTTGCGGCACATGGTGCGAGCCTACGCCGACCGGGCGGGCACGTCGACCGGGTTGCGCCGTGACGGTGGCCGCACTACGGTCGGGAGGTGAACACCCGAGTACATGTTGTTCCGTCGCGTCCAGGCGCGGTCGGCGCGCGCCGCCGACGTGCATCGCGAGCCGTCCGACGGGCCTCGGCCCTCGTCCTGCTCGCGCTCGTCGCGCCGTTCGCGGTCGCCCCCGCGTCAGCCGCGCCACCGACGCGGTACTCGCTCGTCCACGGCTGCTGGGCCGTTCAGTCGGTGTCGGCCGACCGATTCGTCGTGCGCTCCGGGGACGGCTACGCCGCCACCGCGCGCACCGCCCGCGACGGCGAGCCGTTCCGCCTGCAGGCCACCGCCCTCGGTCGCTACCTGCTCTACGGTCGGGACCGGACGGCCCTGTCGCGCCGCGGCGACGGGATCGTGTCGCCGCGGGCACCGGGACCGGCGGGGGACTGGATCGTGAGCGAGTCGGGCGACGCGTTCACGCTGCAGCTGCTCGGCGGCAGCGGCTACCTGCGCGTCCGCGACGGTGGGGCGCTCCACTCGTCCGGCAGCGCCGGAGGCGACGTCGGCCGGTTCCGGATGGTGCCGACCGAGGGCTGCGCGACGTTCCCGGAGGCCGAGCTGAACGTCACCGGCGCCGCCGCGCGTGGACCGTCGCCCGACGCCGAGGTCGTCGGGCTCGTCGACGATCACGTCCACCCGATGGCGTTCGAGTTCCTCGGCGGGTCGATGCACTGCGGGCGGCCGTGGTCGCCCTACGGCGTGGAGCAGGCGATGGTCGACTGCCCCGACCACGGGCTGCAGGGCGCGGCGGCGGTGTTCGAGAACTTCCTGTCCGGCAAGCCCGTCGTCGGGTTCCACGACCCGGTCGGCTGGCCCACCTTCAAGGACTGGCCGCGCCACGACTCGCTCACGCACGAGGGCATGTACCACCGCTGGATCGAGCGGGCCTACCGCGGTGGCCTGCGACTGATGGTCAACCATCTGGTCGACAACGGCGTGCTCTGCCGGATCTACCCGATCCGCCGCCGCGGCTGCGACGAGATGGACACGATCCGCACCGAGCTGAAGGACACCCTCGCGCTGCAGGACTACATCGACGCCCAGTCCGGCGGGCCGGGCAAGGGGTGGTTCCGGATCGTGCGGAGCCCCGCCGAGGCGCGACGGACGATCAACGAGGGCAAGCTCGCGGTGATCCTCGGGATGGAGAACTCCGAGGCGTTCAACTGCGCGCTGCCCGGCGGCGTCCCCGGATGCACCCGCAGGCAGCTCGACGAGCGCCTGGACGAAATGCACCGGATGGGCGTGCGAACCGTGTTCCCGGTCCACAAGTTCGACAACGCGCTCGGCGGTACCGCCGGCGATGCCGACCTGCTGGGTGCGCTGACCAACATCGGGAACTTCGTCGGCACCGGGCACTTCCTGCGCCTGCAGCGCTGCGAGGAGGGACGTCCGTCCGACGTCTACGACCTGGACGTCATTCCCCGCCTGGACGCCGTCGTCGAGCTGCTGACCCTCGCCGGCGTCCAAGGTGCCCTGCCGGTCTACCCCGACGGCCCGCTCTGCAACCCGCGCGGCCTGACCGACCTGGGCCGCCACCTCGTCGGGCGCCTGATGGACAAGGGGATGCTCGTCGAGGTCGACCACATGAGCGTCCGCACCCGTGACGACACGCTCGCGTTGATCGAGAAGCGCGGGTACTCGGGCGTGATCTCCAGCCACAGCTGGTCGGACGGCACGACACCCCGGAGGATCTACCGGCTGGGCGGGTTCGTCGGCCCCTACGCGGGCGCGTCGAAGTCCTTCGCCGACGCCTGGCGCGAGCTGCGGCCCCAGGCCGACGACCGATTCCTCTTCGGGATCGGGTTCGGGTCGGACATCAACGGATTCGGCGCCCAGGGCGGTCCGCGGACCGACAACGCGAGCAACCCGGTCGTCTATCCCTTCCGCTCGGCGGACGGCGCGGTGACCGTCGACCGCAACCGGGCAGGGTCGCGGACGTTCGACATCAACCACGACGGCGTCGCTCAGTACGGCCTGTACCCCGACTGGGTCGAGGACCTGCGCAAGATCGCGGGCAGGCCGATCGTCGACGACCTGCTGCGTGGCGCCGAGGCCTACCTGCAGACATGGGAGCGGGCGGAGGGCGTGCCCGCCACCCGCTGCCAGGCCGCGGGCACGTTCAGTCGCACCCATGTCGGGCCGCTGCGGCCCGGCGAGTCCGTCGACGCGCTGCTGCGCCGGGCCGGCCAGCCGGCTGCCCGACCCGAGCGGGCGTTCCGGTACTGCATCCGTGACCGTGGTGGGCGCGACGCCACCGCCACGGCGGTCTTCGACGAGCGGGGCCGCACCGCGCTCGCCGTCACCGACGCTCGCCGGCACCGGGCGTCGAAGGTCCGCGTCGGCTCGCGGATCCGGGCGGTGCGACGGGTGGCCCGGCGCGTGGCCAACGGGATCTGGGTGCGCCGCGCGACACCCCGGCGCGCCAAGCGGTCCGCTGGAGCCAGGGTCGTCTACGTGACCCGCAAGGGGCGCGTGCGCGCGATGGCGATCGCCGCGTCCGGGACGTCGATCAAGGCGTCGTCGCTGCGGCGGTCGCTGCGGTTGGCCGGGGTGCGCTGATCGCGGGCGTCGATCCGGTCGGCGGCACGCGGCGGGTCGGCCGGATCGGTGATGCGCCCGCGCCCCCGCGTGGGAGGCGCTTCACGCAACTTCGGTTGCGCGGCGTCCCGGCGGTTTGCGTCGGACCGGCGCATGCGCGAGAACCGACGGGTCCCGTCCCCCCGTCCCAGGAGGCTCGCGTCCGCATGAACGCGATTCACCGCCGTGTCGCCGTGGTCCTCGCCGGCACGCTCGTCCCCGCCCTGCTTGCCGCCCCGGCCCGATCCGCTCCCGTTCACCAGGTCACCACCGGAGAATCGCTCTGGTCGGTCGCCGCCGCCAACGGCATGCCCGCATCCACGCTCGCGGCAGCCAACGGCCTGGGAGCCGACGCGTCGGTCCACGTCGGCCAGGTCCTCACCATTCCGGCCGCCGGAGCGGGTCAGGCGCCCGCACCGTCCACGCCCGTGGCGACACCGTCGTCCGTGGGGGCATCGTCGTCCGCGGGGGCGAACGGGTCCGCCACGGGCGGGTATCTCGTCCGGCCGGGCGACTCGCTCGGTGCGATCGCGGCCCGTCAGGGGGTGTCGGTCTCGACCCTCGCCGCCACCAACGGCCTCGACGTCGCCGCACCTCTCCTGAGCGGCACGCGACTGCAGCTCCCGGCCGGCGGCACCGGAGCACGCGGGCAGGCCGGTTCCTCGGGGAGCAGCGCCTCGTCCGCCAGCGCCGCCACGACCTCCCCCACCCCCGCCCCGGGGGTCCGCGTGGACGCCGGCACCGTGGGGTCGATCGCGTCCTCGAACGGCGTCCCGGCCTCGCTCGCACAGGCGATCGCGTGGCAGGAGAGCGGGTTGAACCAGGGCGCGGTGTCCGGGGCCGGCGCGCGCGGCGTCATGCAGGTGATGCCCGAGACCTGGGGCTGGGTGGGGTCGAACCTGAGCTCGCGCGGCCTCGATCCTGCCTCGGCGACCGACAACGTGCACGCCGGCACGCTGTACCTGGGGCACCTGTTGCGCCAGACGGGCGGTGATCCGGAGCAGGCTGCGGCCGCGTACTACCAGGGCCTGTCGTCGGTGCGCTCGCGCGGGATGTACGACGACACCAAGCAGTACGTCCGCAACGTGATGTCGCTGCGCAGTCGCTTCGGCGGCTGATCCCGCGCCCGCGACGGCCACGGTGCCGCGGCTGTGGGCCGGACACGACCGGCGGCGACGCGCCCGCACCGTCCGCGAGCGCTGTCGCCCCCCGACCGGGCGGGATCGAGGGGCGACGTTTGGCGCGGTCCCACCGCGTATGCCGGGGGCGGGCCCGGCGGGCGGGACGCTCCGCAGGGTACCGCGGACCCGTGCGTCCGGCATCGCGGTCGGACACCGCGTCGGGAGCATGCCGCGTCCCCGCCGACGACGCACGACGGGCCAGTCGGTCCACAACGGTCCTCACAGACGCTGTGCCGACCCGGCATCTCGACGGAGCGGGTCGCCCGACCGTCGTCCCACGACGGTGATCCGACCCGCTCTCCGGACCGAGTCGCCGACCTCGGCCCACCACCGGTCCCCACCCCCTCGGACCTCCACCGGCAGGCCCGACGACGCGACCGCCCTACCGGTCAGGCGTACTCGATCGTGCGGATGACCTTGGCCGGGGTTCCGGCGGCGATCGAGAACGGCGGGATGTCGCTCGTGACCACGGAGTTGGCGCCGACCACGCACCGGCGGCCGATCGTCACGCCGGTGGTCACCACGACGTTGGCGCCCAGCCACACGTTGTCGCCGATGACCGTCGGGCCCTTGGTCGTGAAGCCCTGCCACGGGACCGGCTTGTCGGGGTCGTCGAACCGGTGGCTGCCGTCGGTGATGAGGCAGCCGTTGGCGGCCATGCAGTGCTCGCCGATCTGCACGAGCCGCTCGGCGGCGACCATCACGCCGAGGTTGAGGAAGGTGCCCCCACCGATCCGGATCCGGGCGTCCGGACCGGCGGTCAGCCACACACCCGGCTCGAGGAACGCCTGGGGGCCGATCTCCAGCCGTCCGTCGCGCAACATCTCCAGGGCGTTGCCGTGGATCGGGCCACGCGCGAACGCCTGGCGCCGGGCGAGCTCCACCTGCAGCAACGCCCGGTTCCACGGCCTGGTCGAGCGCTGGTACCACCGCCATTTCTGCAGCCACTGGATCGCGCGGGCACGGTCCAGTCCGGGCGGCGGGGCCGGCACGTCCAGCTCGGGAACCGGGTCTGCCGGTCGACCCGACGTCGGAGGGCCGGAGGGATCGGAGGCGACCACGATCCCGAGCCTACCGCGACCCGGCCGCCGTCCCGGAGAGCATGATCGACGACCCGCGGCCCCGTCCCCACACCCGTTGGCGTCGACGGTCGCGGTCAGGGGCCGGCGAACCGCACCGGCAGACTCTCGACCACCACCGTCGCCAGGCTCGGTCGGAAGATCGCGGGACCACGCGCGGACGTGGCCGGGAACCGGCGAAGCAGCTCCTCAAAGCCGACAATCGCCTCCATGCGGGCGACGGGCATGCCGATGCACCGGTGCGGGCCGTAGGAGAACGCGAGCGTCTCGTTCGGGTTGCGGTCGATGTCGAACCGCAGTGGGTCACTGAACATCGCGGGGTCGTAGTTGGCGACGGTGAAGTTCATGACCACTGCGTCGCCGGCGTGCACCGGGCAGTCACCGATCGTCGTGTCCTCGGTGGCGGTACGCCGGATGTAGCGACCAGGAGTGACGATCCGCAGCATCTCCGCGACGGCCGGGCGCAGCAACGTCGGGTCCCGCACCAGCCGCTCCATCTGGTCGGGGTGGCGCAGCAGCAGGTCCATGCCCGCGCCGAGGAGGTTGCCGGTGGTCTCGATCCCCGCGACGAGGAGGAGCCAGCACCACATCACGACCTCGTCGTCGGTCAGCGGAGTCTGGAGCAGGTCGCTGATGAGATCGGCGCGCGGTGCCGCGCGGCGGGCCTGCACCTCCGCCGTGAAGAAGGCGACCATGTCGGAGATCGCCGTCCAGTCGGGTGCCGCCCCGGGCTCGAACGACGTGAGGATGGCGTTCGCCCACCGCTCGAAGTCGTGCTCCCGGGCGGCGTCGACCCCGAGCATGGCGGTCGTCACCAGCAGCGGGACCCGGGCGCCGAAGCGCTCCATGAAGTCCACGTCCTCGTCCGGCTCGATGTCGTCCAGGGCCCGGACCACCATCTCGCGGACCCGCGACTCCAGGTGGGCGACGGCGTCCTGGCGGAAGTGCGGATTGACCGGTCCTCGAACCCGGCGGTGGTCACGCGCAGACATGATGTTGGCCGGCGTCAGTGCCGGTGGCAGATCGATGGCTCCCGCCGCCGGGACAGCGGGCTGATCGACCGCGAACGCCGCGGCGTTCAGGTGCACGCCCTGCTCGGTCGTGAACCGCTGGACGTCCTTGCCGACCTCGCGGATCAGGTCATGGCGGCACACGTTCAGGAACGGCTGGGTGTGCTCGGCGTCGACCCAGTAGACCGGCGAATCGGCGTGGATCGCGAGGTACGTCTCGCGGTTGCGCGAGTCGTAGAACGCCGGGTCGCTCGCGTCCTTGGTCGGCCGGAACGTGGCGGGCACTCGGGGTGCACCGTCGGTGTCTCGCGTCTGCATCTCTCTCCTCCGTCGGGGCCAGGCGCAAGAATCGTACTCTGTATTCGATTCTTGGCGGGGAGCATTGCGACAGGAGCACGCTCGATACTCCGGCGATGCCTCGCCCCGCCCAGCCGTTGGAGGAACGCCACGCCGAGCGCCGCACCCGGCTGACACAGCGGCTCACCGGGATCGTCGAGCGTCTGCTCGACGGCAGCACGGGCTTCGCGGACCTGCACATCGAGGTGCTGATCCGTGAGGCGCGCATTGCGCGGTCGACCTTCTACCGCTACTACGACGACAAGTCCGACCTGCTGGACGCGCTGAGCGCCACGGCGATTCGGCACGTCGCCGATGCCGCCGAGGCGCTGTGGGCGCTGCCTCCCGGCGCGTCGCGCGACGATCTGGCGCGCGCGACCCAGGGAGCGGTGGACGCGTTCTCCGGTCACCTGGGGCTCCTCGCCGCGGTCGCCGACGCGGCAGCCACCGACGAGCGCGCTCACGCCCGGATGCAGGAGAGCTTCGGGGCGGCCCGCCGCGCCGCCGCCGCGCACATCACCGCGGGTCAACAGCAGGGTTTCGTGCGGTCCGACCTTGACCCCGACACCGTCGCCGGCTGGCTCACCTGGATGACCGAGCGCGGTATGCACCAGCTCTTCGCGGGCGCAGACCCCGACGAGCGCCGCGTCGTCGTCCGCAGCCTGGTGGACATCATCTGGTACACGCTCTATGCGGACCAGGGGCGGAGCTCGTGACCCGCGAGCTCCCGACGTCGGGAGCTCGCGCGCGACGCCGGGCAGGCGCCGCCTACAACCGCAGCTCGATCGGCGGGTTGACCGGCTGGTACTCGAGGTCGACGTGGGTGGCGTTGACGAGCTCGGTCGCTCCGCGCGCCCAGCGACCCGGCGCCTCGTGGATGTGGCCGAAGACCGCCAGCCGCGGGCGCGTGCGGTCGATGGCCTCCAGCAGCGCCGTCGACCCGGCCTCGAACCCGCCGGAGGTCAGGTCGCCGTAGCCCTTCGGCGGACCGTGAACCACGAGCACGTCGACGTCCGCCGGGATCAGTGCGAACCGCTCGGCGAGGAACGCCTCCCCCCCGTCCTTGGGCGCGTTGAACGCCCAGTCGTGGAACCACGGCTGCCACGGAGTGCCGTGGATCTTCAGGCCGGCGACCTCGGCGGCCGTGTCCTGCAGGTACGTCCACGGAAGGTCGGTCAGGTCGGCCGCGATGGCATCGTCCTGGAACGCGAAGTCGTGGTTGCCGGCGATGCCGACGATCTCCTTGGCCGGAATCGAGCGGAGCCAGTCCGCGAAGGGACCCTTGAGCCACTCGCGCTGACGGCGCGGCAGGTCGGGGTCGGTCGGCCCATGTAGCGACGCCACCGGTGGCGTGGCCGGGGTGAGGTCGCCGGCGATGAGCAGCAGGTCGCAGGCCGGCACGTCGGGCAGGTGGCCGTGCAGGTCGCTGACGGCGACGACGGTCAGCGGGTCGGAGCGGTCCTCGGCGGTCATGAACCAGAGCCTCTCAGAGCGCGCGGAGGTCGGGTGACCGGACCGGGCTCCCGCCACGGCTCACAGCCAACCCGCCCGGCGAAGGCGCCAATAGAGCAGGCCACAGATCCCGGCGACGACGACGAGCACCGCCGGGTACCCGAGCGTCCAGGAGAGCTCCGGCATGTGCTCGAAGTTCATGCCGTAGAGCCCGAACACCATCGTCGGGATCGCGGCGATCGCCACCCACGCCGAGATCTTGCGCATGTCCTCGTTGTCCCGGACCGAGAGCTGCGCCAGGTTGGCCTGCAACACACCGTTGAGCACCTCGTCGAGGGCCATCACGGCATCGGCGTCGCGACTCAGGTGATCGAGCACGTCGCGAAGGTAGGGCCGGGCAGCGGCGGGCATCGGCAGACGATCGTCCTCGACGAGGCGGGTGACCGGCGTGATCAACGGCGTGACGGCCTTCTTGAAGGCGATCACCTCGCGCTTGAGCCGATAGATCCGCTCGGTGGGGTTCGTCCGATCCGACGAGAAGACCGAGGCCTCGACCTCGTCGACGTCGAGCGACAGCCCGTCGATGGCCTCCGCGTAGGCGTCGACGACCAGGTCGACGACGGCGTGCAGCACCGTGCCGGGCCCGTCCGCCATCCGGTCGGGATCGTCCTCCAGCTCCCGCCGCAGGTCGGCCAACGGACACGCCTCGCCGTGCCGGATCGTGACCACGAACCGCGGGCCGACGACGATCAGCAGCTCTCCGACGTCGACGCGCTCCGCCGCGTCCAGGTACCGCGCGGTCTTCAGCACGATCAGGACGTGGTCGCCGTGACGCTCGAGCTTCGGGCGCTGGTGGGCGTGGATCGCGTCCTCGACGGTGAGCTCGTGCAGGTCGAAGTGCGCGCCGAGCAACTCGACCGCTCCCGGCTCGGGATCGTGCAACCCGATCCACGCGAAGCCGTCGGGGGCATCGCCGGCGCGCCGGAGCGCGTCTTCCAGGGGCACCGGCCCCTCCTGGCGCGCACCACCCTCGTAGACGGCGCAATCGGTGATCGCCGCATCGAACCCCCGCGCGGGCCGGGCCGCCGGTGCCCCCTGCCGGTTGGCCCCCCGGCTGCGCACGATCGACAGCGCGGCGCGACGGGCGGACGATCGGGGCGGCGGGCCGGCGGGCATGGGCGCGCCCAGCCTACGCGGCGCAACCGGGAGTTGGGCCGAGGAGCCGGGCAAGGGCCCAGAACCGCCCGCCCGCGAGTGGACCCGGATAGGCTGGTTGCGCCGACCCTCGGCCCCCATCGCCGTGTCCCCTCCGACGACCTCCCGCCCCGCTGTGCGGCCCCGGAGCACCGGGCCTGATGACCCGCGGCGCGGGGACGACGTCGTAGGCCCGGGCGCCGGTCCCCCGGACCCGGCCGGGTGTCCGCTCCCGGCCGACGAGGGGCTGCTGGATCGCCGCCGCCGCTGGTCACTGGCGATCGTCCTGCTCCTCGGCTACGCCGCCTATGTCGGCGGTCGGTGGTTGTTCGAGCCCGACGTGGCGACGGCGACCGCGCACGCCGGCGCGATCCTCGATCTGCAGGACCGGATCGGCCTCGACGTCGAGGCGACCGTGGTCGACGCGATCGACATCGTGCCCACCGCGATCCTCGACGCGATGTACCTAGCGGTCCAGTTGCTGATCGTGCCGTCGGGGCTCTGGTGGATCCACCGCCGGTCGCCGCGGGTGTTCGGCCCGCTCCGCGACACGATGGTCGTGACGTGGTTCCTCGCCGTCGTGGTCTACGCGGCGTACCCGGTGGCACCGCCGCGGATGGTGGCCGAGAGCGGCCTGGCCGTCGACGGCGGCGTCCCCGGCGGCTTCCTGACCTGGATCTACAACGAGATGGCCGCCGTGCCGAGCATGCACGTGGCGTATGCGACCGCTCTCGGCATCGGCGTGGCCTGCGTGCTGGGGCGTCGGCCGCTGGCCCTCGTCGCGCTGCTGTGGGGTCCCGCCGTGACCGTGCTGGTGCTTGGGACGGCCAACCACTACCTGATGGACGCGCTACTGGGGCTCGTCGCGATCGCGATCGGTGCCGTGCTCGCCGCGGTGCTGCGCGCCGGCATCCGGGTGGTGCAGCGTCGTGCGGCGGCAGCGGTGCTGCGGCCACAGCAGGATACGCCGGCCGGCAACCCTGCCCGCGCCTGGCGTTTCCGGGTGGCCCACGAGACGCTGCTGCTCACGTCGGTCGTGGTCGGACCGCTCCGTCGGCCGAGGGCGCGGCGGGCCGCGAGCGCCCGGGGCGCCCGCGCCTGACGGCCGGGTTCGGGACGACCGGCGCCCGCCGACGCCCCACCGCCGGCACCGACCGCGATGCCCCGCCGGATGCGACCGGACCGGCGGTCAGGCCGCGGCCTTCCTCCGCGTGACCTTCCTCTGCGTCGTCCGGGCCTGGGGGGACGCGACGTTGACGAGCGGCCGCAGGAACCGTCCGGTGTGCGACGCGTCGACGGCTGCGACCTGCTCCGGAGTCCCCTCTGCGACGAGGGTGCCTCCGCCGTCACCGCCCTCGGGCCCCAGGTCGATGAGGTGGTCTGCGGTCTTGATGACGTCGAGGTCGTGTTCGATGACCACCACCGAGTTGCCGGCCGCGACGAGCCGCTGGAGCACCTCGAGCAACCGCTCGACGTCGGCGAAGTGCAGACCCGTGGTGGGCTCGTCGAGGATGTAGAGCGTCCGGCCCGTCGCCACCCGCGCCAGCTCGTTGGCGAGCTTGACCCGCTGGGCCTCGCCGCCCGACAGCGTCGTCGCCGGCTGACCCAGGCGCACGTAGCCGAGGCCGACGTCGCGGACCGTCTCGAGCCGGCGGCGGATCTTCGGCACGTTCTCGAAGTAGTCGACGGCGTCGTCGACGGACATCTCCAGCACGTCGGCGATCGTCTTGCCCTTGAAGCGCACCTCGAGCGTCTCGCGGTTGTAGCGCCGCCCGTGGCACTGCTCACACGGCACGTACACGTCGGGCAGGAAGTGCATCTCGATCTTGATCTGCCCGTCGCCCTTGCAGACCTCGCACCGGCCGCCCTTGACGTTGAACGAGAACCGACCGGCCTTGTAGCCGCGGGTCTTCGCCTCGGGCGTCTGGGCGAAGAGCTGACGGATGTGGTCGAAGATCCCGGTGTAGGTGGCCGGGTTGGATCGCGGCGTGCGGCCGATCGGCGACTGGTCGACCTGGATGACCTTGTCCAGCTGGTCCATCCCGTCGATGCCGTCGTGGCGACCCGGCCGCACCCGCGCCCGGTTGAGCTGCGACGCCGCCGACTTGTGGAGGATCTCGTTGACGAGCGTGGACTTGCCCGACCCGCTGACCCCGGTGACCGCGCACAGCACCCCGAGCGGGAACGCCACGTCGACCCCGTGCAGGTTGTGCTCCCGGGCCCCACGGACGGTCAGCCAGCCGGCCGCCTCGCGCCGGACATCGGGCACGGCGATCGACCGTGCGCCCGACAGGTACTGCCCGGTGAGCGAGTCGGGGCTGGCCTCGACCTCGGCCGGGGTGCCGACCGCGACGACCTCTCCCCCGTGCTCTCCGGCGCCGGGCCCCATGTCGACGAGGGTGTCGGCGCGGCGCATCGTCTGCTCGTCGTGCTCGACCACGATCACCGAGTTGCCCAGGTCCCGCAGCCGCTCGAGGGTGCCGATGAGCTTCTCGTTGTCGCGCTGGTGCAGCCCGATCGACGGTTCGTCCAGCACGTACAGCACGCCGACGAGCGCGGACCCGATCTGGGTGGCCAGACGGATGCGCTGGGCCTCGCCGCCCGACAGCGTCGCGGCGCCGCGGTCCATCGTCAGGTAGCCGATGCCGACGTCCACGAGGAAGCTCAGCCGCTCCTTGATCTCGCGCACGATCAACCGGGCGATCCGGCGCTCGGTGTCGGTCAGCTCGACCTGGTCGATCCACTCCAGCGCGCCGTGGACCGACAGCGCCGAGAACTGGTGGATGCCGAGGCCGCCGACGAGCACGTGGCGCGGACCGGGCTTCAGCCGCGCCCCGTCGCAGTCCGGGCACGGGACCATCGCCATGAAGTCCTCGATCTTCTCCTTGACCTGCTCGGAGTCGGACTCGCGGTGGCGACGCTCGAGGTTGCTGATCACTCCCTCCGCGCGCATCTGGTAGGTGCGGCGGCGACCGGCACGGTTCTTGAACCGCAACGGCACCTTTGCCCCGTCGGGATCACCGAACAGGATCCACGACTGCTGGTCCTCGTCCAGCTCGCTCCACGGCACGTCCATCGGCACGTCGTAGTGCTCGGCCAGCCCCTCCAGCAGCTTGCGGTAGAACGGATTGGGCGACGACGACCACGGCCGGATCGCCCCGTCGGCGAGCGACCGGTCGGCGTCGGGGACCACCAGGTCCGGGTCGACGATGAGCTGCGCGCCCAGGCCGGTACAGCGCGGGCAGGCGCCGTGCGGGGCGTTGAACGAGAACGTCCGCGGCTCGACCTCGGGCATCGAGAACCCGCACTGCAGGCACGCGAAGTTCTCGCTGAACGTCTGGGTGAGCGGCACACCCTCCGGGGCCTCCTCCCCGTCGCGGAGGACGAGCGCGACCTCGACGAGGCCCTCGGCCAGCGCGACCGCCGCCTCGATCGCGTCGGCCAGCCGCTTGCGCAGGTCGCCGCGCATCACCAGACGGTCGACGACCACGGCGACGTCGTGCTTGTACTTCTTGTCGAGGACGATCTCCTCGTCGAGCATCCGGAGCTGCCCGTCGACGCGGACGCGCTGGAACCCCTCCGCCTTCCAGTGCGCCAGCAGGTCCTTGAACTCGCCCTTGCGGCCGCGCACGAGCGGCGCGAGCACCATGAACCGCGTGCCCTCCGGCAGGTCCATGACCCGGTCGATGATCTGCTCCGCCGACTGGCCTGCGATCGGCCCGTGGCCGTTGGGGCAGTGCGGATGGCCGATCCGGGCCCACAGCAGGCGCAGGTAGTCGTGGACCTCGGTGACCGTGCCGACGGTGGAGCGCGGGTTGCGCGACGTCGTCTTCTGGTCGATCGAGATCGCCGGGCTCAGCCCGTCGATCGAGTCGACGTCGGGCTTGTCCATCTGGCCCAGGAACTGCCGGGCGTAGGCCGACAGCGACTCGACGTAACGGCGCTGACCCTCGGCGTAGATCGTGTCGAACGCCAGCGACGACTTGCCCGACCCGGACAGTCCCGTGAGCACGACGAGGCTGTCGCGCGGCAACGTGACCGACACGTCCTTGAGGTTGTGCTCCCGCGCGCCGGTGACGACGATCCGTCCGTTGCCTGCCATCCCTACGGAGGATACGCAGGCGAACGGATGTTCGCCTGAAGATGCGCGGGAGCAGGGCGTCGGCGCCACGATGCCGGCACGGATCCCGCGCGCGATCGTCACGCGCGGTGACTTGATCCGGCACGGGGCGTCCGGCGACGATCTGCCCCGTGCCCGTGGACACCCTCGACCTCCGGACCTACGATGAGCCCGATGACCGTGCCGACCGCCGCCCGCTTCACGCGCGAGGAGTACCTGGCGCTCCCGGAAGCCGCTCCCGGCTTCCGGTTCGAGCTGGTCGACGGTGAGCTGGTCACGATGAACGACCCGCTCCCGATCCACCAGGATGCGGCCGGCGCGCTGTACGCCGAGCTGCGGGCCTGGTGCCGGGCGGAGCCGCAGCGCGGGCGCGTTGTCCTGCCTGTCGACACGGAGCTGGCGCGGGACACCATCGTCGGACCGGATCTCCAGTGGTTCGCCGCCGACCGCGACCTGCCACCCCGGACGACCCGCCCCTGGCCCGTCGGCGACATCGTCGTCGAGATCGCCTCGCCGTCCACCTCCCGCTACGACGCCGACGTCAAGCTCGGCCGCTACCTGGCGGCCGGCGCCCACGAGGTCTGGCTCGTGCGCACCGACCCGCTCGGCGTCCGCATCGTCCTCGCCGGCGAGCCACCCGCCGGAACGACCCTCGACGCCGACGGCGTCCTCACCTCTCCACTGCTGCCGGGCTTCGCGTTGCCGCTGAGCGTGCTCGCGGAGTGACCGGCGGCGACGTGAGACAGTGCCTTCGTGGCCTACGACCGCGAGCTCGTCCTGCGACTGATGGAGTTGCTCGCCGACGAGCCCGACGTCGTCGAGAAGGGCATGTTCGGCGGGCGTGCCTTCATCGTTCGGCGGTCACATGGCGGTCGCGGCGTCCCGCAGCGGTGGGCTGCTCGTGCGCGTTGCCCCGGACGACGTGCCGGCCCTACTGCGCCGCGACGGCGTCGAGACGATGGTCATGGGCGGACGCGAGATGCACAACTGGTTGCTCGTGTCCCCCGCCGTGATCACCACCAAGCGCAGGCTCGCTCCGTGGGTCCGGCGCGCTGTCGCGTTCGTCCGCACCCTCCCGTCGACCGGGCGGGGATGATGCGGGGATGGACCCCGACGACATCGCCTACCTCGTCGGTCTGGCCGAGGACGTGCTCGGTGGGGCCGAGGCCGAGGCCCCGCACTCGTGGCCGTGGCTGCGCGACGACGCCGGCGGGCTCCTGACCGTCGATGCCTACTGGCCGGACCACCACCTCGCGGTGCTGTTCCTCGACGGTCCGGCGGACGCCTGGGCGTTCGCCCCCGGCACCCTGGCGTTGCGAGGACTGCACCTGATCGGGATCGACGCGGAGCGGTTCACACGGGGCCGCGACGGGCGACTGGAGCGCGACGAGAACGCCGACCGCGACCAGCTCGGGGACCTGGGCTCGCCCGAGGGCCGACGCCAGGCGCAGGCGCTTCCCGCGGCCGAGGACGTCGAGGACATGATGCTGGCGGAGCGGCACGGTGCCTACTGGCCGGACGCCGACTCCCACGACGGGATGGTCCTCAACGTCACCGCCGACGAGCAGGGCCCGGAGGATGCCCTCCGGTTCCACGAGGACGACGAGGACCTCTGGTTCGATGAGGAGGATCTCCCGCCGGCGGTCCGGCAGGCGACCGTCGAGGCGTGGGAGGCCCCGATCGGCGACGAGGACCCGTGGGACGACTTCGAGGACCTCGAGTCCGAGCCGCTACCCGCCGTACTCGACGTGGACTGGCGGGCGCTGCCGATGGCGCTCGCCGCGGTCGAGGCGTCGCTCCTCGCCCGCCGCTGCTTCGCCCGCCGCGCCACCGGGGATCTCGGACCCCTCGCGCTGCAGTTGCTGATCGTCATCGCCGCGACGGCGGTCGGCGAGTACAACGACGAGCGTGTGACCCGACGCGCGTTGGAGGCCCGCCTGGAGCTCGACGCGCCGACGGTCGCGTCCCTGATCGAAGGCCTGCTGGAGCGCAAGCTGCTGCGTGCCGACCCGGACCCGTACGCGCGCCCGGGCGAGCTCGAGATCACCGACGCTGGCAAGGACGCGGCTCTGGTGTGGCTCGCGCGGATCGCCCCGCTGTTCGCCGGTTGGCCGCCGCCCGTGGCGGATGCCGACGACGCGCACTGATTGGGGCGATCGACGAGACAGTCGGACGATCCGGACACCGGATCGGTTTCCGATACCGGTCGGACCGCTCCGCGAGCCCGGTATGCCATGGCGGTCGGTACCCGTCCGGAACCGCACGCCGGCGTTCCTCAGGCGCCGTCGGGAATGCGCTGGACCGCCCAGCGGTTGCCGTCCGGATCGGCGAAGAACACGAAGTCGCCCCACGGCAGGTGCTGCACGTCGCCGACCTCCACCCCTCGCCCGGTGAGGTGGGCGTGCGCGGCCTCGATGTCGGACACCACGAGTTGCAGGCCCTGCACCGAGCCGGGCGTCGCGTCGGTGATCCCCTCGCCGATGGTGATCGAGCACGCCGACCCAGGAGGGGTCAGCTGCACGAACCGCAGCTCGTCGCTCACGCGGTGGTCGTGGTCGGCGACGAACCCGACCTGCTCCACGTAGAACGCCTTCGCCCGGTCGACGTCGCTGACCGGCACCGCCACCAGCTCGAGCTTCCAATCCATGTTCCCGCTCCGTTCCGTGTCGTCGGCGGCCGGTACGACCACCGATGGTGAGACCACGATAGGGCCGATTCAAACCAGATCCTGGCCGGAACCACCCCGACCCTTGACATCAAGTGCACTTGAGGTTGCACGATCGTCGACACCCAACGACACGGAGGTGTCCCGATGACCACCAGCGAGACCACCAGCGCCACCACCGCCGACGTGCGGATCATCGCCGAGGTGCGCAGCTGGCCCGGCGTCACGACGTCCGGGCCGGGCGAGCGCGGCGAGCTGTCGCTCATGCTCGGCCGCCACGAGATCGGCCACCTGCACGGGGACCGGGTCGCCCACTTCGCGTTCGGTCGCGAGCTCGGTGCGCGGCTGCGCGAGGAGGGCCACGTCGTCGCCCATCCGATCACCGACAAGCCGACGCTCGGGGCGCGCCCGATCCGGACCACGGACGACGTGAGCGAGGTGATCGAGCTGTTCGGCCTGAACTACGAGCGCATCGTCGCCCGCTACGGCCTGCCCGAGCGGTCGCCGTCGGCGGCCTGATCCAGCGGGCGCCCGGCCCCGCGCCCCCGGCACGTCCCGGGCCGGGCGCCCGTCGCGCCCGTCCCGCCCGCGGATCGCGGCACTCCAAGGTCCGGGATGAGGCTCGCCCACACCGATTCCGACGACGACCCGCAGGGCGCACGGTGGCTCTCGGCGCGCGTACGATCGCGGCCCGATGGCCACCGGCGCCCCCCACGCCCAGCAGGTCAGGAGCCGCCGCCTGCAACGGCTGATGATCCTCTCGATCGTCACCGCGCTGGCGACGATCGCCCTGAAGGCCGGGGCCTGGGCCATCACCGGCTCGATCGGCCTGCTCGCCGATGCCGCCGAATCGGTGGTCAACCTCGTCGCGGCGAGCGTCGGCCTGCTCGCGGTGGTCTGGGCGTCGCGCCCCCCCGACGCCGAGCACGCCTACGGCCACGAGAAGGCCAACTACCTGGCCGCCGCATTCGAGGGTGCGCTGATCCTGCTTGCGGCGGTCACGATCGCGTACGCCGCGATCGGGCGGCTCCTGGACCCGACGGAGGTCGAGGACGTCGGGGTCGGCCTGACGATCGCGGGCGTGGCTTCGGTGCTCAACCTCGTGATGGCGCGGGCGCTGCTGCGTGCCGGGCGCGAGGAGCGGGCGATGGCTCTGGAGGCCGACGGCAAGCACCTCCTGACCGACGTCTGGACGTCGGTGGGCGTGGTCGTCGGGGTGGTGCTGGTCGCCGTCACGGGCTGGGCGGCGCTCGACCCGATCGTGGCGCTCATCGTCGCCGCGAACATCGTCGTGTCGGGCGTCGCAATGGTGCGCCGCTCCGCCGACGGGCTGATGGACCGGGCGCTGGAGCGCGACGAGCTCGACCGAGTACAGGCGGTGCTCGACCGCTACCGCTGCGACACGGTGGCGTTCCACGCCTTGCGGACGCGGCGGGCGGGCCCGCGGGCGTTCGTGTCCGTCCACGTCGTGGTGCCGGGCGCGTGGTCGGTGCAGGACGGCCACGACCTGATCGAACGTCTGGAGCGTGACCTGCGCACCGGCCTGGAGCCCGCGACGATCACGACCCACCTGGAGCCGCTCGAGGACCCCGCGTCGTTCGCCGATGCGGCCCTCGACCGCTCCGATCTGGCGTGAAGGGCCGGCCGAGCCATCCTTGAAACACGGCGGGTGGGCGGCAGAACGGAGGGTGGCGACAGAACCCTTCAACCGGTGGTGGTTCGTGACGCCGGCGTGACGGGCCGGCCGAGGGTGGCGGCAGAACCCTTCCACCGGTGGTGGTTCGTGACGCCGGGCGCGACGGGAGCGCCCGGCTTCGACCTCAGCCGTGCTTGGCGTACAGGTCGTCGAGCAGACCGGCGCGGTCGGGCAGGTCGTAGTTGTCGGCCAGGTACCGGTCGACCTCCTCGCGCGGCGTGCCGTCGAGGACCATGTTCAGCGCCACGAGGCGGGCACCGGCCGTGTCAGCGGTGGCGTCGGGCTCGGCCGCGGGCGCCGGCTCGCGGGTGACCGGCGTCGACGGCGCGACGTACGGCTGGACAGCGGTCGGCTCGGCCGGCGTCGGCTCGGGGGCGGCGACGGGCTCCGGGGCACCGGACGACTCCGGAGCGGCGGGCGCGGTTTCCGACGCGGCAGCCGTCGTGGGCGTAGGCTCGGCGGCGGGTGCGGCCGACGTCGCGGGCGTGGTACCAGCGGCCGCCGAGTCCGTAGCGGCCGGTCCGGCCGGGGTCGCAGCCGTCGCCGCTGCCGGTGCGGCCGCTGCCGAGGCCGCCGTGGCGGCTGCGGCGGGCGCCGTCGTCGTCGCGTCCAGGCCACCGACCTCCGCCACCTGGCCGTGCAGCAGCTGGAGGTCGGCCTGCACGCGGTGGGCGGCGGTGCGCAGGTGCTCCAGCAGCCCGGTGACCTCGCCCTCGAGCGCCTCGACGCGCTGCAGCATCAGCGTGGTCGCCTGCTGCACCTGGCCGACGTGGGTCTGGGCTTGCTCGGCGGCATCCGTGCGGACGGTGCGCGCCTCGTCGTTGGCCGCCTCTCGGGTCTCGCGCGCATCGGTGTCGGCATCGCCGGTGATCCGGGCGGCCTCGCCACGGGCCTGGCGCTCGATCTCGACGGCGGTCGACTCGGCCGCCTGGACGATGACCTTGACCTGGTCCGCGGCCGCCGAGGCCAGCGACGAGACCAGCGCAGGATCGGGCGCGCTCGCCGGCGGCGACGCGGGGCCCTCCGCGGGCGCTGCGGCGCCCGTGGCGGCGGCGCGATCGGCCTGCTGCTGCAGCGCCTCGACCTCGCGGGCGATCCCGGCGAGGTGCTGGTCGACGGCGACCGTCTCGTAGCCGCGGCGGCTGATGGGGAAGTCGCGCTTCTCGATGGACTGACGGTCGAGCGGCATCGTCGGAAAGCTACCGGACGCCCCCGTCGAGAACCGTGGTCGATCCGATCGGTGGCGCGCCCGCCAGGACCGGGCCATCCGGAGCGTCCTCCACGAGTCCGTCACGGACGAGCGCCTCGACCGCCCGGGCCAGCCGCTCGGGGTCGATCCCGCTCGGCAGCGGCTCCCCTGCCGCGAGCGCCGCGACGACCCTGCCGCGCACCCAGCGTGCGCTGTCCTCGAACCGCTCGCGGGTGCCGGCGGAGGCGCGCGGGGCGACGACGACCCGGTCCGCCGATCGACACCAGCGCCGTGCCGGACAGTCGGCGCACGCTGCCCGACGGGCCCGGCAGAGGAGCGCCCCGATCTCCATGGCCGCCTGGTTCCACGTCGGTACCCGGTCGGGCTCGACCGGCAGCAGGTCGTCCGGGTCCCCGAGGTCGAGTCGCTCGGCCACACGGCGGACGTTGGTGTCGACGACCGCCACCCGCTCCCCGTAGGCGAACGACGCGACGGCCGCGGCGGTGTAGGGCCCCACTCCGGGCAGGACACGCAGGCCGGCGGCGGTGCGCGGCCAGCCGTCGACCGCGACGACGGCGGCGGCGCGGTGCAGACGCACGGCCCGGCTGTTGTATCCCAGGCCGACCCACGCGGCGACGACGTCGCGCCGGTCGGCGGTGGCGAGCGCCACCGCGTCGGGCCACCGCTCCATCCACGCCTCCCAGCGCGGCACGACCCGGTCGATCTGGGTCTGCTGCGACATGACCTCCGACACGAGGATCGCGTAGGGGTCGCGCGTCCGGCGCCACGGCAGCGGGCGCTCGTGCTCGGCGTACCAGTCGAGGATCGCCTCGCGAGCGGCGTCGCGGTCGGCCACGAGGCGGCGTGCCGTCCCGTCCCGGCGGCCCTCGCCGTCCGGTCCTCCGCCGCCACCGCTGACGGGACGCTCGCTCACCACCGGTCCACCGCACCGAGTCGTGCGATCGCGTCGTCGAGCACGCTCTCCCGCTTGCAGTACGCCAGACGGACGAGCGATCGACCCGCTTCGCGGTCGTCGTAGAACACCGTGGTCGGCACGCCGACGACACCCGCCCGTTCCGGCAGCCCGCGGCAGAACGCGATCGCGTCCGGCTCTGCGGTGCCCGAGACGTCGACGGTCACGAAGTACCCGCCTTCGGGCACCAGTGCCGGGAGGCCGGCGGCACGCACGCCCGCGACGAGACGGTCCCGCCGCGACGCCATCCGCGAGCGGAGACCGTCGAAGTACGCGTCGGGCATCGCCAACGCGACGGCGATCGCCTGCTGCAACGGACCGTGGCCGGAGAAGGTCAGGAACTGCTTGGCCGCGGCCACCGCGTCGACGAGCTCCGCCGGACCGGAGACCCAGCCGACCTTCCACCCCGTGAGTGCGAACGTCTTGCCGGCGGACGACACCGTGAGGGTGCGATCGGCCATCCCGGGGCGGACGCAGAGCGGCACGTGCGGCCGGGCAAACGCCAGGTGCTCGTAGACCTCGTCGCAGACCGCCACCAGGTCGTGCTCCACGCAGAGCCCTGCGATCGCGTCCAGCTCGTCGGTCGTCAGCACCCGACCGGTCGGGTTGTGGGGTGAGTTGAGCAGCAGCACCCTCGCGCCGCCGCGGCCGTCGCCGTCGCGACGCGCGACCGACGCCTCGACCGTCGTCCGCAGCGCGTCGATGTCCAACGCGAAGTCCGGGGCCCGCAACGTCACCGGGCGACGCACCGCGCCGGCCATCGCGATGACCGCGGCGTAGGAGTCGTAGTAGGGCTCCAGGACCACGACCTCGTCTCCCGGATCGCAGAGGCCGATGATCGACGCCGCCACCCCCTCGGTCGCCCCGACCGTCACCTGCACCTGGGTGTCGGGATCGATCGTGACCCCGTGGAACCGTCGCCGGTGGTCGGCGATCGCCCGCCGCAGCTCGGGGGCTCCGCGCCCCGGGGCATACTGGTTGGGGCCCTCGATCAGCGCGGCCGCCGCCGCGCGGCGCAGATCCTCCGGACCGTCCTCGTCGGGGAACCCCTGCCCCAGGTTGACGGCGCCGGTCCGGTCGGCCAGAGCGGTCATCTCGGCGAAGATCGTGGTGCCGAACGGGGCGAGGCGGTCGGCGACGGCGCGTGGCATCGATCGTCGAGAGTAACCCGGGTGGCCGACGACCCGAGCCCGCGACGCGTTCCCGGCAGGTTCCGGAAGCCGGGGTGGACAGATCGACCTACTGGCGAGTAACCTACGTCCGGGACGGCGGGTAGTACCCCTGAGCGTCCTGCTTTCACCCCCGCCGCGACCAGAGGAACCATGAGCACCACCGCCACCCACACCGTTCCGGCCGTCTACCGAGCTGCCCTTCCGACCGAGGTCCGCGTCGCGATCATCGGCTCGGGCTTCTCGGGCCTGGGCATGGCCAAGGGCCTGCTCGACGACGGCGAGCGCGACTTCGTCGTCCTGGAGCGCGCCGACGACATCGGTGGCACCTGGCGCGACAACTCCTACCCCGGCTGCGCGTGCGACGTGCCCTCGCACATGTACTCGTTCTCGTGGGCGCAAAACCCCGACTGGACGCGCGCGTTCGCCGGACAGGAGGAGATCTGGGCCTACCAGCGCGACGTCGCCGCCCGGTTCGGCCTCAACCCGTACGTCCGCGCCGGCGCCGGCGTCACGTCGGCGAGCTGGGACGACGACGAGCAGCGATGGACGATCACCACGGACCGCGGTGAGCTGCGCGCCCAGTTCGTCGTGTCCGGCACCGGGCCGCTGTGCGAGCCCAAGTACCCCGACCTGCCCGGCCTGGAGCGGTTCGAGGGCACGACCTTCCACTCCGCCCGCTGGGACCACGACCACGACCTGTCCGGCAGGCGCGTCGCGGTGATCGGCACCGGCGCGTCGGCGATCCAGTTCGTGCCGCGGATCCAGCCGCAGGTGGAGTCGCTGACGCTGTTCCAGCGCACCCCGCCGTGGATCATGCCCCGTCCCGACCGGGCGATCGGGCGGGTCGAGAAGCTGGCCTACCAGCGCCTACCGCTGGCCAAGAACCTGCGCCGTGCCCGCCTCTACGCGGAGCTCGAGTCGCGGGTGCTGCCGTTCGCCTACGTGCCCCAGCTGCGTGGCCCGGCCAAGCAGCTCGCCCTGCGCCACCTGAAGAAGCAGGTCGAGGATCCGGCGCTGCGGGCCAAGCTCACCCCCGACTACGACCTGGGTTGCAAGCGCGTGCTGCTGTCCAACGACTACCTGCCGTCGTTGGACGCCCCCAACGCCGACGTCGTCACCGCCGGGATCCGTGAGGTCCGGGAGCACTCGATCATCGATGCCGACGGGGTCGAGCACGAGGTCGACACGATCATCTACGGCACGGGCTTCCACGTGACGGACCAGCCGATCGCCGACGCGATCCGTGGCCGTGAGGGTCTCACGCTCGCGGAGCAGTGGGCCGAGACCGGCATGCAGGCCCACCGCGGCGCGACGATCGCCGGGTTCCCCAACGCGTTCATGCTCGTCGGGCCCAACACCGGCCTGGGCCACAACTCGATCATCTACATGATCGAGTCCCAGGTGACCTACGTCCGCGAGGCCCTCAAGGCGACCGCGGCCCGCGGCGCCGAGAGCTTCGAGGTCCGTCCCGAGGTCCAGGCGGCCGAGAACGACGCGATCCAGGCCCGGCTGCGCAAGACCGTGTGGAACGACGGCGGCTGCGAGTCCTGGTACCTGGACGCCAACGGCCGCAACACGACGCTGTGGCCGGACTTCACCTTCGTGTTCCGCGAGCGGACCAAGCGGTTCCGGACCGACGAGCACGTGATGCGCGGCGGGGATCAGCGCTACACCGACGCCGCAGGCGCGAACCGCGAGGCCGTCGCGGCGTAGGGACCCGCCCGGGCCCCGCGGCCTATGCGGCCTCGGCGAGCACCGGTCGGCTCGGTGCCGGCCGGGCGCCACGTCGGGCGCCGCGCGCCTCGCGGAACATCGCGATCCGCACCGCTGAGACGACGGCCTCCTCGAACCCGCGGTCCGCGCCGACCTCGACGTGCATCGGGGCGTCCGTGCCGAGCGACACGGCCACCGCGAACACCGATGCCGCGTCGCGCTGCACCGGCCGGCGCGGCGCGCTGACGACGACGGGACGGCCGCCGTAGACGGCGGCGCCGACCGACACCTCCTCGCCGTCCTCGATGCGCCGGTAGGGGCCGGCCCAGACGATCGACATACGCTCGGCGCTCATACCACCACGATGGCCCAGGTGCGCGCGCTCCACCATGGCCCTTTCCGGGGATCCGGGATCGATCGTGACCCGCCCAGGGCGGGAGCCCGACCATGGTGGCGGCCCGAGCATGGCGGCGGCCCGAGCATGGCGGAAGCCCGAGCATGGCGGAAGCCCGACCATGGCGGCGGCCCGAGCATGGCGGAAGCCCGACCATGGCGGGATGCCGAACCACGTAGAAGGATGCCGAACCGCGCAGAACCTTCGAGGGGTAGTGGTTGGTGACACCGCCGCGCGGTTGGTACGGCCGATGCCGCCGGCCGGCGGCAGAACCTTCCAGGGGGTGGTCGTTCGTGACACCGCCGCGCGGTTGGTACGGCCGATGCCGCCGGCCGGCGGCAGAACCCTCCAAGGGGTGGTCGTTCGTGACACCGCCGCGCGGTTGGTACGGCCGATGCCGCCGGCCGGCGGCAGAACCCTCCAAGGGGTGGTCGTTCGTGACGCCGCCCCCGCCCGGGCGGGATCGAGACCCGAGGGGGGCGGCAGAAACCACCACCCCGTGGGGGCGCGTGACCCACCCAGGCGAAACGCGGTCGTGTCG
>JBFWKS010000013.1:0-33819 GCA_050252545.1 Solirubrobacteraceae bacterium
ACCGATCCGACGTGGACGACCTGCTCCGGGGCCAGGCCCTGGAGCGCCGCCAGCGGCGCGCGGTCGTACCGGAACTCGGCGTCGTAGTCGTCCTCGATCACCAGGCCTCCGTCGCCGGCCCACGCCAGCAGCGCCGCCCGTCGCTCCTGCGACAGCGCGACCCCGGTCGGCATCTGGTGGGCCGGGGTCACGAGGGCTGCGGCGGCCGGGCCCAGAGCGTCGACCCGTACCCCTTCGCGGTCGATCGGGACGGGCCGTACCCGCACCCCGGCGTGCACCAGCGCCTGCCGGTGCTCGGGCAGGCTCGGATCCTCCACCACCACCTCGACCGGGCCGTCCGCGGCGAGGGCGCGGGCGAGGAGGACGAGGCCCTGGACGGCACCGCACGTCACGACGATCCGATCCGGTGCGGCCACGACGCCACGGACCCGGGCCAGGTACCCCGCCAGCGCCGTTCGCAGCTCGGCCGCGCCCGCCGGGTGCGGATACCCCAGCCGGTGGTCGGGCAGCGTGCGGAGCACATCCCGGAGCGCCCGCGTCCACGCCGCTCGGGGGAACGCCGCCAGGTCGGGATGGCCCGGGAACAGGTCGAACCGGGGCCGGGCGGGGACGCCGGTCGGATCGACGACCGGCGCCCCCGCGCCGCCCCAGCCGAAGGCCGGCCCGCCCACCGCGTCGGGGCCGGCCGGCCTCCGGGGCCACGACGCACCGATCGGGTCCGGGGGCACGGCGGGTTCGGCGACCACCGCGACGGACGCCCCCGGCCGGTCGCTCCCCGGGGCGGCGACCACCGAGGCCCGGACGTCCGCCACGAACGTCCCCGCCCCGGGACGGGTCGCGAGGTAGCCGTCGGCGACGAGCTGTGCGTAGGCGTCGACGACGAGACGCCGCGACACGCCCAGGTCGCGGGCCATCGCCCGCGTCGAGGGCATCGGGCCGCCGGTCACCACCCATCCCGAGCGGATCGCCGCGCGCAGGCCGTCCTCGAGCTGGGCCCGGAGCGGGCGCCCCGCGGTGCGATCCAGCTCGACGAGCAGCTCCGGACCCACCGCACTGGTACCCGATTCGGACATCGAACTGGATCTTGTCAGGGAACCGGTGCCCGTCTAGCGTGCGACCCATGAGCACCTCGCTTCCGGCCGGACGCCGGTCGTCCATGGACCTGCCCTACGGCGTGGTCACCGTGGGGATCGTCGGCCTGGCGGTGGTCCAGCTGGTGACCGCCCTGTGGATGGCCGTCGACCCGCGATCGTTCTTCGACGGGCTCGGCGGGTTCGGGACCTACAACGAGCACTACATGGGTGACGCGGCCGCGTTCCAGGGCGGGGTCGGCCTGGCGCTCCTCGCAGCGCTGCGGTGGCCCGCGCTGCGCGCCGGGGCGCTGGCCGCGGTCACCGCGATGCTCGCCCTGCACGCCGTCAACCACTGGATCGACCTGGGCGAGGCCCACCGGGACTGGGTCGGCGTGTTCGACGGGATCAGCCTGACCGTCCTCACGGTGCTCGCCGTCGTCCTGACCCTGAACGCCGCCCGGGGCGCCGACGCACGAGGGCACCACGACCACGGTTCGAGGGACCGGCGCATGACGAGCGACGGCGGGACCGGGATCCGGAGGGCCGACGCATGAAGGTCCTCGTCGCCGGGGCGAGCGGGGCGATCGGCCGCCCGCTGGTGCCGCAGCTGCTCGCGGCCGGGCACGAGGTCGTCGGGATCACCCGCCGGCCGGAGCGGGCCGACGCGATCCGGGCGACCGGCGCCGACGCGGTCGTCCTGGACGTGCTCGACGCCGACGCGGTGTCGCGAACCGTCGCCGAGGTGCGGCCGGACGCGATCATCGACCAGCTCACGAGCCTGCCGTCGGACTACGACCTGCGCAAGCTCGACGCGCTGTACACGGCGACCAACCGCGTGCGCCGCGACGGGACGGCGGCACTGCTGGACGCGGCGGAGGCGCACGGCGTCCAGCGCTACGTCGTGCAGTCGATCGCGTTCCTCTACGCCCCCGAGGGGGACCGGATCAAGGCGGAGCACGACCGTGCGTGGACCGACGCCCCGGAGCCGTTCGGCGAGGCGATCCGGATCATGGTCGACAACGAGCGCCGTGTCAGCGGGTCCGATCGGCTGCAGGGCCTGGCGCTGCGCTACGGGTTCTTCTATGGCCCCGGCACCTATCTCGCGTCCGACGGGTCGTTCGCGCAGATGGCGCGCAAGCGGATGATGCCGATCGTCGGCCGTGGCACCGGCGTGACCTCCTACATCCACGTCCACGACGCGGCCGCGGCGACCGTCGCAGCGCTGGAGCACGGTACGCCGGGCGTCTACAACGTCGTCGACGACGACCCGGCCGCGCAGCGCGACTGGGCGCCGGAGTACGCCCGCGCGGTCGGCGCGGGGCGCCCGCTGCGGATCCCGCGCTGGGTCGTGCGACTCGCCGCCGGCCGGCTCGTCGCCGACATGGCGACCGAGATGCGCGGCGCCGACAACGCCCGGGCCAAGGCCGAGCTGGCCTGGACCCCGGCGCTGCCGTCGTGGCGCGAGGGCTTCCGGACCGCGCGGGACGGCGACCCGCCGGTCGCGTGATCGCCGTCCCCGCGGATCAGGAGCGGGAGCGCTTGGTGCTCGTGACGCGCTTGACGCGCTTCAGGCCGCGATCCAGGCGCTTCAGGCTCTTGGAGCCGTACATGCGCCGGTAGCTCGTGCGCGCGTTGCGCAGCGACTTCCTCTGGCCCAGGGCCTTGTGGTGCGCGGCGATCACGGCGCGGGCGGAGCGCTGACCCTCGCGGGCCTGGCTCCCCTTGGACCGCTTCAGCTTCCGCAGGGTGCTCTTCGCCCGCCGGAGCTCCGTGGTGTGGTCGCGCTTCGTCGATGCGTGCTTCCAACCACCGCGCTTGCCCTTCGTCGGCGAGAACGTGTACCAGGAGTGATACGGGTAGCGCGCGGCCCGCGACCAGTCGAGGCTCTCCCATGCCGGGTCACCGACGCGGATGCGGCCCTTGCCATCCGTGATGATCGCCGTGCTGCCGCTGTCGAGCGTGGCGTGGTGCCACGGTCCGTCCTGGCCACGCCAGTAGCCGATCGCGGAGAACGAGCCGCTCGCGCCGCCGGTGTTCAGCACCGCGACGACCTCGGGCGGATGGAACTCGTCGGGCGTCTCGGCGTGGACGATCATGCCCTTGCCGCGCAGGGAGTCGTGCCGCGGGTAGTCGACGACGGACTGGCATCCGGCGGCGATGCCGCCCGCATCCGGGCAGTCGAGGTCGCGATCCGGCCGGAGCACCGTCTCCAGACCGCCCTGCTCATGACGGACCGCGATGCCGATCGGGCCGCCACCACCGTCGGCGGCGTGCAGGGTGAACTGCCAGTTCTTGTGCGAGATCGACGAGCGCTGCGGGCTCTCGGGCTCGGCCGGCTGGTCGGCCACGGCCGAGGCGGTCGTCCCTGACAGCGCGAGTGTTGCGGTGCCCAGGATGGCGAGGTACCACCGGGGCCGGAACGGACGGGTCGTCATCTGACGCTCTCCTTCGTTGGATGGCGCTGCGTCGCGCAGCGGAAGGCATGACCCTCTCAGGTTTGCGGCACCGCGCGCGGCACGTCGGTGGCGACGCGCCATGCAGCGGCGGGTGAGAACGGCCCGCCGCGGCTCCGAGATCCGGGCCGCGGCGTTGCGATCCCCCGGTTCAGTCGGCCGGGACGGCCACCGGACGGGCGCTCCGGGCCACGAACTCCCCGATCGCGGCGTGCATCTCCTGGGCGCCGGCGAACACCGCCGACATGCTGAACCCGCCGTGGATCAGGCCCGCGATGCGGTGGGCCTGCACCGGCACGCCGGCGTCGCGCAGGGCGACGGCGTAGGCCTCGCCCTCGTCGCGCAGCGGATCGCACTCCGCGGTGAGGATCAGCGCCGGCGGCAGGCCAGCGAGGCTCTCGGCGCATGCGGGCGAGAACGCCGGATCGGTCTGATCGGTGCCGGGCGGCAGGTAGGCGTCGAGGAACATCCCGATCGCGCCGACGGTCAGGATCGGACCGTTGGCGTAGTCCCGCAGCGACGCCGAGTCGGGCACGCGTCCGGTGGCGGGGTACACGAGGACCTGCCCGGCGACGTGCGGCCCACCCTCGTCCCGGGAGCGTTGCGCGACGACCGCGGCCAGGTTGCCGCCGGCGCTGTCCCCGGCGACGAAGATCCGGCCGGGGTCACCGCCGTGGTCGGCGATCACGTCGGCGGTCCAGCGCAGCGCCGCCCATGCGTCGTCCGGCGCGGCCGGGAACGGGTGCTCGGGCGCCAGCCGGTAGCTCGGCGCGACGACGACCGCACCATGGTCGTGGGCGATCGCCCGGCACCGCTCGTCGACGACGTCGATGCTGCCGCCCATCCAACCGCCGCCGTGGTACCAGATCACCACCGGGGCGTCCGCGGTCCGCTCGTCGGGACGGAAGATCCGCACCGGCATGTCGTCACCGGCCGCCGACGGGTAGTGCGTATCGACGGTCACCGCGTCGGCGGCGGGAAGCTGCAGGCGACAGAAGCCCTCCAGCCCGGCGCGGACCTCCTCCGGGGTGCAGAGCTCCAGCGGCTTGGCGCCCTCGATCGACATGATGCTCATGAGGCTCAACGCCGCCGGGTCCATCCGCAGGATCGGCGGCAGCGGCGACGGGGCGCCGTCGACCGACAGGCCGGACATCCCGTGGTCGATGATCTCGGCGAGGATCGCCCGGTACACGACGCCCCCGCCGGGGAAGAGGAACGCGGCGCGCGGCTTGCCGGGGATGTTGTCACCCATGTACCACGACGTCGCCTGGGGCAGCAGGGTCAGGTGGAGCATCGTCTCGACGGTGTGGCGCCACCGCCGCTGCGCCTCCTCGGTCACCTCGATCGTCGTGTGACCACCGTCGATGACGTGGCGGATCGCATCGCCGACGAACTCGATGTGCTGCTCGATTCCCGGCGGGTTGTTGTAGAGCGCCACGTGGCTCTGCGCCCCCGTGATCGTGAACAGGTTGGGGAACCCGTGCATGCCCAGGCCGAGGTACGTCGACGGGCCATCCTCCCAGGCGTCCTGCAGGCGCAAGCCTTCCCGGCCCGTGATGTCGAGCCGGAACAGCGGACCGGTGACCGCGTCGAACCCGGTGGCGAGGATCAGCACGTCGACCGGGATCTCGGCGTCGGTGGTGTGCAGCACGCCCCCGGAGATCCGCTCGATCGGCGTCTCGCGCAGGCTCACCAACGTCACGTCGTCGCGGTTGAACGTCTCGTAGTAGTCGGTGCCGAACGGGGCGCGCTTGGTTCCGTAGGGATGATCGTCGGGGCAGAGCAGCTCGGCGGTCCGCGGATCCTCGACCGTCTCGCGGATCCGCTCGCGGATGTACTCGGCGAGCGTCTCGTTCGCCTCGGGATCGACGAGCAGGTCCGAGAACGTCGACAGCAACAGCCGGAACCCACCGGCGCCCCAGTAGCGGTCATAGAGCTCGCGGCGGCGCTCGGGGGTGGCCGCCATCGCCGGACCCTCGGCGGGCGGGTAGCCCGTCCCGAGGAAGCTGTCGTCGGCGCCCGCGCGGACCTCCTCGTGGTTCTCGGCCAGCCAGCGGCGACGCTCCGGGTCGACCGGCTCGTTGCCCAGCGGGGCGACGTAGTTCGGGGTGCGCTGCAGGACGGTCAGGTGTCCGGCACGGCGGGCGACCTCGGGGATCACCTGGATGCCGGTCGACCCGGTGCCGATCACCACGACCCGCTTGCCGTCCAGGTCGACGCCCTCCGCCGGCCACGAGCTGGTGTGGACGACCTGCCCGGTGAACGTCCCGATCCCGTCGATCCGCGGCGGGCTGGGCTCCGACAGGTTCCCGGCGGCGCTGACGACGAACCGGCAGCGGAGGCGAGCCCCGTCGTCGGTGCTCACCGTCCAGGCGCCGTCGTCGTCGAGGGCGACCGCCGTCACCGTCGTGTCGAACCGGAACGAGCGCCGCAGGTCGAACCGGTCGGCGACGTGCTCCAGGTAGGCGAGGATCTCGGGCTGTCCCGCGTACCGCTCGCTCCACTCCCACTCCCGCTGCAAGTCGGCGTCGAACGAGTACGAGTAGTGGACCGACTCGATGTCGCAGCGCGCGCCCGGGTAGCGGTTCCAGTACCACGTGCCACCCGGGCCGTTGCCGCGCTCCAGGCCCAGCACGTCGAGCCCGAGCTCGTCGCGCAGCTTGTGCACCGAGCGCAGGCCGGCGAACCCGGCCCCGATGACGATGACGTCGTGATCGACCTGCATGGGGGTCTCCTCTGCTCGCTTCGTCTCCCGTGGACACCGTATGAGCGGACCTGCGGCGGTCGATAGGGCTCACCGGTCAGTCCGTGGCCGAACGATTGACCGAACGGTGCATGGTCGGGATAGGGTCGAACCGATGTCCACCGTCGACCCGGTGTCGGATCCGGAGCTGCTGGGTCTCGTGGCGACCGTCGCCCGCGGTCTGCTGCCGGACGCGCCCGAGATCGGGGCGGGCGCCGCGGCGCGGATCCACGAGCAGGTCGAGGAGATGCGGGGCCGCGGGGTCGAGGAGGCGGTCCTCACGTCGTGCAGCGTCAACTGCCTGGCGATCGTCGACGCCATGGCGCGCGAGGTGCCCGCGTCGCGGACCGCGCCGGCCGTCGACGTGGTCCAGATGATGCGGCGGCTGGTCCAGCACGGGCTGTCGTGGGACACCGTGATGCGGGCCTACCGTGTGGGGATCGCCCACGTCTGCGAGGTCTGGTCGGCGGCGGTCGCCGGACGTGAGCCCCGCCGCGCGGTCGAGGTCGCGGGGGCGGGCACGGCCTTCCTGCTCGCCTGGACGGAGCGGACGTTCGAGGCGTTGGAGGGTCCGTACCGCGACGAGGCGGAGCGGTTGGCCCGGGAGCGGGCGCTCGCCCGGGTGGACACGGTGCGACGGGCGCTCGAGGAGCCGGACCTGGACGTGGAGCGGACCGGGCAGCGGTTGGGCTACGACCTGGGCGGGGACCACGTCGCGTTCGTCGTGCGGGCGGTCGATCCGGGCGCGTCCGGTCCGGGGGCGATCGACCGCGCCGTGACGGGGCTGCAGCCCGACGACGGGGCAGGCGCCCTGACCGTGCGGCTCGACGTCGGGACCGCCTGGTGCTGGGTCCACCGCGGATCGTCGGTGCCGGACGGGGAGGGCACGACGCCGGGGCCCGGATCGCCGGGGATCGTCGTCGGGCGGGGCCGCCCGGGCCGCGGGCTGGACGGGTTCCGCCGCTCGCACGCCGAGGCGCAGGAGGCGATCCGCGTGGCGGCCCTCGCGGGCCGGACGCGGGGGACGGTGACGTTCGACCGCGAGGAGATCGCCGCGCTCTGCTCGCTCGAGCCGGATCGCTGCCGGCGGTTCGTCACCACGACGCTCGGGCCGCTGGCCGCCGACGAGGACACGGCGGCGCGGCTGCGAGCGACGTTGGTGGCGTACTTCGCCGGCGGCAGCTCGTTCCGGGCCACCGGTCAGCGGCTCGGGATCCACCACAACACGGTGCGGTACCGGGTGGCACAGGCGGAGCGCCTCCTGGGGCGGACCGTCGACGATGGCCGCCTCGCCCTGGAGCTGGCGCTCCACCTCGTCACGCGGCTGGGGGACGGGGCGCGGGTGGGAGCTCGCGTGGGAGACGGTGTTCGAGCTCGGGCGGGCAGCGGCGGGTGAGTGGGTGTCGCGGGCGAGTGTCGTCGTTGGGGTGGGGGTCGCCGTCGGCCGGCGGGGGCGCGGGTGGCGTCGTGGGGCGCGGCGGGCGGGGGGCGGGGACCGGCGTCGCGGGACGGTGCGTGGCGCGGCGTCGCGGGGCACGAACCACGGAAATGCGGTACGTCATCGCCCCACGATGACGAACCGCGATTTCGGCTGTTCAGCGAATCCCGACGAGGTGGTTCAGCGCACGCCGATGAGGTCCACGACGAAGACGAGGGTCTCGTCGGGGCCGATGACGCCGCCGGCGCCCTGCTTGCCGTAGGCGAGCTCGGGCGCGATCGTCAGGCGGCGCCGTCCGCCGACCTTCATGCCCTCCACGCCCTGGTCCCAGCCGGCGATGACCATCCCGCGGCCGAGCCCGAACTTGAACGTGTCGCCACGGTCCCACGACGCGTCGAACTGCTTGCCGGTGGCGAACGACACGCCGACGTAGTGGACCTCGACGGTCTGCCCCTTCTGGGCCTCATCGCCGTCGCCGACGGTGATGTCGTGGACGTCCAGCGCGTAGGGCGCGGGCTTGGCGTCGGGGATCTCGACCTGCGGCTTCTCGGTGCTCATGGGCGGCACGGTATCCGGGGAGGCCCGACGTCGCGTCGCGTACGTGGGCGGCGACGAGATCCGATCGGCACGTCATGCGCCGGGGGACCGGGCCGACGGCCGACGTCCCGGCGACGATCCTGCGCCGGGGGACGCTCCGTCGTGGACGCCCGGTCCGTCCATCGTTACGATGATACGAAGCACGGCAGTTTGTCCCACAACGCGACGAGGTCTCGATCATGCACGGCCCTTCCGTCACCACCGCCCCGACGAGCGACCCCGCCGACGCCGACGCCCCGACTGTCGCTCCCGGCGGCGGCGCGTCGCCCGCGGGCGACGCGCCGCCCCGCTCGGCGCCCGGGGAAGGCTCCCGCCCCGACACGCCGGAGCTGCTCGGCCCCGACTCGATCATGTGGGACGTCACCGGCAACACGATGGGGCTCGCCACCACCGCGTCGGCGTTCGTCCTGCAGGTGATGCACCCGACGATCGGCGCCGCGGTCGAGCGGCACTCGGTGTATCGCACCGATCCGCAGGGCCGGGCCCAGCGGTCGCTGGACTCGGTGATGCTGTGGATCTACGGCGGTCAGGCGGCGATCGAGGAGGGCGAGCGGCTGCGGCGCCTGCACGCGCCGATCAAGGGCACCGACGAGCAGGGCCGGCGCTACAGCGCACTGAACGCCGAGGCGTACACGTGGGTCCATGGCACGGCGTTCGCGGCGACCGTCACGAGCTGGCCGTACGTCAAGGGCCGCCCGATGACGGACGCCGAGCAGGACCAGCTGTACGAGGAGATCCTCAAGCTCGGCGACATCCTGCAGGTGCCGCGCCGGTTCATGCCGCCCACCCGCGAGGCGTACTGGGCCTACTACGAGGAGATGATCCGCGACCGGCTCGAGCCGCACGCGGTCGCGCGGTACCTGGTCGGGGACGGCCTGCACCTGCCGGCGCCGTCGTTCGTGCCGCGGGCGCTGCGGCCACTGTGGACGCCGGTCGAGCAGACCGTCGCGCACCTGGCGTACCTCATGACCGTCGGGTTCATGCCCGCCGATGCGCGCGAGAAGCTGGGCCTGGCGTGGACCGCGCGCCAGGACCGCGAGCTGGCACTGATGTTCGCGATCGCACGACCGGTGCACCGGCGGCTGCCCGAGCGGCTGCGGTACTTCCCGCTGGCCGCCGCGGCGCGCCGCAAGGCCCGCGAACTGGCCAAGATCCGGGGGCGCGCTCTGTCGTCGTTCGTCTGACGGAGACCACGTCCGACGCGCGGGACGGGCCGGGCGGTCGCCGCCACGTCGGGTCCCGTGGCCGCGCGACGGCGGGCCGTGACGGCGCCTGCCGGGAGGGCGCGACGCCGCGGGCACGCCCGCGACGCCGCCCGACGAGTATGGGGTGCCGGGTCCCGGGTCGACCCCTGTCGCGTGGAGCAACTCGACGCGAGCGGCTTGGACATCGGTGCGGTCGGTGGCCGTGGCGATCTCGGGATCCCGCGGCCCGACGGGGCGGGATCGTCGCGGGTCTATCGTGCGATCGCATGGAGACCACGAATCTCGGATCCCAGGGCCTGACCGTCTCGCGCCAGGGCCTGGGCTGCATGGGGATGTCGGAGTTCTACGGCGCCACCGACGAGGCGGAGTCGACCGCCACGATCCACCGGGCGCTGGAGCTCGGCGTCACGCTGCTGGACACCGCCGACATGTACGGCATCGGGGCCAACGAGGAACTCGTCGGCCGCGCGATCTCCGACCGCCGCGACGGCGTCGTCCTGGCCACGAAGTTCGGCAACGTGCGCAACCCCGACGACCCGACCGACCGCCGGATCGACGGGTCGCCCGCCTACGTGCGCGCGGCCGCGGAGGCGTCGCTGCGCCGGTTGGGCCTCGACCACATCGACCTGTACTACCAGCACCGCGTCGACCCGGGCACACCGATCGAGGAGACGGTCGGGGCGATGGCGGAGCTCGTCGCCGAGGGCAAGGTCCGCTACCTCGGGCTGTCGGAGGCCTCGGCGGGCACGATCCGTCGCGCCCACGCCGTGCACCCGATCAGCGCCCTGCAGACCGAGTACTCGATCTGGACGCGCGACCTGGAGGACGCGATCCTGCCGACGCTGCGGGAGCTCGGGATCGGATTGGTGCCCTACAGCCCGCTCGGGCGCGGGTTCCTCACCGGCGGCATCCGCACCCTGGACGCGCTCGAGGAGAAGGACTTCCGTCGCCACAACCCCCGGTTCCAGGGCGAGAACCTGCGGACGAACATCGCGATCGTCGAGCGCATCGACCGGATCGCCGAGAGCAAGGGCGTCACCGCCGCCCAGGTGGCGCTGGCATGGGTGCACGCCCAGGGACCCGACGTCGTGCCGATCCCCGGAACGAAGCGCCGAACGTACCTCGAGGACAACGTCGGCGCCGTCGACGTGCGCCTGACCGACGGCGAGCTGGCGGAGCTCGCCGAGGTCGGCACCCCGTCCGGCGAGCGCTACCCGGACATGTCGAGCATCGATCGCTGAGCCGCGAGGCCCCGCACGGCGGGTGGACCGCGGTGCGGGCTACGCCGGACGGGGGCGCAGCGTTCCCTGGCGCGTCGTCCGGTGGCCTCAGCGCGTCCGGCGGATCGCGGTGATCGTGCGGGCGCGCTCGCCGCGCGGGGTGACGCGCAGGCGCACGCGGTAGCGGCCGGCCGGGAGGGCCTTCAGGCGGCGGGTGACGGTGCCTGCGCGTCGCGTCGAGAACGAGCTGCGGCGGACGGCGCTCCACACGCGCTTCCTGCCACGGGTGCGGCGCCGCTCGATCCGGATCTGGCCACGGGCCGCCCCGGGCAGCACGAACCGCACGCGCGAGCGGGTCAGGCGGACCGCGGACTTCAGGATGGTGGCGGGGCGTGCCGACCGGTCGGCCGGTGCCGGGGCGCCGTCGCTCGGACCCGCGGGGGCGTCTCCGGTCCCCACCGGTCCCGTGGGTCCGGCCGGTCCGGCCGGGCACTCCCCGGAGGCCACGCATCCGGCGAGCATCCATTCGGCGAGCGGTGCGGTCAAGTTGACGACGCGCATCGGGACCCGGTGCGGGCTGCCGGGCGCGTTGGTGACGATCACCGCCGTGGCCTCGTAGACGTCGCGGTGTACGTCCTGGTTCACGACGACCGGCAGGGTCGCGCCCTTGAGCTCGAACGGCACCACGCCGTACCGGCCATGCACCAGTTCGCCGCTGCGGCACGGCAGGGACGCCCCTGACATAACGTGAACCTCGCACCGGAAGAGCGCGGCGTCGCGTCCCTCGAATCGCACCTCGCGGATCCACAGGTCGTGGTCGCCGTCGTTCAGCACGGGGATCTCGTACCGGTTGAACCCCCACGGCTGCGCCAGCCAGGGGACGTCGCTGAGCCCGGCGGCCGCGTGCGGCATCCGGAACGGCTCGAACCGTGCCACCGGCCCCACCGTCGATCCCGGGTGCGGCGTCTCGTCGATCGGGTAGCGTGGCGCCGGGTGCGGGATGGAGTCCTGGGGGTCGTAGCCGTCGTGCAGGGTCCCGTACTGGTCGACCGCGTGGTGGGGCAACCGGGCCGGGAGCTCGATGTCGACGCCGGAGTGGTGCTCGTCGGAGCCCACGACCAGCCGGTTGCGGGCAGGGCCTCCGCCGGGCTGGGGGCCGAGCCAGTTGCGGGGCAGCCCGAAGCGGCTCTGGGCGCTCACCGACAGGGCTCCCGCCGGAACCCGGACCTCATACCGCCCATCGTCGTGGAGCGTGACGTCGTCGAGGTCGCGTCGCTCTCCTTCCGGGAGCACCCATACCCGCAGCTGCTCGGCGGCGGGCGCGCCGCCGCGGACGGTAATCCGACCCGACACGGTGGCCGACCGGCGGCGCATCGCCAGGTCCACCCGGGTGACGTCGCCGGCGCCGGGCCGGACGGGGCGGATCGACCAGTCGGTCGTCGGCGGGACGGGCTTGCCGTTCGCGCCGTCCATGTAGCCGCTCTTGCGAGACGTGACGTAGAACCCGTCACCGATCAGGTCGCGGTCGTCGACCAGCACGACGCGGTACCGGCCGTGCTCGTCGGTGAGGGTGTGGGATCCCGTGGCCTGCGACCCTCCCCCGACGCGTCGGGTGGCGCTCGCGTCGACGATCACACCCTCCAGCGGTCGTCCGGCGTCGTCGAGCACGACGCCGTGGACCACACCCCGCTCGGAATCGGGCGCGGTCCAGGGGTCGCTGGCGGCGGCGATCCCCGGCAGAGCGAGGGCCAGCACCAGCGCCAACAGCGCGGCGAGGACGGTGGCGGCGTGGGCGCCGGGCCGTGGTCGGGCGGGCGACGCGGGGACGCCCGGGCGTCCGTCCACCACGAGGTGAGGGACGCGCGGGACCATCGGTCGCATGGAATCACCATCGGCCGCGCCGCCGTCGGCCTTGAGCCACCGCTCGAGGTGTCGAGGTGGTGCCGCCCGGCTCGGCGCAGGAAGGCGACGCGGTCCCGACCGCCGCCGATGTCCGACGCCGGCGGTCACCCGTCGCAACCCGGCACACCTTCGTCTCAACCTGCGACGACATCGCTCGCGACGGCTTCTACGTTCGAGTGACACGACGGTCCGCACCGTGACCGTCCCGAGCGAAGGAGCGACGATCATGCGCGTGATCCCGGTGGAGGAGCACGACCTGCACCCCGAGCTGGCCGGCTTCGGCGAGCGGCTCATGCCGCTGGTGTCCGACGACTGGCGGCCCGTGTGGGACCGGCTGATCCGGATGATGGGCCAGGCGCCGGAGCAGGCATTGCGGCTCTTCCCCTACTACCAGGGCGTCTGGCTGGAGAACCGGCTCGGCGCGCGATTGACCGAGCTCGTCCGGATGGCGATCGCCAACCAGACCCGCTGTCCCCTGTGCCTGGACATCCGCTACCCGCACGCGACCCAGGACGGGGCCACCGAGGAGGACATCGCCGCTGTGGCCCGGCGTGACGACGCGCCGTTCACCCCGGCGGAGGCCGCCGCCCTGCGGTTCGCCACCGACTTCGGCGGCAACCACCACGCGATCGACGACGCGCACTTCGCGGAGCTGCGCGAGCACTTCGACGACGAGCAGATCGTCGAGCTCATGCTCCTGTGCGCGCTGGCGTTGGGGATCGGCCGGATCCTCATGATCACCGACCTGCTGACGACGTCCTGCCCCGTCCGGCCCGCGGCCGTCGGCTGAGGGCCCCGAGAACCCTCGGACGGGTGTCGCCGCGGCTTTCCGGTCGCCGCGGGATCCTGCGGCCCCGGGGTGCGGGGCGCTCCGGGTGCAGGGGCGCTCCGGACCCGCGGTACGTCGACAACCACCGCCGTACGCGGGTCTCAATCTGCGACGCCGGCCTTGCCGGGTGCCTCGCGGTCGTCGATGATCGGTCGGAAGGACCCGTCGATGGTGGAGCCCGTCGCCCTAGCACCGGATCGCATGCAGGCGGCGTGGGAGCGCTACCAGCAGGGTCATGCTCCGACCGCGCCGGTGCGGGCGTCGATCCTCGCCTCGTGGGGGCGGTCGCGGGATGCCCGGGTGCCTGCGGAGCTGCGGGCGGTCGAGGTTGCCGATCGGGTGCGGGGCACGCGGACACGCCCGCTGCTGGCCGCCCACGGGACGACGGTCGCCCGGCGGCTCGCCACGGACCTGCGCGGCGCGCGCTGCGTCGTGGTCCTGGCCGACGCCGGCGGTGCGGTCCTGTTGCGGGCCGGCGATCGCGACATGACCGTCCGGACCGATCGCGCCAACATGGTGCCGGGCGCCGTCTGGAGCGAGGGGGTCGCCGGGACCAACGGGATCGGCCTGGCGCTCGTCACCGGTGGGGTGTCGGTCGTGCTCGACGCCGAGCACTACTGCGTCGGGTGGCACGGGTACGGGTGCACGTCCTCGCCGGTCCGTCACCCCGCGACCCGCGAGGTCCTGGGCGTCCTGGTGATCATCACCCCGTCGGCGGTGCACCAGGCCGCGGTCGTCGCCGCGCTCGTCCGCCGGGCGGCACGCGAGATCGAGGAGGAGCTGCGGGAACGGCTCGTCGCAGGTGATCCCGCGGCGGCGCTGCGCCTGCACGACCTGGAGCGCGACGCGATCGCCCGGGCGCTCCGGGACGCCGACGGCAACGTCACCGCCGCGGCCGCCGCCCTGGGCATCAGCCGGGCGACGGTCTACCGGCGGCTGCGGACCTACCGGGCCCTGGACGAGCTCTGATCCGGCGCTCGGCGCCGCGCAGCGATCCGCCGGTGGACCACACCGGCCGGCGGCGACCGGCGGACCTCCCGGCGCCGTCGTGCCCGCCCTACGCGGCCCCGAAGCTCGCCGGCGCCTTGCGCGTCGCGATCGCCAGGCGGTTCCACAGGTTGATCGCGGCGATCGAGAAGACGAGGTTCGACAGCTCCTCCTCCGAGAAGCGGGCCGCCGCGCGCTCCCACACGTCGTCCGGGACGTGGGTCGTCGACACGTGGGTCATCGCGTCGGTCAGGGCGAGGGCGGCCCGCTCGCGCTCGTCGAAGTACGGGCTCTCGTCCCACGCCGGCAGCTGGGCCAGGCGCACCTCGGTCTCGCCGTCGGCGCGGGCGTCCGTCCAGTGCATGTCGAGGCAGAACGCGCAGCCGTTGATCTGCGACGCACGCAGCTTGACGAGGTGCCGGATCGTCGGGTCGAGGCGGATGCGCTCCTCGACACGGACCATGGCGGCGTAGGGCCCGGCGGTGTGGGCGAGGAGGTCGAGGCGGGGCTCGGAGGTCGTCGTGCTCATACCCATCTGACGAGACGGCTCGCCCAGACGTGACGCCGTGCCCCGAGTTGGCGTGCCGGCGCTGGTGGGATAGGTCGATCGCCGCCGGCCCGCGCCGGGTGGCGGCGCCGAGCGGCGGTCACCGCTGACGGGCCGGTCAGCGGCGGCGACGTCCGGGCGACGCCGCAGCGGTGGCCCCCGACAGCGACGGTCGCCCCCGCAGGTCGGGGCCACCGGCCCGCAGGTGGGCGAGCTTGTCGGGGTTGCGCTGGATCCGCACGGTCGTGATCCGGCCGTCGACGACGTCGATCGACAGGACGTCCCACAGGCCGTCGTCATCGGGGCCGCGGAGGAGCCGCCCGGGCTGGCCGTTGACCCGCACGCGCTCCTCGGTGAACGTGCCCCACCGGTGGCGCTTGCGGGCGGTGCCGGCCATGAACCGGGCGACACGGTCGGCGCCGACGATCGGCCGTCGGGCCGCCACGGCCTTGCCGCCCCCGTCGCTGACGAGGACCGCGTCGTCGGCGAGCGTCGCCTCCAGCGCGGCGAGGTCCCCGGACTCGGCTGCGGCGAGGAACCGCTCCAGCAACTCGTCGCGGTGCGCCTCGTCGGGATCGAACCGTGGTCGGCGCGCGGCCAGCTGACGGCGCGCCCGTGCGACGAGCTGGCGGCAGGAGGCTTCGTTGCGGTCCAGGACCGTCGCGATCCGCGCGTAGTCGTAGCCGAACGCCTCGCGGAGGAGGAACGCGGCCCGCTCCGTCGGCGACAGCAGCTCGAGCGCGACGAGCAGGGCCTGCGAGAGCGAGTCCGCCAGTGCGACGCGGTCGGCCGGCCCGGCGGCGGGGTCCTGCAGCAGCGGCTCCGGCAGCCACGGACCGACGTAGGTCTCGCGGCGGGCGCGGGCGGAGCGCAGCTCGTCGATGGCCAGGCGCGTCACGACCGTCGTGATCCACGCGCCCGGCTCGTCGGGCCGTGGATCGGCGCGCGTCAGTCGCAACAGCGCCTCCTGCGCGAGGTCCTCGGCGTCGGCGACGCTGCCGAGCATGCGGTACGCGACGGCGAATCCGCGACGGCGCAGGGGTTCCAGAGGCAGGGGATCGACGGTGGGCATCGGCGTCGGACGGCGCGTTCGCACACCACGTTGACGGAACGGGGCGGCGTCGTGTGACGCGATCGCGGAACGCGGCCCCGGTGCCGAAGCTCCGGCCGGCCGGCCGTCGCCCCCACACCGGCCGACTCTCCCTTCCGAGGGGACTGTGGCGTCCGACGGAGAGGTCTTCGGTCCCCACGGCGCCGTTCCCCGATCGCCCGCGGGTACGTTCGGCCGACGATGCTCCGGACGCCTCGAGGACGCCGACGATGACCTGGCTGGCCTACGCCGCGGCGGCGATCGTCGGATTCGCGAGCTGGGGGGTGATCAGCAAGGTCGCGCTCGACCACACCGGCTGGCCGCAGGCGTCGCTGCTGGTCGGGATCGTGACGGTCGTCGTGTCGGCGATCGCGGTGGCGCTCTCCGACGGATCGTGGTCGACGAAGGGCATCACCGTCGGGGCGGCGGCGGGTCTCGCGGCGGCGCTCGGGTTCATCTTCTTCTACCTGGCGCTCGACGCCGGACCGGCGAGCCAGGTGGTGCCGGTGATCGGCGTCTACCCGGTGCTCGCGGCGATCCTCGCGGTGATCTTCCTGTCGGAGAGCATGAGTCCGGTGCAGGTCGCGGGCGCCGGACTCGCGGTCACCGGGGTGCTGCTCGTCGGGCTGGGGAGCTGACCGCCGCGGTTGCGCCCGGGGCAAACTTGTCACGTTCGTCACGAAGTGGTGTAACGACAGGTGCTTGATTCTGTGGCCGTGACCAAGGAGGTCCCCATGAACGGCCTGTCCAACGCCCATCACTTCCGTCGCCTCGTGGCGGCGTGGTGCATGATCGCCGCCCCCGTGGTGCTGTTGGTGGCGATGATCGCCGAGTCGGCGATCGGCACGAGCGAGCGCGCGTACGTCATCGGCAAGGTCGGGAACCCGGAGACGGGCACCTTCTGGCAGATGGCGCTCGTCGTCGCGCTCGTCCTGATGGTGCCCGTCGTGCTCGGGCTCATGCACATGCTCCGCGAGCGCGAGGTCCCGCTGGGTCACCTCGGCGGGGCGATCGCGATGCTCGGCCTGCTCGTCCTTCCCTGGGCGCTCATGGTCGGCATGGTCGTCCTGGCGATCGGGCTCTACCGGGCCCGTGCCGTGCAGTCGACGGTGGCGCTGATGCTGGCGGCCGGCGCGGTCGTGCTCGCCCTGGCGGCGATCACGACGACCGAGTGGCTGGCCTTCGTCGGCGTCGCCGCGATGCTCGTCGGGCTCGGCTCGATCGGGATGATGGTCCTCGGCGAGACCGACGAGGAGTGGGAGCACACGCCGGAGGTGCAGGGATTCCGGGCACTGCCCGGGGCGCACTGACCTACCGGGCGCGTCGCCGGTGGCGGCGCGGAAGGGATACTGCGACCCGCCGTGCGACGGGGGGGTATGGGGTCAGCACGGCGGGTGGCGCAGTCGGAGGCCGACGAATCGACCTGCGTTCCCGGCCACATTGGGGGTCATGCCGGGAACAACGCCAACGTACGGCGGGCCGCCCCACGTTGTCGCGTCTGGTGGACCGATGTACGAGGCACGAGTCGTCCGGGCCGCGCGCTTCGGGGAGCCCGAACGAGGAGCGGCGGTCGCTCGGCGCGGGTGGGTGCCGGGGTGCGCCCGCCGGGGGCAACGGCCACCGGGCCGGGTGCTCGGCGGGAGCCGACCGGCGTGGTCCGGCCGTCGGCGACGCGGTGCCGGCCGGCGGATACGCTCCGGCCACCGCCGATGACCGCCGAGACCCTCACGGACCGCCGGCTCGGTCGTGCGCTGCTCGCCCGCCAATGGCTGCTCGAGCGGTCTCCGGCGACCACGGTCGCGGCGATCGAGCAGGTGGCGGGACTTCAGGCCCAGGTCGCGGCGCCGCCGTTCGTCGGCCTCTGGAGCCGCGTGGCCGGGTTCCGCCGCCAGGACCTGCTCGACGCGATCCACGATCGCCGGGTGATCCGCGCGACGATGATGCGCGGCACGATCCACCACGTCAGCCGGCGGGACTACGTCGAGTACCGGACGACGTTGCAGCCGGTCCTCGACCGGGTGCTGCAGAACCCGGGACCGCGGCGCGTCGCCCACGCGCGCGACGCGCTCGTGCCCCTGGCCCGCCGGCTGCTGCACGACGAGCCGCGCACCATCGCCGCGCTGCGGGACCCGCTGCACGACGCCCATCCCGATCTGCCCGCCGACGATCTGGCGATGGTCGCCCGGATGCTGATCCCGTTGGCGATGGTGCCCGACCCGGACGCGTCCGACGGCTATCCGGGCAACGCACGGTTCGCCCTCGCGGAGGATCTGCTCGACGGTGAGCCGTTGTCGCCGGTCCCCGACCCGGCGGGCCTGCTGCGGCGGTACCTCGCCGCGTTCGGTCCGGCGACCGCGGCCGACGCGGCCAAGTGGTCGGGCCTGCAGGGCGTCCGGGCGGTGCTCGATGCGATGGACGACCTGGATCGGTACCGCGACGAGCGCGGACGCGACCTCTTCGACGTGTCCGGGGCGCTGCTCCCGGACGAGGATGTGCCCGCACCGGTGCGGTTCCTGCCACGGTTCGACAACCTGATCCTGTCGCATGCCGATCCGGCCCGGGTGATCGCCGACGAGCACAAGAAGGGCCTGGTGACCCGCAACGGGATCGTCGAGGCGACCTTCCTGTGGGACGGCGTGGTCGCCGGCGTCTGGGACGTCGGACGGCGTCGCGGTAGGGCCGCGCTGCGGATCACCCCGCTCCGGCGCCTGCCGCAGCGGGCGCAGGCCACGGTGCGGGCGGAGGGACGACGTCTACTGGGGTTCGTCGCGCCGGATGCGACGGGGTACGAGGTGCTCGTCGACTGACCAGCGGTTCGATGCCCGACAGGAGGTGGATGCGCGTTCTCGCCCACGTGGGCGGCTGGGCGGCGGTGCGGGACGGTGGGATCTCCGGTCCGTCGGCTGCTACGGGGTCGTGGTGGTCGGGTCGTCGAGCGGGTCGGGGGTGGGGGCGGGCGTGGCCGTCCCGCCGGACCCGGACGACGTCTCGAGGCGGCGGACGCGGTCCTCGAGGTCATCGAGATCGTCCTGGACGCGGGTGAGGGTGCCGGAGTCGACCGCGTCGCCGTCGGAGCCGGCCGTCGTCTCCCCGTCGGCGGGCGCGCCGTCCTCCACCTGCGTCTTGATCGTCTCCAGCTCGGCGCGGACCTTTTCCAGGTCGCCGTCGGTCGCGCGCGCGTCGATCCGGTCCTCGAGCGTGGCGATCCGACCGCTCAGGCCGCTCGACGATCCCCCGACCGACGTTCCCGGGTCGTCCCCGCCGCCCCCGTCGACCAGCGCCCAGAACGCGATCGCCAGCGCGACGGCCGCGACGACGGCGACGACCGTCACCGTCTGACGGGCGCTCTGGACCTGCTCCTCCAGGTACCGCAGCTGCTCACGGTCGGTCGGCTGGTCGCCCCCACCCGGGCCCGTTGGCCGCGGCGGGGGAACGTCGCCGTACGGGTCGCCGGAGTCCTGTCCGCGATAGCGCGGCGCCTGAGGCAGCGCGCGCGTGGGGTGATCCGGTTCGTAACCCATGGGGGAGCCATACCGGACGCGACCGGTGCCGCACAACCCCGCCGTCCTCGCCGCGGCGCGGACGGGGGGTGCCGGACCGCCGGGGTCCCGCGACGTCAGGCGGCCGCTTGCGACTCCCACGCCTGCTGGAGCGCCGCGAGCAGGGTGTCGGGCGGCTGGGCGCCCGTGACGAGCATCCGCCGGTCGAGCACGAACGCCGGAACGCCGCCGATCCCCAGCTCGTGGGCCTCCTCGTACTCCGATCGCACGGTATCGGCCCGCTCGTCGGACGCCAGCAGGGCGCGGACCTCGTCGGTGTCGAGCCCGACGTCGGTCGCGATCCGGACGAGGGTGTCGTGGTCGCTCACCAGCTCGCCGTCGACGAAGTAGGCGTGCAACAGCCGTTCCTTCATCGCGTCGGCCAGGCCATTGTCGCGCGCGAGCTGCAGGACGCGGTGGGCGTCGCCGGTGTTGGCGGGTCGGGCGCGGTCCAAGTGGTACTCGAGCCCGAACTCGGCGGCCATCTTCGTGACCCCCTCGTTCATCTGCCGGGCCTCGTCCAGGCTCTTGCCGTACTTCTTGGCGATGAGCTCGTCGAGGCCGCGGTCGACGCTCGCCGGCATGTCCGGCGCCAGCTGGAAGCTGCGCCAGGTGACGTCGACATCGTCACGGTGCTCGAACCGGCCCAGGGCGTCCTCGAACGACCGCTTGCCGATGTAACAGAACGGGCAGGCCACATCGGACCAGATCTCGACGTGCATGGGGACGACGATACGCGTCCGGGTCGGGGGCCCGGTGGGGGCGGGCGATCCGGGTCGGGCCGATCCGTGGGCTCGGGCGATCCGGAAGATGCCCGCGGCACCGTGCCGGACCGACGGACGAGGCGCCCGGCGACGGGGTGCACGGTTGACCACACATACCGTGGACAACCCGGCACCCCGTTTCGGCCGACGGGCGCCGAGAGCCCAGCGCGGCGTCGGCCGACGGGGCGCCGGGCACCCCTTGGACGGCTGGGAGATCCCGGCCGCCGCGCGACCAGGCCAAGCCGTAGGGTCGCGCGATGAACGTCGTGCTGTGGATCGTTGCCGGCCTGGTGGGACTCGTGTTCTTCCTCGCCGGGTTCCTCAAGCTCACCAAGCCGTGGAACGAGCTGCACGAGCAGATGCCGTGGACGGTCGACGTCACCGCCGCGCAGGTCAAGCTCATCGGCGTGGCCGAGCTGCTCGGCGGCCTGGGCCTCATCCTGCCGGGCGCGCTCGGCACCGCGACGTGGCTCACCCCGCTCGCCGCCGCAGGCCTGGTGCTGACGATGGTGGTCGCGGCGGCGATGCACCGCCGGCGCGGGGACGGCCCGGAGAACCTGCTGCTCAACGCGATCCTCGGCGGGATGGCGTTCATCGTCCTCGTCGGCCGGACGGTGATCGAGACGCTCTGACCCGACACGCTCCGACCCGGAGGGCCGTGCCGCTGCCGGGGGGACGGATCGGCGTTGCGCCGGCGACCGGTCGAGGGCCTCGGCCGATCGGGGCACACGGCGACGACAGCGGGTCACCTGACCGTCGTGGGGCGACGGTGAACCGACCCACTGTCCCAGCACGACCCACACCTCCGACAGCGGGCCGCCTGACCGTCGCGGGGCGACGGTGAACCGACCCACTGCCGCGACGCTCAGTGACAGCGTGGCGACGGGACCTGCAGCGTCGACCGGGTCCCGTTCGTCACCCCGAACCACGACAGGACGATCCGGGCCGGGCGTGCGTCCCGGACCGCCGTGCGCCTTACAACGGCCGTGCGCCCTACACCGACGCGCGGTCCCGGAGGTCCGGGACGCGCGGCGCGGGTCACGGCGTGTGGATCAACCGCAGCCGGTGTTGTTGCCGCAGCTGGAGCACGTGTAGCACGCGCCGGTGCGCTGCATCATGCCGCCGCACTCACCGCAGACCGGGCCGAGCTCGATGTCGGCGCCGGTGGCGTGGACGCGCGCCGGGACCACCGGCGGGGTGTCCGTCGCCGCCGAGAGCGCGGGGCGACCCGAACCCGCGTCACGGCCCTGCGGGTTGATCGTGCCCGCCGACCCGACCGTGCCACCGCCGGGCGAGACGTCGACGCCGGCCGGGCCGGCGGTGTCGCCCGCGGGCTGAGCCTGCTCGGCCTGCCGACGACTGCGCACGGCCGTCGTCTGGATGCCCAGCTCCTCCTGGATGTCGGCGTCGAGGAACCGGCTGGCCAGCCACCGCATGAAGTAGTCGGGCATCGACTTGGCGAACGGGATCTCCGGGTTGGTGGTGATCCCCTCCGGCTCGAACCGCATGTACGCGAACTTGCGCACCAGCGTCTCCAGCGGCACGCCGTACTGCAGCGCGATCGACACCGAGGTGGCGAACGAGTTCATCATCCCGCGGACGGCCGAGCCCTCCTTGCCGATGTCGGTCAGGAAGATCTCGCCGACCGTCCCGTCCTCGTACATGCCGGCGGTGAGGTAGCCCTCGTGGCCGCCGATCGAGAACTTGTGGGTCAGGGACTTGCGCTCACGGGGCATCCGGCGGCGCTTGGGGCCCAGCTCGGCCCGCAACCGCGCCTCGGTCTCCGCGACCGCCTTGTTGACCGCCTCGTCGACGAGCTGGCTGACCTCGGCCTCGCCGATCACACCGTCCTCGGACTGCGCGTCGGTCCGCAGCGCCTGCGCGGTCTTGGACCCGTCGCGGTAGATCGCCAGCGCCTTGACGCCCAACCGCCACGCCTCGGTGTACGCCTCGGCGATGTCCTCGACGGTCGCGGTCTTGGGCATGTTCACCGTCTTGGAGATCGCGCCCGAGAGGAACGGCTGCGTGGCGCCCATCATCCGGATGTGGCCCATGTGGCTGATCGCACGCTCGCCGACGGCGACGTCGAACACCGGCAGGTGCTCGTCCTGCAGGCCCGGCGCGCCGATGATCGTGCGGTGCTCGTTGGTGTAGGCGATGATCTGGTCGACCTGCTCGGCGCTGTAGCCCAGCTCGCGCAGCGCCAGCGGCACCGTGCGGTTGACGATCACCATGTTGCCGCCGCCGACGAGCTCCTTGTACTTGACGAGCGAGAAGTCCGGCTCGATGCCGGTCGTGTCGCAGTCCATGAGGAACGAGATCGTCCCCGTCGGGGCGAGCACCGTCGCCTGCGCGTTGCGGTAGCCGTGCTCGTCACCGAGCTGGACCGCCTCGTCCCACGACCGCTGCGCGGCGGCGAGCAGGTCGCGGTCGTGCGTGTTCTCGACGTCGATGTCGTAGGAGGCGTCGCGGTGCATCCGCATCACCGCGTTGTGCGGATCGCGGTTCTCCGCGTAGGCCTCGTACGGGCCGATCGCGGCGGCGACCTCGGCCGAGCGACGGTAGCCGCGGCCGGTCATCAGGGCGGTGATCGCCGCGGCGGTCGCGCGACCCTCGTCGGAGTCGTACGGCATGCCGCCGGCCATGAGGTAGGCGCCGAGGTTGGCGTAGCCCAGGCCGAGCTGCCGGAACCGCCGGGCGTTGGCGCCGATCTCCTCGGTCGGGTAGCTCGACGGCCCGACGACGATCTCCTGCGCGAGCAGCACGACGTCGACGGTGTGCTCGAACGACTCGACGTCGAACGTGCCGTCGGGACGGCGGTACTTCATGAGGTTGATCGACGCCAGGTTGCAGGCGGAGTCGTCGACGTGCATGTACTCCGAGCACGGGTTGGACGCGTTGATCCGGCCGCTGTTGGGGCACGTGTGCCAGCGGTTGATCGTCGTATCGAACTGGATGCCCGGATCGGCGCAGCGCCATGCGGCCTTGGCGATCTCGTCCATGAGCTCGCGCGCCGGGAAGTGGGGCGTCTCCACGTCCTGCGCGACGGGGTTGCGCGGGGTCGTGCGCCACTCGCCGCCGGCCTCCACGGCCTCCATGAACTCGTCGGTCGCGCGGACCGAGTTGTTGGCGTTCTGGTACTGGATCGAGTTGAACCCGTCGCCGTCGATCGACATGTCGAAGCCCGCCTTGGCGAGGGCCTCGGCCTTGTCCTCCTCCTTCGCCTTGCACTGCACGAACTCGAGGATGTCGGGGTGGTCGACGTCGAGGACCACCATCTTCGCGGCGCGACGGGTCTTGCCGCCGGACTTGATCGTGCCGGCCCACGAGTCGGCGCCGCGCATGAACGAGACGGGGCCCGAGGCGGTGCCGCCCTTGGACAGCGGCTCCATCGACCCGCGGATGTTCGACAGGTTGATGCCCGACCCGGAGCCGCCGCGGAAGATCCGGCCCTCCTTGGTGTTCCAGTCGAGGATCGAGTCCATCGAGTCGTCGACGCTGAGGATGAAGCACGCCGAGCACTGCGGCGACTCCTCGAACCCGACGTTGAACCAGACCGGGCTGTTGAAGGCCGCCAGCTGGTGGACGAGGATGTACGTCAGCTCGGCCTCGAACGCCGCGCCGTCCTCGTCGGAGGCGAAGTAGCCCAGCGAGCGGCCCCAGTCGGAGATCGTGCCCGCCACCCGGCCGACCATCTGCTTGACCGAGCTCTCGCGCGCGGGAGACCCGAGCTGGCCGCGGAAGTACTTCTGGCTGACGATGTTCGTGGCGTTCTGCGACCACGACTTCGGGAACTCGACGCCGTCCTGGCGGAACGCGGGCTTGTCGGGGTTGCCGATGACCGCGTCGCGTCGCTCCCACTCGATCCGGTCGAACGGGTGGACGCCCGGCTCCGTGAAGCGACGCCGCACGGTGAGCGCCCGGTCGGCGCGCTGGTCGGTGGTGAGGGGGGTCTGGGCGGAGTCCATGCCGATGTCGCTCCTGGGAACGGGGTGGTGGGGTGCGGGACGTGCGCCGTGGGGCGCGGGGTCCGACACCGGAGACAAGAACGCCGGACCGCATGATGGCGGCCCGGCGCGGGCACGTGCGTCGGACGAAAGTGCTCTTCGGGGTGCCGCGGAGAGCCTCCGTGGCTGATGTCGGAACACCCTCGCAGAGCCGTCGGACGGTGCCGACGATGCCGGGTGGGTGACGCTGGGATCCAGCGTGGCACACCGGCGGGAACTCCCTGCAACGACGGGCAACCGGCGGCTTCGGTGGTCCGGTGCGCTCGTCGAACGTCCACGTTGTTGGCGTGTGGGCGCTCGTCGACTGGTGCTCAGCGACTGGTTCCCATGCGCAGCCAGTCGACGAACTCCGCCCACCTCGCGCTGATCCGCCAGCCGGCCTCGCCGAGCGCGTGCCCGGCCGGCTGCAACCACTGGATCCGACCGGTCGCCGTGATGAGCAGCCAGCCGATGCCGGCCGCCGCCACGAGCGCGACCGCGAGCACCGCCCACGTCCAGGTGGCGGGACGGCTGTCGAGTCGCGGGGCGGCGACGGCGGAGATCGCGCCGTCCTGGGCCTGCGGGGACGGCAGGGCGACCGGCGCGGGCGCGGGCGTGGCCGGAGCGGTGGTCGTGGTCGGCGCCGGCGTGCCCGGAGTGGTCGTCGGGGCCGGGGTCTGGGTCGTCGGCGGCGGCGATGCGACGCCTCCGCCCCCGCCACCACTGGAGGCGGAAGATCCTCCCGAGCCGCCGTCGGAGCACTTCCCGCGGTCGGCGATCGCCTTGTCGAGCGCCTCGGGGAACTCCGGCGCGTACTGGGCGATGTCGCTGGGGATCCGGTTGCGCGCGTCCTGCAGGTCCTTCGCCGTGTAGTCGCACGGATCGATGCCGGCGTCGGTCTGCGACTCGGCGACGAGCTTGCTCACCGACACCGCCGCCGAGGCCGGGGGCGCGCCCGCCACGCCGAGCAGGAGCGCGACGACGATCGCGAGCAGGCCGGCCGGGAACCGGCCGCACCGGTCGCCGGGGACCCGCGGGGTGCTGCTCCTCGTCACAGGCCGATGGTACCGTCGTCCCCCGAAAGGCGACCCCGGGTCGGGTCGCCGGCCCGTCCCGCCCGCCGATGCCCGTCGCCCTACGCACGCTCGGGGAGCGCCACACGTCCCGCGAGCCGGTGGCGACCGTCGGCGCCGTCCTGCTCCTCCTCCTCGCCCTCCTCGGGATCGGCGTCGCGTTCGCCGGCGGCGGATTCGGGCGCACCGCGCAGGCGTCGGCCGTCGTCGGAGTCGGCCTGCTGGCGGTCGTCACCGTCGCGTTGACCGTCGGCGGCACGCGACGGCTGCTGCCCCGCCACGAGGCGGCGCTCGGGATCGGACTGCTCGTCGCGTTCGCGGCGTGGTCGCTGCTGTCGACCGCATGGAGCGTCCGGCCCGATCAGTCGCTCGCGTGGGGTGCGCTCGTCGGCGCATACGCACTGATCGTCCTCGTCGCGACCGCGGCCGCCCGTGCGGCCCCGCGCGCACGGTGGATCGCCGTCGGCGTGGTGCTGCTCGGCGCGGTCGCGATCGCCGGGGCGGCGCTGCTGCAGCGCTCGCAGCCCGACAGCGCCGTCACGATCGGCGGACTGAAGAACGCGATCCGCATGCGCGGGCCGCTCGACTACTGGAACGCCCTGGGCCTCGTCGCCGGCACCGGGGTGCTGATCTGCGCCGCCCTGGCCGCCGACGCCCGCCGCGCGGTCGCCTGGCGACTGGTGCCCGCTGCGCTCGCCCCGCCGCTCGCCGCGGTCACGATCCTCAGCCAGTCCCGGGGTGCGCTCGTCGCGCTCGCGATCGCCCTGCTCGTCACCGTCTGGTGCGCGGGCACGGGACGGCTGCGCACGCCGCTGCTGGTCGGGTGGGCGTTCGTGGCCGGGGCACCGCTGGCGATCGCGGCGGCCGGGCGGGTCGAGGGGGACGTCGTCGTCGCCGAGCGCGGAACCGCGGTGCTGGCCGCGGCCGGGCTCGGCGGGATGGTGCTGGGCGTCCTGGCGGTGCTCGTGCTGCGCCGGTTCGAGCGGCCCTGGCCCGTGATCCGGACGGTGCGGATCGCCCGCGTGGGGCTCGTCTTGGGACTGATCGCGCTCGTCGGCGCCGGAGCGGTCTACAGCGCGCAGCAGGGCGGTCCCGGCGACGCGCTGCGCAAGATCACGGACGAGGTCGCATCGGTCGACGAGGTCGCTCCGGTGGCCGGGTTCGATCGACTCCTGTCGGCGTCGTCGTCCAACCGGACCGAGTGGTGGACCGAGGCGTTCGCGGCGTGGGCCGACCGGCCGCTCAACGGCTGGGGCGCCGGGAGCTTCGGCACGATCCGCAAGCGGTACCGCACCGACTACACCGACGTCACCCAGCCCCACAGCCTGCCGTTGCAGGCGATGTCGGAGACCGGGGTCGTCGGGCTCGGCCTGCTTGGCGGCGCGTTGTGGGTGCTGCTCCTCGGCGGAGTGCGACGGCTGCGGGAGCTGCGTGCGACCGGGACCAAGCGCGAGATCGTGCCCCAGGCGATCCTGATCGGGATCGCCGTCGCGTGGATCGTGCAGGCCGCGGTCGACTGGCACTTCGACCTCGCCGGCGTGACGATCCCGGCGCTGATCGCGCTCGGCGTCGCGGCGTCGGCCCCGGGATCGTGGCGGGCCGCACGACGTCCGGACGGTGCAGTCGTGCCGGCATCGATCGAGGATCTCGTCGAGCGTGGCGAGGCCGACCCGACGCGTCCGGCGCACCTCGCCCGGGGTGGGCTGCTCGTCGCCACCGTGCTCGGCACGCTGACCCTGGCGGTCGTCACGATCCTGCCGCTCGTCGGGGAACGCCTGGCGCAGCGCGCCAACCGGGCGCTGTCGGGCGAGCCGACCCCGCAACGGTTGCAGGACGCCACCCGGGACGTCGCGCTGGCCGCCGACCTGGATCCCGTCGGTCTGTTGCCGATGTCCGTCGGCCAGAAGATCAACCTGCGGCGCGACAACCTGCTCGAGGCGCGCCGCCTGGCGATCCGCGGCACCGATCGGCAACCCCGCAACCCGCAGTCGTGGATCGCGCTCGCCCAGGTCGCCGGTGCGCTGGCGGACCGCGAGGGCATGCGCGCCGCGGCTCGCCGGGCCGCCACGCTCGACCCGTACGGCGTCCAGGCCCTGACGGTGCTCGCCGACGCGGCCGGCCAGCAGGCCCCGCCCGAGGCGTCGCCGACGGCGACCGCCACCCCGGCGCCGGACGCCGGCACGCCGTAGGCCCCGCCCACCGCGAATCACACCGCTGCGGGCCCGTGACCGACGGGACCGCGGAGCGGTGGCGTGGACGGCGGTTCGGCGGTGCCTCGTGGGCGACCGGCCGGCGGTCCTACGCGTCCCGGACGTCGCCCGGGACGGCGTCGTCCCCGTCGTCGGCGTGCGGCGTCGCGTCATTCCGGTCGTCGACGTCGCGTGCCTGTTCGTCCCCGTAGGTGACGTCGATCCCCGGCTCGTCGCGGATGCCGGCGACCTCGGCGTCGTGCTGCTCGCGGGCCCGGGTCAGCTCGGAGACCGCGCGGTCTCGCAGCTCCTCGGTGGCGACGATCCGGTCCTCGGCGTCGGCGAGCGCGGCGGTGAGCTCGTCGACGCGCGCGGCGAGCTCCGCCCGCTCGGCCTCGCGGTGCTCGCGCTCCGCGGCGTCGCTGCGCAGGCGCTCGGCGACCGTGCCGTGGCGCCGCTCCGCCTCACGCCGGGCGGCCTCGGTCTCGCGCCCGGCCTCCAGCGCGGCCGCGAGCCGCCGCTCCAGATCACCGACGCGCTGCTCCAACCGCCGGCGCTCCGCCTGATCGGCGAGTGCACGACGGGGATCCTTGCCCTCGCGGGCGTTCGCCTCGCGGGTGCGCAACGCCGCCCGGGCCTCGCGCTCGGACCGCTCGGCGGCGGCGACCCGCTCGCGGGCACGGCGCACGTCCTGCTCCAGCTGGGCCAGGCGCTCGCGGCCCTGGCGGCTGACGTCACCGGTGGCCGACCGCAACCGTTCGAGCTCCCGCTCCCGCTCGCGACGCTCAGCGGTCTCGCGGTCCAGGCGCCGCTTCGTGTCGCGCAGGCTCTCCTCGGCCGCGCTCAGGCGCCGCTCGAGCTCGCCCGCGACGGTGCGTGCCCCGTCGGTCTCCTCGGTCGCGCGGACGACCTGCGCCTCGAGCTCCTCGCGCAGCTCGGCCAGCTCGGCCGTGTGGCGCTGCTCGATCTCCTCCAGGCGCCGGTCCTGCTCGGCGACACGGTCCTCCTCCCGCTCGCGGCGCTCCAGCTCCTGCTCGGCGGCCCGTTGCTCACGGGAGGCCTGGTCGGCGGCACGCTCCCGCTGGTGGGCGAGGACGAGCTCGTCGCGCTCCGCCTGGGCGGTGGCGCGGATCTCGCGCTCGCGGCGCTCCAGCTCCTCGGCGGCGGCCTGCTCGATCCGCTCGGCGTGCTGGTGCGTGTCGTCCAGGCGCTCGAGCGCGGCGTCGCGCTCGGCCTCCAGCGCGGCCACGCGGTCGTGGAGGGCGATCAGCTCCTCCTGGCGGTCGCCCGTGGCCTGCAGGGTCTCGCGGTCGCGCTGCTCGCGCACCTGCTCGAGCGTCGCGCGGTGCTCCTCGCGGAGCCGCTCGACCTCGACCCCGTGGGCGGCGGTGATCTCGGCGAGCTGCGCGTCCTGGCCCTCCTGCAGCGTGCGGACCTGCAGCGCCTGGTCGAGCGCCAGCGCGTGCAGTCGACCCTCGAGCTCCGACGTGCGGCGCTCCAGCGCCGCGGCGTGGGCGGCGGCCTCCTCGTCCCGCAGGCGGGCGTGCTCCTCGTCGCGGGCGGCGAGCGCTTCCTCGATCCGGGTGTCCGTGGCCTCGCGGACACCGTCGAGCTCGCGGCGGACCGCCAGCAGCTCGCCCTCGTGCTCGTCGCGCAGCGACTGGACGGCCCGCTGATGGTCGAGCCGGGCCTCCTGCAACCGGGCCTCGCCCGATCGTGCGGCTTCCTCGAGTCGCTGACGCTCCGGATCCAGTCGGGTGCGCAGGGCGTGGATCCGCTGCTCGGTCGTGTCGCGCAGCTCGTCCAGGCGCCGCTCGGCCTCGACGGCCTGCCGGCGGGCCTCCTCGCGCTCGCCCTCGAGTCGCCGCCGCAGCTGCCGGGCATCCTCCTCGGCGCGCTGCCGGGCGCGCTCGATGCCCTCGACGCTGCGGAGCGACTCGATCCGGCGCTGCTCGATCTCGTCGACCCGATGGTCGGCCGCGGCCGCGCGGGCCTCGGCCTCCTCGGCCCGGGTGACCGCGTCGTCGGCCCGGTCCTCGGCCTCGGTGAGCCGGCCGGACAGGGCCTGGGCGATCTCCTCCGGCGCGACGTCGTCGGCCACCCGCACCTGCTCGCGCAGGCGGGCGAGCGTCGCCTGCGTCGCGCTGAGCCGGGCGGCGACCGTCTGACGCTCGTCGGTGACGCGGCGGACCTCGGCGCGCAGATCCTCCGCCTGCTCGTCGGCCCGGGCCCGGGCGGCGGCGAGCTCGTCGCGGAGCGCGTCGGCCCGGGACGCCCGCTCGTCGGCGTCGGTCGAGCGGTCGTCGAGCTCCTGGCGGACGCGGCGCAGCTCGTCGAGCAGCTCCTGCTCGACCGACTCCTGAGCGTCGAGGCGCCGGCGCAGCTCGGCGGCGGTCTCGTCGGCCGCCGCCTGCAGCGCGGTCCGGTCCCGGTCGGCGTCCTCGAGTCCCGCGGCGAGCCGGCGGTCGGCGTCCGCGGCGGCGTCCCGTGCGGTCTCGAGCTGCTCCTCCAGCTCGTCGATCCGGGACTCGAGCGACGCGCCGGCCGTGCGCGCCTCGACGAGCTGCTCGTCCTGGCTCGTGGCGCGGTCGAGGGCCGTGGCGGCGGTCCGCTCGGCGGCGTCGGCCCGTTCGCGCTCGGCGTCGGCCCGCTCGCTGGCCTGCCGGAGCTCCTGGTCGAGCGCCGCGAGATCGTCGTCACGCGCGGCGATCCGGGCCTCGAGGGCCTCGGCGGTGGACGCGGCCTCGTCGATCCGGGCCCGCAGCTCGCGCGTCTGCTCCTCGTGGGCGGCAGCACGATCGAGGGCGCTCTGCCCCGTCCGCTCGGCGGCGTCGGCGCGATCCGCCTCGGCGTCGGCGCGGTCCCGCTCCGCGTCCGCGCGTTCGGCGTCGGCGATGGCGCGCGCGCCGGCGTCTTCGGCGCGCGCAGCGGCGTCGGTCGCCTGGCCGATCGCGTCCTCGGCCCGCTTGGCCTCGGCCGTGGCGAGGGCCGTGGCCTCCTCCGCCCGCGCGGTCTCGGCCGCGGCGGTCTCGCGCAGCGTCTCGAGCTCGTCGTGCGCGGCGGCGTTCGCGTCGCGGAGGCGGTCGATCTCCTGCCCGCCGGCGTCGACCCGGCCGCGGAGCGCGTCCCGTTCCTCGGTCGTCGCGGCGAGAGCCGCCTCGCGCGCGGCGAGCGCCTCACGGGTCGTCTCGGCCTCGGCACGGGCGGCGGACAGCTCCTCCTGCAGAGCGTCGACGCGGGCGTCGGCGTCGGCCCGGGCCGACGCGAGCGCCGCGTCGTGCTCGGCGGCTGCGGCCTCCGCATCCTCGCGGGCGGCGGCCAGGGCCTCCGCGTGCCGGGCGGCCGCGGCTTCGGCGACGGTCCGCGCCTCGGTGAGCTCGGTCTCGCGCTCGGACGCGACGGCCTCGGCCTCCACGAGACGCTCGCGCACGAGGTCGAGATCACGCTCGAGCGTGGCCGACCGGTCGAGGGCGCCCTGGCCGGTCCGTTCGGCGCCCTCGGCACGGTCGCGCTCCGCCTCGAGACGCTCGGCCAGGTCCGCGGCGCGTGCCTCGGCGGTTGCGATCCCGGCCCGCGCCGCCTCGACCCGGGCGGATGCCTCGTCGGTCGCCGCCGCCACGCGTCCGTCCGCCTCGGACCGCGCGGCCGCGACCTGCTCGTCCGCGGCGGTGCGGGCCGCCTCGATCTCGACCGTGGCGTGCTCGCGGGCAGCATCGACATCGGCCGCGGCCCGGGAGTGAGCGTCTTCCAGGTCCCGGGCGGCCTGGGCGCGAACGGCGTCGAGCTCGGCCCGGACCGCGACGACCTGCTCGTCCGCCGCCGTGCGCGCCGCCGCTGCGTCCGACCTGGCGTCGGCCAGCTCGGCCTGCAGCGCGGCGACGCGCTCGTCGGCGTCGGAGCGCGCCGCGCCGGCCTCGGCGTGGGCCGTCTCGGTCTCGGACCGGGCCGCGGAGAGCTCCGCCTGAAGGGCGGCGACGCGCTCGTCGGCGTCGGAGCGCGCCGCGCCGGCCTCGGCGTGGGCCGTCTCGGTCTCGGACCGGGCCGCGGAGAGCTCCGCCTGAAGGGCGGCGATGCGATCGTCGGCCTCGGCGCGGACCGCCATGCCCTCGGCGTGCGCGGCCTCGGTCTCCGCGTGCGCCGTCTCGGTCTCGGCACGCGCGGTCTCCGCCTCCGAGCGCGCATCCTCGATCGCGGTATGCGCGGCGGCCAGGGCGGTGTCGTGTTGCTCGCGGGCCTCGGCGAGCTCGGCCCGGAGCGCGACCAGACGGTCCTCGGCCGCGGCACGCGCACCGTCGAGCTCGCGCTCCAGTGCGGCCGCGCGGTCGAGCGCGGACTGGCCCGTCCGCTCGGATGCGTCGGCCCGCTCGGCCTCGGCCTCGGCGCGATCGGTCTGCGCCTCGAGTTGCTCGGCGAGGTCGGCGATCCGCGCGGTCGCCTCGTCGCGTGCGGCGGTGGCGGCGTCGGCACGTTCGCCGAGCGCCTCGATCTCGGTGGCGTCGGCCTCCAGGCGCGCACGGAGCTCGTCCAGGTCGGCGCTGAGGTCCGCGATCGTGGCCTCGGACGCGGCGCGGGCGGCGGCGAGGTCGTTCGTGACGGTCGCGAGCCGCTCCTCGGCCTCGACCCGGGTGGCGGCGATCTCACCACGGACCGCCGCTGCGTCGCTCCGGGCCGACGCCGCCGCTGCGGTGGCGGTCGCCAGCTCGTCCTGTAGCGCGGCCAGTCGCGTCGCCGCGTCGGCCCGGGCGGACTCAGCTGCTGCCGTGGCGGTTGCCAGCTCGTCCTGTAGCGCGGCCAGTCGCGTCGCCGCGTCGGCCCGGGCGTGCTCGGCGTCGGCCCGCGCGGCGTCCTGCTCCTGGCGTGCGTCGGCGAGCTCGACCCGCAGTCCGGCGATGCGATCGTCGGACTCGGCGCGGACCGCCGCGAGCGTCTCCTCGGCACCCGCGCGTGCAGCGGCGACGGCCTGCTCGGCGTTCGTGTGGGCCGCGGCGAGCGCCGTCTCCGCGTCCGCGTTGGCCGCCCGGAGCGTCTCCTCGGCCTCGGCGCGTGCTGCGGTGAGGGCCTCCTCGTGCTCCCGGCGCAGGGCCTCGGCACCGGTCTCGGCCGCGGCTCGCGCCTCGTCGAGCCCGGCGCGGGCGTCCTCGAGCTCGCGCTCGAGCGTGGCGGCGCGGTCGAGCGCGGACTGCCCGGTCCGTTCCGACGCGTCGGCGCGCTCGGCCTCGGAGTCCGCCCGCTCGGTCTCGGTGGCGGCGCGCTCGGCTTCGGCGTCGGCCCGTCGGGCCTCGCTTTCGGCCCGCTCGTCCGCGGATGCGATGCGGCGGGTGAGATCGGTGATCTCCGACGTGGCCGTGTCGGCGGCGGTGCGCCCCTCCTCGAGGGCCTGCTCGAGCTCGATCGCCGCGTCGCGGCGGACCGCATCGAGCTCCTCGGCGGCACGGACCCGGACGTCGTCGAGCTCGCGGGCGATCGCGTCGGCTTTCTCCCGCGCAGCGGTCGTCGCTGCGGTCGTCTCGGTGAGCGCGGCCTCGCGAGCGGCCAGCGCCTCGCGTACCGCCGACAACTCGGACTGCACCGCGGCGTGTCGCTCGCGGGCCTCGGCACCGGCGGTCTCGGCGGCGGTCCGGGCGGTCTCGGCCGCGGCGTGAGCTGCGGCCAGCTCGGCCTCCAGCGCGGCGGCGTGCTCGTCGGCGGCGGCCCGTGCGGCGTCGCGGTCCTCGCGGGTGGCGGCGAGCTCGGTTGCGAGCTCGCCGTACCGTTCGCCGGCCTCGGTGCGGACGGCGGAGACGGTCTCCTCGGCCCCCGCGCGGGCGGCCGCGATCGCGGCGTCGGCATCGGCTCGGGCGGCGGCGAGCGCCCGTTCGGACTCCGCGCGGGCGGTCTCGAGCGCCTCCTGTGCGTCCCGTCGCGTGGCGGCGAGCGTCTCCGCGGCCTCGGCGAGCGCGTCGTCCTGCTCCCGGCGCAGGGACTCGGCGTCCGTCCGAGCCGCGGTGCGCGCTTCGTCGAGCTCGGCACGGGCGTCCTCGAGCGCGCGCTCGAGGACGGCGGCGCGGTCGAGCGCGACCTGACCGGTCCGCTCCGACGCGTCGGCCCGCTCGGCCTCGGAGTCCGCCCGCTCGGCTTCGGCGGCGGCCCGCTCCCGCTCCGCGGCGAGGGTGGACGCCGACTCGGCGGTGTGCGCCTCGAGCTC
>JBFWKS010000014.1:0-33581 GCA_050252545.1 Solirubrobacteraceae bacterium
GGCGGCGACCGGGTCGGCGGTCACCCCCGGCGTGCCGGCCGCGGCCACGCGGGAGGCAACGGACTCCGGAGCGGTCATCGGTGGTCTCCTCGGCACCGGGGCGGACACGGGTGATCGGCTGGGCGACCGCGGTGCGGGACCCGCCGGCCGGCGGGTCGACGAGGCTGGGCCCGCCGTCGCGGGGCGGGCCGACCAGGAACGACTCACCGTCGTCGGGCGGTCCGATCGCGTCGGGTCCGAGGTGATCGGACAGGCTCAGCGGGGTGATCTCGCTGTCGAGATCGGAGAACTGGTTGGCGGTCGCCGGGGCACGACGCTCGCGCCACGGATCGGGGTCGCAGGCGGCCTTGGCGATCCGGAACCGCTCCATCAGCGCCGCGGCCCGCTCCGGGTCGAGCACCTGCTCCTGGATCACCTCGAGCCCGACCCGGTCGACGAACGGGGCGGTGCGCTCCAGGTACTCGCCGTGCTCGCGGTAGTACTGCAGGAAGACGATCGCCAGCGCGAGCGCATCGTCCTTGGTGTCGACGCGGGCCAGCAGCCGGGTCTGGCGAACGGTGCCGGCCCCGGCCCCGCCGATCGACACCTCCCAGCCGCCCTCGATCGCGACCAGGCCGATGTCCTTGATCAGCGACTCGGCGCAGTTGCGGGGGCAGCCCGACACGGCGAGCTTGACCTTGTGCGGGGTGTAGAGCCCTTCGATCATCTCCTCCAGCTCGATCCCGGCGGCCATCGAGTCCCCCAGGCCAAACCGGCAGAACTGCTCACCGACGCAGGTCTTGACCGTCCGCACCGACTTGGCGTACGCGTGACCGGAGGGCATGTCGAGCGCCTCCCACACGGCCGGCAGGTCCTCCTTCCTGATTCCCAGCAGGTCGATCCGCTGGCCGCCGGTGACCTTCACGCACGGCACGTCGAACCGCTCGGCGACGTCGGCGATGCGGCGCAGCTCCGACGGGGTCGTGACGCCACCGCGCATCCGCGGGACGACCGAGAACGTGCCGTCGTTCTGGATGTTGCCGTGGACCCGGTCGTTGATGAACCGGGCGTGGCGCTCCTCGCGGTGCTGATTGTGGTTGACCTCCGACACGAGGTACGCCAGCCCGGGCTTGCACGATCCGCAGTCGCGGCCGGCACCGCACGCGGCGGACAGCTCCGACACCGACTCGAGCTCCCGGTCGCGGACGATCCCGGCGAGCTCCTCGCGGGTCTGCTTGCGGCACGGGCAGAGGTAGGTGGCCTCGTCGACCTTGCCACCGCGGACGACCTTGAGGATCTCGGTCACCGTGGGCTTGCACGACCCGCAGCCGGCGCCGGCCCGTGTGCGTGCGACGACCTCCTGGGTCGATCCCAGGTCGTGCTCCTGGATCGCGGAGACGATCTCGCCCTTGCAGACCCCGTTGCAGTTGCAGACCTGGGCGGTGTCGGGCAGGTCGGCGGGCGAGGCCTGCGACGCGTCGGCCAGCAGCCCGAGCGGGTCCCCGACCTCGATCGCGTTCTTGACGCCGTCGAGCAGCAGCTCGTGACCGCGGACGTCACCCATGAGGATCGCCCCCGCCAGGCGGCCATCGCGGACGACGACCTTGCGGTACACCCCGGCCTTGCGGTCGTGCACGGCGGCCGACGTCGCCGCGGTTCCGTCGTCGGCGCCGGCGGGGGCGGGCGAGGTGTCCGCATCGCCGATCGACACGAGGTCGACGCCCATCACCTTGAGCTTGGCCGAGAGGATCGACCCGGCGTACAAGTTCCGCCCGCCCCGCCCGCGGGTGATCTCTTCGACGTCGGGATCGGCCGGCATGCCCGGTCCGACACCGGCGGTGCCGTGGTCGACCTCCATCTCCGATCCGGCGGCGTCGAGGACGACGAGCGTCTCGGCCGCGACCTGCGCCTGCTCGTGGATCGGGGCGACGATCCCGTACACGTGGCCGCGGTGCTGGGCGCACTCGCCGACCGCCAGCACCCGCGGGTGCGACGTGACCATCGCGTCGTCGACGACGATCCCCCGATCGCACGAGAGCCCGGCTGCACGGGCCAGGCCCGTCCGCGAGCGGATCCCGATCGCGACGACCACCAGTCCGCAGTCGATCTGCTCACCGTCGGCGAACCGCAGGCCGCGCGCACGGTCCGGTCCGAGGATCAGCTTGGTCTGGCGTCCGAGCAGCACCCGCACGCCGAGCCGGGAGAGGGCCGGTTCCAGCAACTCGGCCGCGGGATCGTCGAGCTGGCGCTCCATCAGCCGGTCGGTCAGGTGCACGACGGTCGCTCGCGCCCCCTGCGACGCCACCCCGTAGGCGGCCTCCAGGCCGAGCAGCCCGCCGCCGATCACGGCGACGTCGGTGCCGTCCGCCGCCGAGCGCCGGATCGTCCGGCAGTCCTCCGGTCCCCGGAACGGAATGACTCCGGGGAGGCCGACGCCGGGGAGCCTGGGCATCAGCGGCTCCGACCCGGTGCACAGCACCGCCTGGCCGAAGGTGATCGTCCCGCCCGAGGTGAGCGCCGCGACGCCGTCGTCGGGATCGAGGGCGACGATCGGGTCACCGACGACGGTCCTGATCGCGTGGTCGGCGTACCAGTCGGTGGGCCGCAGCTGCAGCTCCTCGGGGTCCTTGCCGTCGACGAGCAGGTGCGACAGCGACACGCGGTCGAACGGCAGTCGCGGCTCCTCGCAGACCATGGTGATGCCCAGATCGGGATCGCGGTCGCGCAGCGCCTCGCAGACCGACTGGCCGGCGATGCCGCCACCGATGATCAGGACGTCGGTGCGGGTATCGGAGGGATGGAACATGGCGGTCGCTCGCTGTTCGGGACGGAGGGAGGACGGGGCGGGGCGGTGCGGGTGGTCGGTCGCGGTCCTGGACGGGTGAAGGGTCGTGTCGGTGGAGTGGTCGGCGGGATCGGTGGCGTGCACGCGGTCGCGGGTGACGGTCAGATCGACGCGCCGGCGACGCTGGGGACCAGGCGCGAGGCGGGTGCGCGGCGCAGGTAGAAGGCCCAGGTCATCGCGGCCATGACGGCGTAGGCGCCGAGGAACACCCAGAGCGCACCGGCCGACCAATCGGCGTGCTCGGCGGCGACGCGGACCTTCTCGGCCGGTGTCGTCGCGGCGGCGACGGCCTGGCTCACCCCGAGGCTGGCCTGGCGGAACACCACCTGGATGAGGAACCCGCCGAAGGCACCGATCGCCCCCGCGATACCGATGACCGCCGCGGCCTGGCGCTTGAAGTCCAGCCGGGTGGCGTCGTCGTCGCTCTGACGACGGCCGAGGGTGGCGAAGATCGCCGGGATCATCCGGTAGGTCGACCCGTTGCCGGCACCGGCGAGGAAGAAGATCACCGAGTAGGCGCCGAAGAACAGCGCGAACGACCGCTGGTTGACCCCGACGATCGCCAGCAGGGTGAACACCCCCATCCCGAGGAAGCACGTCAGCGTGACCCGGGCGCCTCCGACGCGGTCCGCCAGCCAGCCGCCGAACGGCCGGGCCACCGATCCGATGAGCGCCCCGACGAACCCGAGCCCCGCGAGATACGTCGCGATGAACGGGTGGTCGGCGAGGAACTCGGGGAACGTGTTCTTGATGACCAGCGGCAGCGCGAAGGAGTAGCCGATGAACGATCCGAAGGTGCCGATGTAGAGCACCGACATGATCCAGGCGTGCGGCTGCTTCGCCGCCTTGACGTAGGACCGCTTGTCGGACTTCGCCTGCGTCAGGCTGTCCATGCGGAGCCAGGCGCCGAGCGCGGCGATGGTGATCAGCGGGATCCACATCAGTCCGGCGTACGCGAGGTGCACCTCGTGCGGTGTGACCTTCACTGCGGCCGCCGGGACGCCGATGATGATCACCAGCGGGACGAGCAGCTGGGCGACGGCGACACCGAGGTTGCCGCCTGCCGCGTTGAGTCCCAGCGCCGCACCCTTGTGGCGCTCCGGGTAGAAGTAGGAGATGTTGGCCATCGACGAGCTGAAGTTGCCGCCGCCGAAGCCCGCCGTGGCGGCGCACAGCATCAGCACGAGCAGCTGGGTGTCGTGGGACTGGCTCGCGAGCCATCCGCTCGGCACGACGATCGCCAGCAGCAGGGCCGGGACGAGCAGCAGGCCGGCGCTGAACGTCGTCCACGCGCGTCCGCCGAACCGCGGTACCGCGAAGGTGTAGGGGATCCGCAGGAACGACCCGACGAGGTTGGGCAGCGCGGTGAGCCAGAACGTCTCCGACAGCGACAGGGTGATCCCGACGTTGCCGAGGTTGAGGGTGACGATTCCCCAGATCACCCAGAGCGAGAACCCGATGTGCTCGGCGAAGATCGAGAACGCCAGGTTGCGACGGGCGATCCGGCGCCCCGACGTCTCCCAGAACCGCTCGTCGTCCGGATCCCAGTGGTCGATCCAGCGCCCGCGGCGGGCCGGCGGATCGGACGGGGCGAGGGGGGTGGAGGGTTGCGTGGTGGGGCCGGCGCTCATGGGTGCGGGGGGACCGTTCCGGGACGGGACCGAGGGGTCGGCGGAAGGCACCGGTGACGCTAGGTGCGTGCGATGACGGCGCTTCGCTCCCGGTGGACAAGACGGAAGGTGGCCGTTCGGACCCGGGTCGTTGGACGACGGGACGGGTCGGCTTGTCCCGACGGAGCACTGTGCGACGCCTCACACGGAGCCGTGTGGGTGGTGCGCGTTCGTCCGCGCGGGTGGTGGGGGTTCCCCCGCGCGGGTCACACCGGGGGCCGACGGGGCGTTTACGCTGTGCCGGACCGTGGAGCTCCGTTCAGGCGACATCATCGGCGGCTACCGCATCGAGCGGGAGGTCGGCCAGGGCGGCATGGGCGCCGTGTACCTCGCCGAGCACGAGCGACTGCGTCGTCCCGTCGCGCTCAAGGTCGTCGCGGCGGCACTCGCCGACGACCCGGGGTTCCGCGAGCGGTTCGAGCGCGAGGCGCGCCTCGCCGCCCGGCTGGATCACCCCAATGTCGTCGGGGTGTACGACGCCGGCGTCCACGAGGCCGGACCGTGGCTGGCGATGCGGTTCGTCGACGGCGAGGACCTGAGTGCCCGGATGACGTCGGTCGGGGGTCCGCTGCCCACGGCCGAGGCGGTGTCGATCATCGAGCAGATCGCGTCGGCGCTCGACCACGCGCACGCCGCGGGGATCGTCCACCGCGACGTCAAGCCGGCCAACGTCCTGCTGACGCAGCCGAGCGGCATGCACGTCCCGCCGGGCGGACAGGAGCTCGCGCTGCTGGCCGACTTCGGCCTGACCAAGGAGGTCGAGGCCGCGGAGGAGCTGACCGCGACCGGGGTCGTCGTCGGCAGCATCGACTACCTGGCCCCGGAGCGGATCGAGCACGGCCACGTCGACGGGCGCGCCGACCAGTACGCGCTGGCGACGATGCTCTTCACGATGCTCGTCGGCAGCCCGCCGTTCTCGGGCTCGACCGCCACACGACTCTTCGCACACGTCACGGCGCCGCGTCCGCGCCCGGGCGACACGATCCCGGGGCTCGCGGCGTTCGACGACGTCATCGCGCGGGGCATGGCCACCAACCCTGCGGCGCGTTACGCGTCGGCGGGCGACCTGGGCCGCGCCGCGCGCGCCGCGCTCGAGGGACGCCGGGCCGACGTGACTGAGATGGTCGTCGCCCGCGGCGCGGCCGCCCCGGCGCCGGTCGACGACGACGGCAGCGGCATCGTCCTGCGGCGCCGACGCAAGCGGGAAGCGGCACAGGGGGCGGCCGGTGCCGCGGGTACAGCCGCCGCGGCGGGCGCCGCGGGTGCGGTCGACGAGACGATCCGGTCGCCGGCCCGGATCGACCCGGAGACCGGCTCGGTCGGCGACGGCGCACCGGGGGCACCGGCACCGGCCACCGACGAGACGCGGGTGGACACCGCCACGCCCGTCCCGGGCGCCGCACCGACGCACCCCGCGCCGAGCTCCGCGACGCCGCCGGCCACGCCGCACGCAGCACCCGCCTACGAGGCGCCCGTGCCACACGGCGAGCCGCCGCGCGATCCGACGCAGGTGGCCCCGCTCCGGGCCGGCGCTCCCGGTGGGCCGGGGAGCGGCGGGACCGGATCGGGCGGTGGCGCGCGCCTTCCGTGGGTCGTGGTCGCGATCGTGATCGCCGTGCTCGCCATCGGTGGCGGGGCCTACGCGGTCGTCGGCGGTGGCTCGGGCGACGACCCGAAGACGACCACCAACGCGGGCGTCGTCACCACCACGGGCCCGGACGGCCAGACGACCGTCATCGGCGACCCCAACGGCACCGACACCAGCGGCACGGGGACGAGCGGTACCGACACCAGTGGGACCGGCACGAGCGGCACGGGGACGAGCGGCACCAGCACCAGTGGTACGGGAACGAACGGCACCGGCACGGCCACGACCGACCCCGTCGTCGCCCGGCGCAAGGTGGCCCGGTCGATGCGCACGTTGCTGGAGCGGTCCGAGAACGGCCGGCGGCTTGCGGGATCCAACCCCGGTCAGGCGCTCGCCAACCGGCGGCGGGTCCTGACGAGCCTGTCGAACCTGGCGCCGGCCAACGCCGCGCAGCGCCGTGCGATCGACGTCTTCCGTCAGGCGCTCGACGCGTCGATCCAGGCCAACGCGACGCGCAAGAACGTCGGCAACGCGGCCGCGCTGCAGTACGACCGCCGGGCGACCGAGCGCAAGCGTCGGTTCTGTCAGCTCTGGGCGGGCAGCTCCGAGTTCCAGGCCGACACGGGCAAGCACTGCGACCCGGACCGGATCTGAGCGTCCGGCTGGGCGGCCTCAGCGTCGGGACACGAGGAACCGCTCGACCCCGCGTGCGATCGCCCGTCCGGCCCGTCGGCGCCACTCGGCGTCGGCCATCCGACGGGCGTCCCGCGCGTTGCGCATGTTGCCGGTCTCGAGCATCACGCCCGGCACCCGCAGGAGGTTGAGCCCTCCCAGATCGGTGCGGGTGTCCAGCCCGGCGCTGCCCAGGTAGGTGGAGTGCGGCAGGCCGGTGCCACGCCGGAACGCGTCGCGTACCGCCCGACCCAGCCGCCGGGACGGCGTGACGATCCGGTCGTGGCCCCGCACCTGGGCGACCCGGCCGGGCAGGATGACGTGGAATCCGCGGCCCCCGGACGGCCCGCCGTCGGCGTGGATCGACACGCTCACGTCGGCCTCCGCGTCGTTGGCGATCGCCGCGCGGCGATCGACGCACGGCCCGACGCCGCGGTCGTTGCGGCGGGTCAGCACGACCTTCGCACCGCGGGCCCGCAGCGCCCGGACCGTGTGCCCGGCGACGAGCCAGTTGAACCGCGATTCGCTCAATCCGGTGACGCTCTCCGTCCCGGTCGTGTTGCACGCCTTGCGCCCGACGCCGGACGGCACGAGCCGGTTGATCCGCGACGGATTGGCGCCGTTGGCCCCGTTGTGGCCCGGGTCGACGACGACGGTGCGTCCCGTGAGCGGCGGGTCGTCGGAGGCAGCCGAGGCGGCCGTGGTCGTCCGCTCCGGGCTTGCCGAGCCCGGCGTGGTGGCGGGTTTCCCGGTGGTGGTCGGCCCGGTCGTGGCCGCTGGGGCGGCAGGCGGGCCGCTCGAGGGGGCGGTGGCCGACGGAACGGCGGCAGACGCGACCGTCGCCGCATCCGGATCGGCGGCGTCGGATCCACATCCGGTCGCGCCGAGGGCCAGCGCCGCGGCGAGCAGGGCCACGAGCGGCGGGAGCGGACGACCGGACGGCGGGGCCATGGATCCCACGATAAGGGGCCACTCCCGCCCGGCCCCACCGTTCCGCCCGGGGCCCCGGCGCCCGAACCGCGCCGTCTCCTGCCGTATGCGTGATCTGCATATCCCATGCCGAAGGACGCATACGGCGGTCGAGGACCCCGCGTCCCCGGCGCGGACAGCGCCCGGCCCGCACCGGTCTCGTCGCGGGTCTGCTGTGATGGCGAGAGCGCCGTACGATCCCGGGCACCCGGCCCGCAGCGCGAGCGAGGACCTCCGTGGACATCACCGTCACCGACAGAACCGGCACGATCGTCGAGGACGCGACCGTGCCCGGGGACCGCGCGTCCGGAGCGATCGCCGCACGCCTCGCGGTGCTGCTCGAGCTGCCCGGGACCGAGGAGGGCGCCGCCACCACCCGCTACGTGTTCCGCCACGAGCGCACCGGCCGGATCGTGCCCGACGGCATGGCGCTCGTCTCGGCCGGCGTCGTCGACGGCGACACGCTCAAGCTCGTCGCGCTCGGCGGCGCACCGTCGCCTGCGGCCGCCGCCCCGTCATCGCTCGACGAGCCGACCCTGGCCAACGTCCCCGTCGTCGACGAGCAGGAGACCGTCGCCGTCCCGCGACCCGCGCCCGCCGGATCTCCCGCCACGGCCCTGCGGCCGGGTCGCCCGCCCGCGGCGACCGGTGCGGCGGCCGCCGGCACCGGCGGAGCGAGCGCGGACGGCGCCGGCCCCGGCGGCCGCAAGCCCCCGTGGGCGCTGATCGCCGGCGTCGTGGTGCTCCTGCTCGTCGCCGGCGGCATCGGCTACCTCGTCTCCTCCGGCGGTGACGACGACCCCGGCCCGCGTGCCGGCGGCACGACCGACGTCCGCCCGTCCGACGGCACGACCACCGGCTCCGTCGACGGTGACCGGGGCACCGACGGTGGCGACCAGGCCGGCACCGATCAACGGACCGACACCTCCGACCCCGGCGACCGTGGCGACACGACGTCGGTGCCGACCGTCCGCGGCGACACGCCGGCCGACGACGGTCAGGACGACGAGACTCCCGCCGACGGGGGACCGCCCGACGACGAGGCGACCCAGCGCCTCGCGTCCGCGATGGACCTGTCGGCCGAGGGACGACGGCTGAGCGTCGCCGGCGACCTGAGCGGTGCCAAGCTCAACCGGATCGAGGTGCTGTCGGCGATCGATGCGATCGAGACCGCCAACGGCGTCGACCAGATTCGCGCCGTCGACGAGCTCCGCAAGGCGATCCGCGCATCGATCGCGGCGATCGAGGAGCGCGAGGCCGGACTCACCCAGACCGCCTACGACGAGCAGGCCACCGCCGCGAAGCAGCGTTACTGCCGCCTCTGGGAATCGTCCGGGATGGCCTCGAGCACCGGGAAGACCTGCGACCCGGACGCGATCTGAACGACCGGGCCGCGGGCCGTGCGCCGACGCTCCGACCGGGCCGTCTGGCGGCCCGTGGTGCGGGAGCCGGTCGGGCCCGAGCCGGTCGCCGGCCGTCCCGGTCCCGGGTCTACTGCAGCCGTCCGCGGACGTCGAGCCGGATCCGGTCGCCGTCGACGGTGCTGCTGACGCTGTCGATCCACAGGTGGTCGTTGGCGAACACCGGGATCCGCAGCGCCCCCGCGATCGGCAGGTCGGGGGCGACCTCGACCCGGCCCTCGTTCGCCGCCACGACCAGCGGCACATCCGTCGTCACGCCGAGCACGGTCACCCGGGCGCTGAACCGCGGCCGGCCGTCGGACTCGTCCGGCAGCGCCTGCAGCCCTCCGCCGCCCGGAACCATCGCCTCGAGCTGCGAGAGCTCGACCTCCGCCGACGCGGTCACGTCGCCGTCGTCGACCCGGGCCCGGATCCCGCGCAGCACCAGACCGTCGACCGGGATCTCGTCGATCTCGGCGTCGATCTCGCCGACCTTGCCGGCCTCCTCCAGGCGCGCGTCGAGGTCGTCCTGGCCCTGCCCGATCCGGGCGGCACGGATCGTCACCCGGTCGACGTTGCCGAACGCCATCTTCAACGCCGGGAACGCCTTGACGGTCACGTCCGCGCCGGGATCGCCGACGCGGTCCCGCACGACCCGCACCGCGATCATCGGCAACAGGATCTGCGAGGCGATGAGCAGGAGCACCACGCAGCCCGTCGCGACGACGGCCGTGGGGTGGTCCCGCCAGAGCTGGCCGGCGCGCATCGGCACGATCGTACGGACCGGGGGGCCCTGGCGCACCTGGACACCGCGAGATCACCCGTCGGGGCGACGGGGCGAGCCCACGCCGATGGGCGGATCGGATAGAACCGGGGTGCGGGACGGCCCGTCCCCGAGACCCGATCACGGAGAAGCCCTGTGCCCACCTATGTCCTGCTGACGCGGCTGTCGTCCGACGGCGTGCAGACGATCAAGAACAACCCGCAGCGGATCCGCGAGGTCAACAAGGAGGTCGAGGCGCTCGGCGGGTCGGTCACCGCGCAGTGGGCGGTCCTGGGGCAGTACGACTTCGTCAACGTCGTCGAGGCGCCGGACGAGCAGACGATCGCCCGGATCTCGCTCGAGCTGTCCTCGCGCGGCACCGGCAGCTACGAGACGCTCGCCGCGATCCCGATCGACGAGTTCATCGCCGGGATCTGACCGGACCGTCGCCCATGCGCGGCGGCTCGCCGCGCCGGGGCGACCCTCCGGGGCGGATCGCGGCACCGGCACGGGGCGGGATCGCCCACCGGCGCCTGGGAGCACGGGCATCCGTTACCGTCGAGACGGGCCTGCGTGTGGCCCGATCCCGGCCACCGGAGCACCCTTGATCAACCCCGCCTTCCTTCCGCGTCGTCCGCTCGTCGTCCTCGGGGCGACGTCGGCCCTGCTCGTCGCACCGTCGATCGCCTCGGCGGACTGGAGCGAGCCCAAGGAGCTCGACACGTCCGTCGGCGTCGCCGGACTGACCGTCGACGGGTCCGGGAACCGCGCCGTCAACGGGCGCGTGAGCGGTGCCCGGAACGCGATCAACACGCGCATCCTGGCCGTGGCGGCCGACGGTACGCCCGGCGGGCGTCGGACCGTGCGCGGCACGCTCCCGGACCCCGTCCCGTTCGGCACGTCGAACATGGTCTTCGGGCGCATGAACGCCCGCGGCACGGTCAGTCGTCGCGTGCCCGACGGCAAGGGCGGGCGCCGGACCGTCAAGCTCACGGACTACCGCGTCGGTGTCTCGACCGGATCGAGCGACCCGGCGCAGGTGGCGGTCGGACCGATCCGCTCCGCCGGCACCGCGGTGCTCGACGAGCCGGTGCGGATCGCCGGCACCCGCAAGGGCGACATCGTCCTCGCGTGGAGCGACGTCGGCGCGGACGGCAGCGTCAGCGTCTACGCCGCCTGGCACCGTGCCCGCGCCAAGGACAAGAGCATCCGCCTGGGCAAGCCGCGGCGGATCAGTGGGTCCCCCTCCAGCCGGCTGCTGGCGCTCGCGACCGGGCCGGCGGGTCGCACCGTCCTCGTCTTCGAGCGCGGCGCCACCGAGAAGACGCGCCGCCTGTACGTGCGGCCGCTCGACGTCCGCTCCGGCAAGCTCGGCAAGCTGCAGGTCCTGCGCCGCGGTGGACCCGGGTTCCGGGGTGCGAGCGCGAGCGTCGGCAACAAGGGTCGTGCCGTGATCGCCTGGGGCGAGCAGGACGACGCCGATGCGCGCAAGAAGCCCTACGTCGTGCGGTCCGCCACCCGCGACACCGACGACGACCGCTTCGCGACGAAGCTCCTCGACCGCGGTGGCGCGCTCGTCCGCGCCCCCAACGGGGCGATCGTGACCGCGGTCGACGGCAGCCGCCGTCCGCTCGTGGCGTGGAGCCAGACGGTCGGCAGCGTCGCCGACGGCACCGCCCATGACATTCCGCGCATCGCGGAGGGCAACGCCGCCGGCCGTCTCGGCGATGCGCGCGACATCGCGTCCGCCGGGCGGGTGCACGATGTGGCCACGTCCCGTCAGGGGACCACCGCCGTCGTGCTGGTCCGCGAGCTCGAGCGCCCCACCGGCGGATCCAACAGCGACCGTGGCGTCGCCGTCCAGGCGGCGTTCCGGCCGCGCGACGGGGCCCTCGGCGAGCCCGAGACGCTCGACCAGCTCGCCGACGAGCAGCTCCTCGAGCGGCGCAGCACGTTCGGCTCGGCCGCGATCGCGGCCCTGCCCGACGGGCGCTTCACCGCCGCCTGGGTTCGGGCGACGGTGGCGAACGGCAAGCTGCGCCAGTCGACGCTCGTGGCGGATCGCACCGCCAAGCCCTGAGTGACGGGTAGGCCCGCAGGCGGGATCGCCCGCATGGCCCTACCCGCGGTCGTGGGCGTCTCTCCGTACCATCCGCGGCCGTGCTTGCCGCCCGTCTCCGCCAGCGCCTGTCCCGCGCCACCCCGCCCCGCGAGGAGCTCGTCGCCGAGCACGCGGCGGGGCGGACCTTCCTCGACGTCGGCTGCATGTGGCAGATCCACGGCGGGATCGCGCTCGCTGCGGAGGCGGCCGGCGCGACCGCGGTGACCGGCGTCGACGTGATGGACGCGTCCCCGGAGTACCTCGCCGAGCACGCCCGCCGGGGATCGTCGATGCGGTTCGTCCGCGGCGACCTGCACGACCCGGCGCTCGTCGACGAGGTCGGCCCGCACGACGTCGTCTGGTGCTCCGGGGTGCTGTACCACGCGCCCCATCCGCTCCTGACCCTGGAGCGCCTGCGCGCGCTGACCGGCCGCACGCTGATCCTCGCCACCGAGACGGTCCCGCGACGCGGCACCGTCTGCGAGTTCGCGCCCGAGCCCGGGACGCACCCCGGCATCGACCGGCGCCTGGATCCCGCCGAGGGCTACGTCGGCTGGTACTGGGGGATCTCGCCCGGCGCGGTCCGCCGGATGCTCGAGGTCACCGGCTTCGAGCTGCAGGACGAGCACCGCACCGCGTTCCACATGACGGTCGTCGCCCGGCCGCGTTGAGGCGGGCCCGAACCGGAGCGGGAGGCCGGGGCCCGCTCCTGCGCGTGTTCGGATCCCTCCCGACCCGGCGGTGCCGGCGACCCGGCGTGTACCGTGGCGCCCATGGCTGAGGTCCTCGTCGTCGGTGCCGGTGGGCGTGAGCACGCGATCGTCCGTGCGCTGGCGCGCACGTCGCCCGGGATCACCCTGCACGCCGCGCCCGGCAACCCGGGGATCGGGGCCGACGCGACGCTGCACGCGGTGCCCGCCGACGACGTCGCCGGGCTCGTCGCGCTCGCCCGTGACCTGGCCGTCGACCTGGTGGCGGTCGGACCGGAGGTGCCGCTCGTCGCCGGGCTCGTCGACGCGCTCGACGCCGCCGGGATCCCGGCCTTCGGGCCGTCCGCGGCCGCCGCACGGCTGGAGGGCTCCAAGGCGTTCGCCAAGGAGATCATGCTCGCCGCCGGCGTCCCGACCGCGGGCCACGCGACGGTCACGACCGTCGACGACGGCATGGCCGCGATCACCCGCTACCCGGTCGTGCTCAAGTACGACGGGCTCGCGGCCGGCAAGGGCGTCGTCATCGCCACCGACGAGGTGATGGCCCGCGAGACCCTGATCGACATGCTTGAGGACCGGCGGTTCGGCGCGGCCGCGGTCGTCGTGGAGGAGTTCCTCGACGGCGAGGAGGTGTCCCTCCTGGCCATCTGCGACGGCGAGCGTGCGATCCCGCTCGCGCCCGCGCAGGACTACAAGCGGATCTTCGACGGCGACGAGGGCCCCAACACCGGCGGGATGGGGTCGTACTCGCCCGTGGTCGGCGTCGACGCGGACCGGGCCGCCGAGATCTCGAGGCTCGTCCACCAGCCGGTGGTCGACGAGCTCGCCCGCCGCGGCACGCCGTTCCGCGGCGTGCTCTACGCCGGGCTGATGCTGACCGCCGACGGCGTGCGGGTGCTGGAGTACAACACCCGGTTCGGTGATCCCGAGACGCAGGCGGTGCTGCCACGGCTGCGCAGCGATCTGTACGGGCTGATGGTGCGGACGACCGCCGGCGGGGCCGGGCTGGACGGGGCGACCCTGGAGTGGGACCCGGCGTGGGCGGTGACGCTCGTGCTCGCGTCCGAGGGCTACCCGGCGTCGTCGTCGGCAGGGGACGTCATCGCGGGGCTCGACGGGCTGCCCGACGGGATCGAGCTGACCCACGCCGGGACCGCCGTCGACGATCGGGGACGCCCCGTCACCGCCGGTGGCCGGGTGCTCAACCTCACCGCCCTCGGCGACGGCCCGGCCGCGGCGCGGGACGCCGCGTACGCCGCCGCCGACGGCGTGCGGTTCGACGGGCGCCAGCTGCGGACCGACATCGCGGCCCGCGCGGTGGAGCGATTCCCGGCCTGACCGCCCGGGGCGAAGACGCCCGGTCGGCGAGCCATCCTCGGCTAGAGTCGGTGACGGGGATGCGGAACGGGCGATCAGTGGAGGTCGGCGGGGCCTGGGAGCGGCTCTTCGACGCGCTCGACGCCGACAACGACGAGGTCGCCGGACGCGTCCGCGAGGCGATGCGGGCCGGACTGCGCACGTACCGTGCGCTACCGCCACGGCAGCTGGACACCGACGTGCGCCTGGGGATCGACGCCGTGCTGCGGGCGGCGCGCACCGGTCGCGACGGCACCGCCGCCGGCACCCCGCCGTCGGGCGACCGGCTCGGGGCGGACGAGCGCACCGCCCTGGCGGCGCTCGGAGAACGACGTGCCCAGCAGGGGATCCCGGTCGACGAGATGCTCCGCGCGTGGCGGATCGGGGTCGACGTCGTCGTCGGGTGCGCACGCGAGCAGGGCCGGCGCCTCGGCATCCCCGACGGCGAGGTCCTCGAGTTCGTCCAGGTCACCCTGGCGTGGTCCGACGTCGCGATGGCCGCCGCGGCCACCGCGCACCGCCACACCGAACGGCGCCTGGCGGCGGTCGAGGGCGAGCGGCGGACGGCGTTCGTGCGCGGGGCGCTCGTCGGCGCGATGCCCGAGAGCGAGGTGCGGCTGCGCGCCGAGGCGCACGGGCTCGACCCGACGGCCGAGTACATGGCGATCCGTTGCCGCCCCGCCGCCGGTGCGATGGTGCCCCGGATCGAGGAGGCGCTCGGATTCCGCGGGCGTGCCGTGCACCGCGTCGGCATCGGGGCGTCGCTGGACGGAGAGCTCGCCGGGTTCGCGATGCAGGTCCCACGGGACGTGACGGATGCAGTCGTGGGGGTCGGGCCACCACGTCCGCTCGAGCGCCTCGCCGAGTCCCACGACCTGGCGACCCGGGCGTTGCTGACCGCCGTCGCGTGCGGGCTCGAGGGGGTCCACGGTTTCGACGACCTGGGGCTGCGGGCCGCGGTGGCGCTCGACGTCGACGTCGGCGGGGTCCTGGCCGCGCGCTATCTGGAGCCGCTCGCCCGTGGCGGGTCGGGCGCGGACCTGGTCCCGACGCTCCGCGCGTTCCTCGAGTCGGGCATGCGGGTGGAGCGGACGGCGGTGCGGCTCTTCGTGCACCAGAACACGGTCCGCTACCGGCTGTCGCGGTTCGAGGAGCTCACCGGCGCGTCGCTGCGGGACGCAGAGACCGTCGCCGGGCTCTGGTGGGCGCTCCAGCGCGACGCCATGCGGCTGTAGGTCCCGCCAAACGCGAGCGCGGGATCTCGGAGAGCGCTCCGTTCCCCGCGACGGACCGGCGGCGGAGTCTGCGGGCCCGTCCCCCCCCCCCCCGGCGGCGTCGCCGCCGCCCCGGATGGAGCTCCCGATGACGAACCTCGCCCGCAACCTCACCGCGTCCGCCGCCCGCCACCCCGATCGCGTGGTCCTGCGCCTCGACGAGCACGCGACCCGGTACGCGGAGCTCGACGACGCGAGCGCCCGTCTGGCCGCGATCCTCCTGGCGCGGGGCATCGTCCCCGGCGACCGCGTCGGGATCATGCTGCCGAACGTCCCCCAGTTCGCGGTGGCGTACTACGCGGTGCTGCGGGTCGGGGCGATCGTCGTGCCGATGAACGTCCTGCTCAAGGAGCGCGAGACGGGCTACTACCTGTCCGATCCGGGGGCGGCGCTCGTCATCGTCTGGTCGGCGTTCGCCGATGCGGCCCGCGCGGGCGCCGACGCCGCCGGCGCGTCGTGCATGGTCGTCGATCCCGAGCCGTTCGCCCGGGAGCTCGCGGCCACCACGCCCCACCGCGACGTGGCGGAGCGGGCCGACGACGACACGGCGGTGATCCTCTACACGTCGGGGACGACCGGGCGACCCAAGGGCGCCGAGCTCACCCACGCCAACCTGCGGGCGAACGTCGCCGAGATCGTGCGGATGTTCCCCCTCGGCCCCGACGACGTCGTGCTCGGCGCGCTCCCGCTGTTCCACTCCTTCGGCCAGACGGTCGGACTCAACGCCGCCGTCGCCGCCGGCGCGTGCCTGACGCTCGTCCCCCGGTTCGACCCGGTCCGGGCGCTCGACGTCATCGCCCGCGACGGCGTGACGATCCTCGAGGGCGTGCCGACGATGTTCGCGGCGATGCTCCACGCTGGCCATCGGGTCGACACCGGCACGTTGCGCCTGTGCGTCTCGGCCGGGGCGCCGATGCCCGTCGAGGTCATGCGCGGCTTCGAGCAGACGTTCGACTGCATCGTGCTGGAGGGGTACGGCCTGTCGGAGACCTCGCCGGTGACGTCGTTCAACCATCCCGACCGCGAGCGCAAGCCGGGGTCGATCGGCACGCCGATCGTCGGCGTGCAGATGCGCCTGAGGGAGCCCTCCGACGACGGGATCGGCGAGATCGAGGTCCGCGGTCACAACGTCATGAAGGGGTACTGGGGGCGACCCGACGCCACGGCCGAGACGGTCGACGCCGACGGCTGGTTGCGGACCGGCGACCTGGCCCGCGTCGACGACGACGGGTACTACTTCATCGTCGACCGGGCCAAGGACATGATCATCCGCGGCGGGTACAACGTCTATCCGCGGGAGATCGAGGAGGTGCTCTACGAGCATCCCGCCGTCCGCGAGGCGGCGGTGGTGGGCGTCCCCGACGACCGGCTGGGGGAGGAGGTCGGCGCGGCCGTCGCGCTGACGGACGGGGCGACGGCGACCGCGGACGACCTGCGCGACTTCGTCGCCGAGCGGGTCGCCGCGTACAAGTACCCGCGACGCATCTGGCTCGTCGACGAGCTGCCGAAGGGCCCGACCGGCAAGATCCTCAAGCGCGAGATCGCGATCCCGGCGGTGGTGTCCGGCCCGACCCCGTGACGGGCGGCTCGCGGGACGGGGCCGCTCTCTCATAGGCTTTTGCTGCCCTACCGCCCCCGACCGACGGCCCGTCTTCATGTCCGAGAACCAGACTTCCACCCAGGACCCCGCGACCCAGCTGCTGGAGGACGCCGTCGACGTCCCCGGCGACGCGCCACGGGTCGGCATCATCATGGGCAGCAAGAGCGACCTGCCCGAGATGGAGAAGGCGGGGGCGGTGCTGAAGGAGCACCACATCGCCTTCGAGATCCGCGTGATGAGCGCGCACCGCGATCCGGAGCTCGTCGCCGACTACTGCAAGAACGCGCGGATGCGCGGCCTGCGGGTCATCATCGCCGGCGCGGGCCTGTCGGCCGCGCTCCCCGGCGTCGCCGCTGCGCACACCGATCTGCCGGTCGTCGGCGTGCCGCTGTCGAGCCGCCTGTCGGCCGCCGGTGGCCTGGACGCGATCCTCTCGGTCGTCCAGATGCCCCCTGGGGTGCCGGTCGCCGCCGTCGGCCTGGACAACCCGCGCAACGCCGCCCACCTGGCGATCCGCATCCTCAACAGCGGCGACGGCGCCGCGCCGGTCAAGGCCTGAGTCGCGTCCGCTGCGGATCGAGGGCGGAGGAGGACCGTCGGAGGACCCGGAGCAGGCGGAGGAGCCTGAGTCGTTCGGGGCCGGTGTCACGAACCACCACCCCCCGACAGGTTCTGCCACCACCCCTACGCGAAACGACGGCGTCGGCCCGACACCGACGCCGCAGGAGTCCCCAGAAGTCGGCCCGCCTCAGCGATCCCGGCGGGCCAACCGCCGCTGACCGCGCCGCGCGGTCGCGGCCATCAGGCGCTTGGCGAGTCGCCGGGTCCGCGGGCCGCTCGAGTACCAGAGCGGCTCGCTCTTCGGCGTCATCCGGGCCTCCACCACCGCGGTCGTCCGGCAGTACTTCTGCACGCCCGACGCGCCGCCGAAGCGGTGGCCGATCCCGGACGTCTTCGCCCCGCCGTGTGGGGCGGTCATCGTCAGCAGGTTGACGATCACGTCGTTGACGTTGACCGCACCGGCCTCGAGCTGCGACGCGATCCGCCGGCCGCGCGCCGCGTCACCGGTCCACACCGTCGCCGACAGGCCGTACGGCGAGTCGTTCGCCAGCCGGACCGCCTCGTCCTCGTCCGCCACGCGCATGATCGGCAGCGTCGGACCGAAGGTCTCGTCGGTCATGCACGACATCGAGTGATCGACGTCGACGAGCACCGTCGGCTCGAAGAACGTTCCCGGACCGGGCCGGCGACGCCCACCGGTGAGCGCCCGCGCGCCCGCGCCGACGGCCTCGCTCACGTGACGCTCGACGATCGCCAGCTGTCGCTCGTCGGCGAGCGCACCGACATCGGGGTCGCCCCCGCTGCCCGCACCCTGCCGGAGCGCCTCGACCCCGGCGACGACCCGCGCGACGAACCCGTCGTAGACCGAGGCGTGGACGTACACCCGCTCGACCGACACGCAGGTCTGGCCGGCGTTGAACATCGCGCCCCAAACCGCACCGTTGGCGGCGCGGTCCAGGTCGGCGTCCTCGAGGACGATCATGGGGTCCTTGCCGCCGAGCTCCAGGCTGCACGGGATCAGGCGACCGGCGGCCTGTGCGGCGACGGCGGCCCCGGTGCGGCTCGACCCGGTGAACTGCACCATGTCGACCCGGTCGATCAGCGCACCGCCGACGTCGCCCGCGCCGTGGACGACGGCGAACACGTCGGGGGCGCCGATCTCGCGCCACCCGCGCCCGAGCTCCTCCGCGACCAACGGCGTGACCTCCGACGGCTTGAGCAGGACCGCGCAGCCGGCGGTCAGGGCGGGGACCGCGTCCATCAGCGCGTTCGCCAGCGGGTAGTTCCACGGCGCGATGATGCCCACCAGCCGGCGGGGGTGCCACTCGACGGTCACCTTCTTCGCGGCGGTCAGCGCCGACGACGAGCCACGGCGCTCGGGGGCGAGGAAGGCCTCGGCGTTGCCGCCGTAGTACGTGATGATCCCCTGGACCATCGGGATCTCGATCGACGCGTCGCCGGCGGACTTGCCGGTCTCCGCGACGAGCAGCCGCTCGAGCCGCTCGCGGTGGTCGTCGAGCCAGCGCGAGAACCGACCGAGGACCGCGCCACGACCACGCGGACCGAGCTGCTGCCACGCGGGCTGCGCGGCACGCAGCCGCCGGGCGACCTCGTCGACCTCGTCCGTCGACGCGAAGTGGACGTGCCCCGCGACCGACCCGTCGGCCGGGTTCTCGACGGCGTGGTCGGCGGCGTGCGTGTCACCGGCGGGCCGGGTCGGGGGCGCCGCGGCGACGGGCACGTCGCCGGCAGGGGCGTCGGTCAGGGCGGCGGGATCGAGCATCGGCTGCACCTCGGGGTCGTGGGGTGGCGTGTGGATGCCACCGCGGTCGGGCGAACCGACCCGCGCGGACGCGGGTCGGGATCCCAGCCTGACCGAACGTGACGCCTGCGTCAACTATGGAGGTGGCGGGGCCGCTCAGCGGCGGGCGATCGCAGCCTGCAGCTCGGTGCGATCGGGCGCGATCGCGGCCGTGATCCGGTCGATCGTCGCCGGGTCCTCGATCCACGGCAGCGTCGCCAGGACGCTTTCGTCGCGGATCGACGCGAGCGCGACGTGGAGCGGCGTGCCCTCCAGGTGCCCGGCGATGTCGCCGATCGTCATCCACGCCTCGCGGCGCTCGAGCTCGACGGACACCTCGGCCAGTGCGTCGGCGGGGATCGCCGCCAGCAGGTGGACGATCCGCCGCGTCTCCATCGTCAGCACCGCGCGGGTCAGGAACTCGGTGCTCATCCGCGGCACGAGCCGTCCGACGGTGTCGGCGTCCATGAGGGGAGCGGCACGCGCGGCGAGCTCGGGGCCGAGTGCTCGTTCGGCGACGATCGCGGCGATCGGGCCGGGCAGCAGCCGGGCGAGCGCGGCCACCCGGCGGAACCCCGCCTCGCCGCGCGCGTCGAGGTCGTCGGACGCGGCGAGGCGCAACGCACGCAGCGCCTCGACCGGCGCGCCGGCGAGCGGCTGCAGCTCGGCGACGTCGACGTCGAGTCGGCGGGCCAGGCGTCGCAGCTCGGCGTCGACCGCGGTGCCGGGCGCGCTCATCCCAGGACGATCCGCCGCACGATCGTCCGCGCGGGCCGGGGAACGACGTGCAGCGCGCGCTCCAGCGAGGTCTCGATCTCGGTCGACTGCCGGTCCCGGGCCTCGTGGACCAGGCGTCGGGCGCAGTCGGCCGCATCCGGTCCGAGGGCGGCGATCGCGTCCGGCACGACGAACGGGTCGTCGTCGGGGTCCCGGGCGGCGGACGGCATGCGGGCAGTATGAGACCCGGATCGGGCTCGGGGTCGCCAGGTGCGTCAGGCGGTGGCCACGCGCTGGGCACGTGCCGCGCCCAGGACCTGCGACGCGCCGGGCGTCTGCGGGACGGGCATCCGCGGGGCGCCGGGCGTCTGCGCCGTGCCCGTGTCGAGAGCGTGCGGCATGGTCGTGGCGACGCCATCGGCGAACCCGCCGATGCGGTCGGCGAGCCGTCCGGGTACCTCGAGCTGCGGGCAGTGGCCGCAGTCCTCCCAGATCTCGAGCTCGGCGTCGGGGCGCTCGGCGCGGATCAGTGCGGCGCCGGCCGCCGGCACGAGCGAGTCGTGGCGTCCCCACACGACGAGGATCGGCGCCTCGATCCGGGCGATGTCGAGGCACCCGGGCATCCCCTCCGACTGCAGGCGCCGCACCATCGTCAGGAATCCGCGTACGCGCTTGCGATCGCGGTAGTGCGACGCGTAGCGCCGGAGCACGTCGTCGGGGATCGGGTGCTGGGCGGCAATCAGCGAGAACACCCGCGACACGGCGATGCGGGCGGTGACGGCCGGCAGCGTCGACCCGGCGATGAGGCCCGGGGTGATCAGGTGGCGCATCGCCAGGAACCACGGCTGGTAGCCCAGGCCGGCCGGCCCGATCGGCACCAGGCCGGCGACCGGCAGCCCCCGCTCCTCGCCCGCGAGGAGCGCCGACAGGCCTCCGAGCGAGTTGCCGGTCAGGACCGCCCCCGGGTGCTGGTGCGCGAACGCCGTGGCGAACGACCGCAGCTGCGGCAGGATCGCGGCCGGCCGGGGCGGATCGGCGTGCCCGTGGCCGGGCATGTCGACGGCGATCGCCGCGCGCCCTCGGGCGTGGAGCTCGTGGAGGAGCGGCCGCCACGTGTCGGCCGAGTCGGTGTACCCGTGCAGCAGCAGGGTGGGTGGCCCGTCGCCTTCGACCCGGAGCGCCCGGGTGCGCACCCCGCCCACGACGACGATCCGCTCGCGGAACGGGCCGCCCGGCGCGCCGTGTCGCGGAACGGGGCGCAACAACACTTGGGACCATACGGCGCAGTTCGGACACCTCCTCCGATGTTGGACGGACGTTCGGCGGACGTCCGCGCCCGCTCGGACGTGGGACGTGGACGGATGGGGGATGAGGGTGACGCCGCCCTTCCCGGTCGCGGCCGACCGTCGCCCGATCGTGGCGGCCCGTCCCGCGGCGGTTCCGCCCGTGGTCGGCGATCGCCGGTGGGCCACGTCGATCCGTCACGCGGGCACTACGGTGTCGGACGTGCCCGACGACGCTCTCCGTCCCCGTCCGACCCGGCGGATCGTCACCGTCGGCACGCGCGAGGTGTACCGCAACCCGTGGATGGTGCTGCGCGAGGATGCGATCGAGCGCACCGATCCCGCGGGCGGGTCGCAGCCCGGGATCTATGCGGTCGTGATGAAGCCGCACGCCGCGGTGGTCGTGCCGTGGGATGGCCGCCACGTCCATCTGGTCGGTCAGGACCGCCACCCGCTCGGCGCGTGGTCGTGGGAGCTTCCGCAGGGCGCGGTCCACGCCGAGGACGGCGCCACGTCGCCCGCCGGGAGTCACGAGGAGATCGCGCGCGCCGAGCTGCGCGAGGAGACCGGGTTCGAGGCGGGACGGCTCGACCGCCTGGGGGAGATGGCGTTCGCCCCCGGCATGGCCGACCAGCGGTTCACGGCGTTCCTCGCGACCGACCTGCGTCCCGGACCGCCGCAGCCCGAGGCCGAGGAGGAGGGGTTGATCGTCCCGCGGGCCGTCACCCCCGACGAGCTCGACGCGATGATCGGCCGGGGCGAGATCGTCGACGCGGCGACCGTCGCCACCTGGCACCTGGCGACGCGCCGGGGGCTGCCGGGCCGCGGGTGACGGCCTCCGCATCCGATCGAGGTCAGGTGCCCTCGGGGTAGACCGGCTCCCACCGCGAGCGGGCGATCCGGCCGCGCAGGTCGTCCTCGTCGCGCTCGGGCGCGACACCGTCGGTGACCGCGGCGAGCGCCACGGCCAACGCGATCTCGCCGGCGGTGTCCCGCAGCTCCGCGATCGGCGGCAGCAGCGGCGCGTTGGGGTTGGCGCGGGCCGGAGAGCGTGCGCCGAGCGCCGTCGACGCGGCGCGCAGCATCCCGTCGGTCACCCGGGCGGCCTGGGCGGCGACCACGCCGAGCCCCACGGCGGGGAAGACGTAGACGTTGTTGGACTGCGACACCGGGATCGTGCGACCGTCGCGCTCGATCGGCGGGAACGGCGACCCGGTCGCGACCAGGGCCCGGCCGTCGGTCCAGCGGTCCAGGTCGATCGGTTCGGCCTCGGCCCGGGCGGTCGGGTTGGACAGCGGGAGGATGATCGGCCGCGTCGCGTGCTCGGCCATCTCGCGCACGATCGGCTCGGTGAACGCGCCGTGCGCGGTCGACAGGCCGATCATCGCCGTTGGTCGTGCGGCACGGACGACGTCGTGCAGCACCGACCCGGTCGACGGGCCCCCGGCGGCGAGCCGCTCGCCGGCCGGTCGGGCGAACGCCCGCTGCTCGGGGGTCAGGTCGTCGCGGTCCTCGGTCAGCAGGCCGTCGACGTCGATCACCCAGAACCGGCGGCGGGCCTCGTCCGGGTCCAGGCCATCCGTGGACAGCGCGTGGCGGATCTCGTCGGCGACGCCGATCGCCGCCGACCCGGCGCCCAGGACGACGATCCGGTGGTCGCGCAGCCGGATCCCGGCCGCGGGCGTCGCGCCGATGAGCGCGCCGAGCGCCACGGCCGCGGTGCCCTGGATGTCGTCGTTGAAGGTGCAGATCCGGTCGCGGTAGCGGTCGAGGATGGGCCGGGCGTTGTGGGTGGCGAAGTCCTCCCACTGCACGAGGGTCTGCGGCAGCTCCGCCTCCACGGCGGTGACGAATCGCTCGACGAAGTCGTCGTACTCGGGTCCGGTGATCCGCTCGTGACGCCAGCCCAGGTAGCCCGGGTCGGCCAGGCGCTCCTCGTTGTTCGTGCCGACGTCGAGGACGATCGGCAGGGTCCGCCGCGGGTCCAGGCCGCCGATCGCGGTGTAGAGCGCGAGCTTGCCGATCGGGATCCCGAGCCCGCCGGCGCCCTGGTCGCCGAGCCCGAGGATCCGCTCGCCGTCGGTGACGACGATGACGTCGACCTCCTGCTCGCGGCGGTTGCGCAGAAGCTCCGGCAGCCGGTCCCGCATCGGGTAGCTCAGCGTCAGGCCGCGCGGGCGACGGAAGATGCGGTGGAACCGCTGGCAGGCCAGGCCGACCGTCGGCGTGTAGACGATCGGCAGGACCTCCTCGAGGTGGTCGACGAGCAGCCGGTAGTACAGGACGAGGTTCGTGTCGCGCAGCTCGCGCAGGTTGACGTACTTGTCCAGCGGCGTCGGCCGGCGACGGAAGACCTCCCAGGCCCGGGTCGCCTGGTCCTCGAGCGTCTCGATCGCCGGGGGCAGCAGCCCGTCGAGCCCGAGCACCCGGCGCTGCTCGGCGGTGAACGCCGTCCCGCGGTTGCGGATCGGGTCCTCGAGGACCTGCGGGAACACCGACGGGCACATGCCCCGAACGTATCGCGGGCGTGACGGCGCCCGACCCCCGAACGGCGTGCCCGGACCGCGGACCCCCCGTTCGGAGAGGAGGACGCCGACGCGGACGCCGACGCCGATGTTGGGAGCGATGCCGGCCCGGACCGGGACGCCGGTGCCGGGCCGGGTAGCGGGTCGTTTCACCGTCGTGGGGCGACGGTCAGACGACCCGCTGTCGCGGTGGCGGGTCGCGGCGTCCGTCGGGCCGGGGAGCGGGTCGTCTCACCGTCGTGGGGCGACGGTCAGACGACCCGCTGTCGCGGTGGCGGGTCGCGGCGTCCGTCGGGCCGGGGAGCGGGTCGTCTCACCGTCGTGGGGCGACGGGCATCCGACCCGCTGCCCCGTGGCGGGTGGGCGACCGGCCACCCGTCCCCCGAGCGGTGCTTGGCGATCGTTCGTACCGTGTGAACGATCGCCAAGCGGACCGGACCGGCGGCGGGCGGCCCTGGTGCGCCCGATTCCGCGAGAATCCGCCGCGATGATCCCGCGCTACACCCGTCCCGAGATCGGCGCCGTCTGGACCGATCAGGCCAAGCTCGAGTCGTGGCGGCAGGTCGAGGTCGCCGCCGCCGAGGCGCTGACCGTCCTCGACGGCCTGGACGGCGGGGGTCCGACCGCCGCTGACCTCGACGCGATCCGCGCCGCCACGTTCACCGTCGAGGCGGTCCAGGAGCGCGAGAAGGTCACCGACCACGACGTCGCCGCCTTCGTCGACGTGCTGTCCGCATCGGCTGGGCCCGGCGGTCGGTGGATCCACTTCGGGCTGACCTCGTCCGATGTCCTCGACACCGCCCTGGCGGTGCAGCTGCGCAAGGCCGGCGAGATCGTCGTGGCCGGGGCGCAGGACGTTGCCGAGGCGTTGGCGGCCAAGGCCCGCGAGCACGTCCACACCGTCTGCACCGGTCGCACGCACGGCGTCCACGCCGAGCCGACCACGTTCGGGATCAAGCTCGCCGGGTTCGCCCTGGAGGCCGACCGCAACGCGCAGCGGCTCGCCGAGGCGTTCGACCAGGTCGCGGTCGGCGCCCTCTCCGGCGCGGTCGGGACCTACGCGGCCACGTCGCCGGCGTTCGAGGCCCGGGTCCTGGAGGGCCTGAGCCTGGCGGGGGAGGCCGTGTCGACGCAGGTCATCCCGCGCGACCGCCACGCCCAACTGCTGCAGGCGATCAGCCTCGCCGGGGCCGGCCTGGAGCGGCTGGCAACGGAGATCCGTCACCTCCAGCGGACCGAGGTGCGGGAGGCGGAGGAGCCGTTCAAGAAGGGCCAGAAGGGCTCCTCGGCGATGCCCCACAAGCGCAACCCGATCACCACGGAGCGGATCACCGGCCTGGCCCGCGTGCTGCGTGGCTACGCCCAGGCCGGCGTGGAGAACGTCGCCCTCTGGCACGAGCGGGACATCAGTCACTCCGGCGCCGAGCGGGTGATCCTGCCCGACGCCACGATCGCCCTGGATTACATGCAGTCGCTCGCCACCCGGGTCGTGTCGGGCCTGGTCGTGCACGAGGACCGGATGCGCGAGAACCTCGACATCACCTCCGGCGCGATGTTCAGCCAGCGTCTGCTGCTGGCGCTCATCAACGGCACCGACACCCAGGCGGGCCTCGTGCGCGACGACGCCTATCGCGTCGCCCAGGAGCTGGCCCAGCGAGCGTGGGACACCCGCACGCCGCTGCGCTCGCTGGCCCAGGACGACGAGCGGACGCGACACCTCGATCTCGACGCGGTCTTCGACCTGGGTCACTACACCCGCCACGCCGACGAGATCGTCGGACGGTTGGCGGACGCGGGGTTGTAGGGGCGGAGGTAGGGAGAAGGCACCGAAGGCGTGTGACGAAGGCCGCCATGTTCGGCGGCGTTCGTCACATCGCGGCCGGCCGCCGCGCGAGCCGCGTCGTCACCCGTGCCCCGGACCCGGGCGCCCGGGTCGACGATGTCACGAACGCCGCCATGTTCAGCGGGGTTCGTCACATCGTTTCGCCGCGACTCCCGTCCTCCCATCAGCGGTGGCCCGCTGCCGCGGGTCACCCCAGCCCGCGCCGCCCTCGCGCCGCCCTCGCGCCGCCCTCGCGCCGCCCTCGCGCCGCCCTCGCGCCGCCCCCGCGCCGCTGCCGCCACCCACCGCCCGCCACCGCCACGACCTGTGCCCCCGACCGCGTCGCCCGCCACCGCCACGACCTGTGCCCCCAACCGCGTCGCCCGCCATCTGCGACCCTGGGCGCCATGTCCGCCCCGCTGCTGCCGCTGACCCCGCGTGAGTCCGCCGCCCTGGCCGCCGCGACGACGAAGGCGGTTGCCGCGTGGCGACCGCGGCAGGACACCGCGACGCTGCCGCGCGTTCCCGAGGCGGTGCTGACCGAGCTCGTGCGGCTCATGCGGGCCGAGCACGAGCCGGGCGAGACGGCGCCGCGGGCCGGCGTGGCCCGGCGACGGGTGCGGTGGCGCGCGGCGGCAACCGGGGCGTTCGGTCCGGTGGGGCTCGTCCCGACCGAGGTCGTCGGGTTCGTCGAGCAGGTCCGCGCGGCGGTCGATCAGGCCGGCCGGCTCGACGAGCCCCGCTCCGACGCTCAGCTGGCCGGCGACGTCCTCGTCGCGTGGGAGCTGCTCGACGACCCCGCGGCCGCGGAGGAGATCACCACCGGCCACAGCGGGCGCTCGCTCCTGGACGAGCTCGTCGCCCGCGGCGGCGACCTCGTCCGTCGGCAGGTGCCGGAGCGGTGGACCCCCTGGACGACGCTGCGCCTGCTCTGGCGGCTGCGCCACCTGCCGGGGATCCGGCAGCGGTTCACCGCGTCGGCGTTGCGCTCCCGCGGGCTGCGGGCGATCCCGGTCGTCGGGGCGGTGCCCTCGGCCTGGGGCGCGAACCGCGAGATGAAGGCCTTCCAGCGGCGCCTCGCGATCGTGCACCGCGACGTCGCCGCCCGCGGGGTCGCGGTCGCGGCCCCGCGCTGATCGACCACCGCTCAGGCGCGGTGGTGCCGGATCGCGGTGCACCTGCGCGGGGCACTCCGTCCGTGGGTCACCGGCCCGCGATCCACGGATCACCCGCCCCGCAGTGTGTCCGTCCGGCGGTGACCGCCGGGCGGGGCCGGACCGCGCATGCGGGCCCTCCCGTCCGGAGCCTCTTCGCCGTCCGCGCCTGCGGTCACGGGGGGCCGCGCGCTAGCCTCCGCTCCCGTGAGCCGCCTGTCCGACTTGTCCCTCCTCGCGCGCGGAAAGGTCCGCGAGATCTACGACCTCGACGACCGCCTGCTGCTGGTGGCCAGCGACCGCGTGTCGACCTACGACGTGGTCCACCCCAACACCGTCCCCGGCAAGGGCGCGGTACTCACCGGCCTGTCGGCGTTCTGGTTCGACCGGACGAAGCACTTGGTCGCCAACCACGTCCTGTCCTACACCGACGGCGTGCCGGCCGAGGCCCGTGGCCGCGGGGTCGTGGTCCGCAAGCTCGACATGCTCCCGATCGAGGCGATCGTGCGGGGGCACATCACCGGATCGGGGTGGAAGGACTACCTCGCCACCGGTCGTGTGTCGGGGATCGAGCTGCCCGCCGCGCTGCAGGAGAGCCAGCAGCTGCCGGTGCCGATCTTCACCCCGTCGACCAAGGCCGAGCAGGGACTGCACGACGAGGCGATCGACTTCGCCCGCTCCGTCGAGCTGCTCGAGCCCGTCGCCGCCGCCACGGACGCGTTCGACAGCGGCGAGCAGCTGGCCACGCGCGTGCGCGAGGTGTCGGTCGCGCTCTACGAGTTCGCCCGCGATCACGCCCGCGAGCGCGGGGTGATCCTCGCCGACACGAAGTTCGAGTTCGGTCTGGATCCGGCCACCGGCGAGCTCGTGCTCGGCGACGAGGCGCTGACCCCCGACTCGTCGCGGTACTGGCCCGCCGACGAGTTCGCCGTCGGCTCCACCCCGCCGTCGTTCGACAAGCAGTTCGTGCGCGACTGGGCCGTGTCGTCGGGCTGGGACAAGACCCCGCCGGCGCCCGAGATCCCCGCCGACGTCGTCGCCGGCACCCAGAACCGCTACGAGGAGGCGTACGAGCGGATCACCGGCGAGCCGCTGTCGGCGTGGCTGGAGCGCACCGCGGCCTGATCGGCGGCGCGTGTCGTGCGGCCCGCCGGCCGCACGGCCTCAAGGTGGCGTCGACGGACGCCGATGGAACGGGCATGCGTCCCGTGCCCGTTCCCGCCCGCCGCTCCGGGCTCGCGGGGCGAACAGCAGCCGCGCTGGCGACCGCGTTCCTCTTCCTCGCCGGCACGGCACCGGGGGCCGCGGCCGAGCCAGACCCGAGCGGCGTCGTGGCCGGCACGGTGACCGACGACGACGGCGGGCGCGTCGTCGCGGCAGAGGTGCGCCTGCTGCTCGCCCCGGCGGACCGCGCCTTCCGCGGCGGCACGTACCTCGATCCGGACGATCTCGAGCTTCGCCGCTCGACGACCACGGACGCCGACGGTGCATTTCGCTTCGCGGACGTGCCGGAGACCGGGGACAGCCTCCGGCCCTACCTGCTGCATGTGCGGCACGACGGACTCCAGGGCGCGTTCCACTGGATGACCGAGACGAACATCCGGTCGAACGTCAGCGCGGTGCGGCCGACCCCGCCCGCGGACGGCGTGCGCTGGGACGTCGAGCTGCGTCGCCTGGCACTCGTCCTGCGGGGCCGCGCGACCGACCCGCAGGGCCGCCCGCTGGCCGGTGTCGCGATCACTGCCTCCGACGGTCCCTTCTGGCAGCCGGCGGACCCGCTGGAGCGGACGACCACCGATGCCGACGGTCGATTCGCACTGGTGGCGCCGCGGACGCCGCAGGTCGTGCGGGCCACCCGCGACGACCGGCTCCCGACGTGGACCGACCCTGGCGGGGCGCCGCACACCGCGCTCTCGGCGGTGTTCGCCGGCGGGGTCGGGACGACCGCGGGCGGGACCGTCGACGGGGTGGACATCGTTCTGGAGGCTCGCCCGGACCGGAGTTGCTGGGCCGGTGCGCCACGGTGGGTGGGCCGCCGTACCGTCGCGTGGATCGCCGCTCCGGCAGACGACGGAGAGCCCACGCTGCCACCCCGTAACGCGGACCGTTGCGCCGGGGCGCTGGCGCCCCGCGACGTGCCGGCCCCCGAGGGCCACGACGAGATCTTCTGGGACCGCCCGCCCGGCGTACCGGAGCTGCACATCGCCCAGTTGACCTCCGGGCCGCGCGAGGGGGCGATGGTCGTTGCCGAGGGCCCGTCGGCCGAGGAGCAGGCGCGGGCACTGCAGGGTGAGCTGGCAAGGCAGATGCTCATGCCGTGGCTCGACGCGCTGCTGCGGGGGGAGCCCGTGCCCGGCTTCCCGCCGGTGGTTCTCCCGGTCGGTCCCAACGAGACACCGGTCGCGACGACCAGGGGCGGACCGGTCGGCGCCACCCCGCAGCGGGTGACCGTGCCCGCGCGAGCGGTGGTCCGGCGGGGCCGCCTCGGCCTTCGCGTGCGCTGCGCGACCGCGGGCCCGTGCGCCGGGACCGTTCGTCTGGTCGCGACGCGGGGACGGGCGACACGCCGCCGCACGGTCACGCTCGCCCGCGGGTCGCTGCGGTCCACCCGTCGCGCGCGGACGCTGCGCTTGCGGCTCACCGCGGGCGGCCGGTCCCTTCTGCGGCGCGAGCGCACGGTGCGGGCGACCGCGACCTGGACCACCCGGGCGGGGAAGACGGCTCGGCGGGTCGGCCGCGTGCGCCTGCGTGTTGCCGGCTGAGCGTCACCTGCAGGCAGATACGGGCGAGGGCGGGCGCGTCGGGACCACCGAGGCCCGACGATGTCCCGCGCCGTCGCGCCGCCTGGCCACCGCTGGCCAGCCGCGCTACGCTCGTCCCATGCGCGTCGGCATCGCGGAGGCCAAGACCCAGCTGTCGAAGCTCGTCGCGCGGGCCGAGGCGGGCGACGAGGTCGTCATCACCCGCGCCGGCAAGCCGGCGGTCCGCCTGGTGCCCGAGCCGCAGAAGCGCCCGGTCGCCGAGTTCATCGGGAGCATGCGCGGGGAGATCTGGATGGCGGACGACTTCAACGAGTTCGGCGAGGATCTGCAACGCGATTTCGGCCTGCTCGACGACGAGTGAGGCTGCTGCTCGACACGCAGGTCGTCCTCTGGCTCGGGGAAGGTGAGGCGGAGCGCCGCGTTCCCGACCCGGTGCTGCAGGAGGTCCGCGGCGGCTTGCCTGACGTGCTCCTCAGCGCCGTCGTGCTCTGGGAGGTCGCGATCGAGGTCTCGGTCGGCAAGCTCCGTGTCCGACCCGACTTCCGTGAGCACGTCATGTCGTTCGGGTTCGTCCCGCTGCCGGTGACCGATGCCCACGCCTGGGCCGTCCGGGAGCTGCCGTTCCACCACCGCGACCCGTTCGACCGGCTGCTCGTCGCGCAGGCGCAGACCGAAGGCGCGACGCTCGTCAGTGCCGACCCCGTCATGCGGCGCTACGGCGTGCCGGTGCTGTGGGATGGGGAGGACGGATGACCGGCGAGCCCGGGCGAGGCGGCCCGGACATGCCGGCCGCCGTGCCCGCCGACCCGGCCGCGCCGCTGGCGGTCGTCGAGCGGTTCCTCGCCCGGTGGGCGGTGTCGTTCGACGAGATGCTGCTGGCCTTTGCCGACACGATCGCCCCTGGTGCGCGTTGGGACCAGCGTCCGATGGCCGTCACCCACGGCCCGGACGAGGCCGTCGAGCTGCTGCGGCGCATGCACGGTCGGATGGGCCTGGCGACGATTGACGTCGACACCGTGCGGGCGGCGGTCGCCGGCGGGGTGGTGCACACCGAGCGCGTCGACCATCTGCGCCGTGACGACGACACGCTGATCGTGTCGGTCCGCCTCGCCGGGGTCATGGTGGTCGAGGGCGGACGGATCACCGACTGGGCGGAGTACTTCGACCTGGCGAGCGCGACGCCGCATCCGCCGGGCTGACCCGGTGCCGGTCATCGCCGGCCCGGCGGGAACCATCTGGCCAGGCGCCCCGGGTTCGCGGCGCGGTTCGTCCGCCTGGGTCGTCGCTCGGTGCCGGCGTGCCACCGGCAGGTCGCAGGGCCGGGGCTCCGACGCGGGGCCCCGCTAGGATCCGCTGCTCCGCCGGCGCGCATCGCCGCCCGTGCGCCGCGGCCCCCTCGACCGTCGACCCAGGACCTTCGCGATGCCCCACGCCCGCATCCTCATCCGGCCCAAGGCCGGCATCCTCGACCCGCAGGGCACCGCGGTGGAGCAGGCCCTGCCGCAGCTCGGGTTCGCGCCCGCGAGCAACGTCCGGATCGGGCGGCTGGTCGAGCTCGACGTCGACGACGCGTCGGAGCTCGAGGCGATCTGCGAGCGGTTGCTCGCCAACCCGCTGATCGAGGACTACGAGATCCAGGTCGACGCCTGATGCGCGTCGGGGTTCTCCGGTCGATGGTCCGGGAGGCGGTCCGATGAAGGTCGGCGTCCTCCAGTTCCCGGGCACCTGCGACGAGGTCGACGCGCTGCTGGCCGCCGAGCGGGCGGTCGGCGCCGGCAACGCCGAGCTGCTCTGGCACCGCGACCGCGACCTCAAGGGCGTCGACGCCATCGTCGTCCCCGGCGGGTTCTCCTACGGCGACTACCTGCGCGCCGGCGCGATCGCCGCGCTCAGCCCGGCGATGGAGTCGGTCGCCGCGTTCGCCCGCGAGGGCGGTCCGGTGCTGGGGATCTGCAACGGGTTCCAGGTCCTGTGCGAGGCCGGCCTGCTGCCCGGCACGATGCTCATGAACCTCAGCCGCCGGTTCAACTTCCGGCAGGTGGAGCTCGAGGTCGTCGTCGCCGACACCGCGTGGACCCGCGCCGCCCGGCCCGGGCAGCGCCTGTCGATCCCCGCCAAGCACCAGACCGGCCGCTGGTACGCGCCCGATCCGCTGCTGCAGGAGATGCGCGCGAACGACCAGATCGTCTTCACGTACGCGCAGGACGACCGGCCCAACGGGTCTACGGCCAACGTCGCCGGGGTCGCCAACGCCGGTCGCAACGTCGTCGGGCTCATGCCCCACCCCGAGCACGCCACCGACCCGCTCACCGGGTCGGTCGACGGGCTCGTCCTGTTCCGCTCCCCGCTGGAGGCCGTCGGTGTCGCCTGAGCCCGCCGCCACGGTGCCGACCGTGCGCGATCTGCCCGCCGATGTCACCCCGATCGGTGACGCCCCCGGAATCGAGCAGGCCCGTGCGCTGGGCCTGACCGACGCCGAGTACGCGCTGGTGACCGAGAAGCTCGGTCGCGAACCGGTCCAGGTCGAGCTGGCGATGTTCTCGCTGATGTGGAGCGAGCACTGCGCCTACAAGCACTCCAAGAAGCTCCTGGGGACGCTCCCGACCGAGGGGCCGGCGATGGTCCTCGGGCCGGGCGAGAACGCCGGTGCGGTCGACGTTGGTGACGGCTGGACCGTGGCGTTCAAGGTCGAGTCGCACAACCACCCGTCCGCCGTGGAGCCCTTCCAGGGTGCCGCCACCGGCGTCGGCGGCATCCTGCGCGACATCTTCGCCCTCGGTGCCCGTCCGATCGCGGTGCTCGACGCGCTGCGGTTCGGTGACGTCGACGCGACCGACGCGAACGGCGACCCGACGCCGGGTGCGGTCCGCTCGCGGTTCCTGCTGGACGGTGCGGTCCGCGGGATCGGCCACTACGGCAACTCGATCGGCGTGCCGAACATCGGCGGCGACGTGTACTTCGAGGACCCGTACGAGACGAACTGCCTCGTCAACGCGATGGCCCTCGGGCTGCTGCGACGCGAGCGGCTCACCCTCTCGGCCGCCACCGGGGTCGGCAACGTCGTGGTGCTCTTCGGCGCGTCGACCGGCGCCGACGGGATCGGTGGGGCGTCGGTGCTCGCGTCCGCCGAGCTCGGGGACGACGACGCCGACAAGCGCCCGACGGTGCAGGTCGGCGACCCGTTCGAGGAGGCCAAGCTCGTCGAGTGCACCCTCGAGCTGCTCGAGCGCGAGTTGCTCGTGTCGGTGCAGGACCTCGGGGCGGCCGGGCTCACCTCGTCGGCGTCGGAGATGGCGTCCAAGGGCGAGGTCGGCCTGGATCTCGACGTCGCGCTCGTCCCGCGCCGCCAGACGGGACTCGAGCCGTTCGAGGTGATGGTGTCGGAGTCGCAGGAGCGGATGCTCTGCATCGTCACCCCGGAGCGCCTCGACGAGGTCGTCGCGATCACCGACAAGTGGGACGTGCACGGCACCGCGATCGGCGTCGTCACCGACACCCGCCGGTTCCGCGTCTTCGACGGCAACGACCTCGTCGGTGACATGCCGGTCCCGGCACTCGTCGACGATTGCCCGTTGTACGACATCTTCCCCGAGAAGCCCGCGGGTGGACCGGCGTCGATCTATCCGGCACCGCAGGCCCGGCTGGAGCGCGACGCGTCCTCGGCCGACGCGCTGCTGGCGCTGCTGTCGAGCGCGAACATCGCCGATCGGCGTCCGCTCTTCGAGCAGTACGACCCGGTCGTGCAGTCGCGCACCGTCAAGCGTCCCGGCGAGGCCGCCGCGGCGGTCCTGCAGGTACCCGGCCCGGCGGGCCGCAGGGCCGTCGTCGGGGGACTGAGCGGCTCGACGGACATCGCGGCCGAGGCGGCCACGAGCCTCGACGCGGCGATCGCGGGGGGCGCGGGTGACGTTCCCGACCAGGGGCAGACGGGCGGGGACGCACCCGACCGCGACGCCATCCCCGGCGTCGGCGTCTCGATCGACGGCTCCGGTCGTCGCGTCGCCGCCGACCCGTACGCCGGGACGCTGT